>NZ_CP077941.1:2732820-3036466 GCF_019722725.1 Vreelandella profundi
CGCCCATTTTTCATAGACTGACTGCGTGGCCTCAACAAAGGCCTGATACTGCTCATCGGTAAGCTCCGTTACCGTCACACCGCGCTCCTCGATGGCGGCCAAGCGCTCGCTCTCTTCTTCACGGGTCATGGCGATTTCCCACTCACCGGCTTCCAAGGCTGTTTCACGCAGCATAGTTTGTTGCTCTTCGCTCAGCGACGCCCATACCTGCTGATTCACCGCAAAAATCAGCGGATCATTCATATAGTTCCAAAGCGTCAAATGCGCCTGGCCTACTTGGTCGATACGCGCCACGTCAAACACGGAAAGCGGATTTTCCTGACCGTCGACAGCTCCCGTGGTTAGCGCAGGCTGCGCGTCGGTCCAGCTCATTTGCGTAGGGTCCGCGCCGAGTGCAGAGAACGTATCCTGGAACAAAGGCGAACCCACCACGCGAATCTTCAAGCCGTCCAGATCATCGGGCTGAGTGATCGCCCCGCGTGAGTTGGACACCTGGCGGAAGCCGTTCTCGCCCCATGCCAATGGAATAACGCCGCGCGATTCGATCGCTGCAAAGACCATGTCACCCGCTTCACCCCCGGTCACCGCATCTACCGCGGCTTCATCAGGAATAAAAAACGGCAAAGAAAAGAGGTTAAGTTCTGGCACCTGTGGCGACCAGTTAATCGTCGAGCCCACCGCAGCGTCGATTAACCCCGAGCGCATGGCAGAAAATTCGCGTGTCTGATCGCCCGAAACCAGCTGGGAGTTGGGATACACACGTAGCGTCAGCTCACCGTCGCTGCGCTCTTCTACTAATTCGGCCCACTTCTCGGCCGCCTGCCCCCAGGGAAACGCGTCAGACAATACGGTAGAAACCGAAAGTTCGCGGGCTTGAGCAGAAAGGGAGGCAGAAAGCAGTGCCGCACCGGCCAAGCCGGCAGTCAAACGAGCCATTGAGCGTGTCAGCGTCATGGTGATTCCTTTTTTATCTATTTTTTTGGGGTGTATATTTAGAATGCCTGAGCGTAGCCATGGCGAGGCTTTTCGTTTAAGCCACACTTATTGTATTCGCTTAGCGCGCGAAAGAAAGGCGCCTATGGTCGGCATGGCAAAGATAGTCTCCGTCGCTGTATTATTTTGGCACTCTCTCAAGCTGTTACAATGGCTATCTGTTTCCTTCCTGCCATGGACATCAACGTGCCCCTACGCGACCTGCTGCTCGGCCTCTTCGTTATCGCTATTTGGGCGTTAAACATCATTGTTATTAAAGTGGGCGTGGCAGAGCTGCCGCCGCTATTGATAACCACCATTCGCTTTATGCTGGTCGCAGCGCTTCTAGTCCCCTTTTATCCCGTCGCGCGTGCGCAGCTGCCGTTTTTACTGCTGCTATCAGTGACGTTCGGAAGCCTGCACTTTGCGCTGCTATTCATTGGTTTAGAGCACGCGGAAGCGGGCACCGGCGCGCTGCTCGTGCAGATGGGTACGCCGTTTGCCACGTTATTGGCAGTGGTGTTTCTTAAAGAGCGGCTGGGGCCTAAGCGTATCGTCGGACTGCTGCTCTCCTTTGCAGGCATCGCCGTGATTGCGGGTGGGCCAACGCTGCCGTCGCCTTTGCCATTAACTATCTTGCTGCTGAGCGCACTAGGCTGGGCAGTCTCGCAGCTGTTAATTAAGCGCGGCCCACCGATTGCCCCGTTGGCACTTGCTGGATGGGTGGCGCTGTTTGCAGTGCCTCAGGTAGCGCTGGGGTCGTGGCTATTTGAAAGTGGTCAATGGCAGGCAGTTAAGCAGGCAAGCTGGGTGGGCTGGGGCGCAATTATATACACCGCCGTCATGTCATCGATTGTCGCTTACGGGATTTGGTACGCACTGTTGCGTCGCCATCCTATCAATCGCGTCATTCCCATGACGCTGCTAACGCCGGTGTTTGCGGTGGGCCTAGGCGCGCTGCTGATGGGCGACAGCCTAGGCATGCACAAGCTGATAGGGGGAGGATTGGTGGTCTCAGGTATCGCGCTGATTGTGATTAAATTTCGCCGCGCACCCCGTCTCGCTTAGGGTGCGGGCTGGCAGAAACCGGCATCGTCAGGGATCGACACACAGTCACCCACTTTAATACCCCGCTCGGCAAAGTATCCGCCGTTAACCTCTAGCGCCGAGTAATAAGCAGCACCGGCCGGATAGGAAGGGCAACGGCTTGGCTCAGAGGACTCGCAGGGCGGCATGGTATTGATGGCGACAATCTGGCCATTGGCATCGATAAAGGCAATATCGAGGGGAATGAGCGTGCGATACATCCAGAAGGCATTGTTAGCCGACTGTTCGCTCTGAAACCGAAACAACATGCCATTGCTTTCGGGCATGCTCTCACGCTCCATCAAACCACGCTGACGCTGAGCAATCGTTTCCGCCACCTCAGCGTCGACACGATGCGGGCCACCCTCGCTGTGAATGGCCAGCGCCAGCGTTTGCAGGCCGGCTGGCTTCGCCTGCCCCCACGCCACTGCACTAAGTAACGACATCGGCAGCAGTGCCGCCAGCGGTAACAATAACGACGCCTTAAGCAGCGTGCGACGCGTAGAGTCCATGCGTACTTCCTTTTATGATGCGCGTAACTCCCCAGTTTATGGGGAACCTATCAGCAGCAGGCCAGCCTCCAGCCATGCTGTCTATTAGCCGTTATGCTCAGCGTGCTGGTCGGTAATCTCCATCACCTTCATCGTATTCGTGCCGCCATGAGCGTTCATGTGATCGCCGCGAGTAAGAATCACATGATCACCGGTTTTTGAGATACCGGTTTTCACCAGCAGTTCAAGCGCTCGGTCGTTTAGCTCGGTGGGTGACATTTCAGACGTATCAAAAGGGAGCGACACGACCCCGCGATACAGTGCCATACGGCGCTGTGCGATAGGGTTATGCGCTAAGCCCACAATCGGCAACCCGGAACGAATACGCGAGGCAATCAGTGGCGTATAGCCAGAAGACGTCATGCAGGCAATTGCGCTAACGCCGGTCATATGGTTCGCGGCATACATCGCTGAAAGCGCGATAGTTTCATCAGGGCGAGTAAACCCTTCATGAATGCGGTGGCCGGATTCTTGGGCGGATTTTTCACGCTCAGCGCCTAAACAAACCCGCGCCATGGCTTCTACAGTTTCAAGCGGATAGTCGCCTGCGGCGGTTTCCGCGGAAAGCATTACCGCATCGCTACCGTCCAGCACGGCGTTAGCCACATCGAACACTTCTGCCCGTGTGGGCAGCGGCGCCGAAATCATGCTTTCCATCATCTGTGTCGCGGTGATCACTGCGCGATTGAGCGAGCGAGCCCGCTTAATCATGCGTTTTTGCACGCCGACCAGCTTGGCATCGCCAATTTCTACGCCGAGATCACCCCGCGCCACCATCACCGCTTCGGAGGCTTCAATAATACCGTCGAGGGTGGCGTCATCCGCCACGGCCTCAGCGCGTTCAACCTTAGCTACTAAGCCAATATCTTTGCCCGCCTCGCCCAATAAGCGGCGTGCTTCGCGCATATCTTCAGCATGGCGGGGGAAAGAAATAGCCAAGTAATCGACGCCAATCTCGACGGCGGTCTTCAGGTCTTCTTTATCTTTTTCAGTCAACGCCGGCGCTGAGAGCCCGCCACCCTGTTTATTGATGCCTTTATGGTTGGAAAGCTTGCCGCCTACCACCACAACGGTATGCACCTGCTGGCCGCTTACGCGAGCAACGTCTAGAACGACGCGACCGTCGTCTAGCAGCAGGCGATCGCCCTCGGCGACGTCTTGCGACAGCGTTGTGTAGTCGCAGCCCACTTGGTGGATATCACCAGCGTCGCCGTCTAGCGCCATATCGAGAATAAACGGCTGGCCTTCTTTGAGCACCACCGCGCCATCCCGAAAACGGGCAATACGAATTTTGGGGCCTTGCAGGTCGCCCAACGCAGCAACGCTGCGGCCTAGCTTCGCGGCGATTTCACGCACCTGAGTTAAGCGTCGGCGGTGATCGTCGGCGGTACCATGAGAGAAATTCAAACGCACCACGTCCACGCCGGCAGCAAGCATGGCCTCCAATACGCCTTCACGATCACTGGCTGGGCCAAGTGTGGCGACAATTTTGGTACGACGGATCGAAGAAAAGTGCAGTGCGCTCATAATATTCCCACCATGCGAATTAGCCTGTAGTGACGCTATTGGATAACGAGACTCTATTGAATAACACTAGCTTATCAGTTTAACGCGCTCTATATGTCAGCGGTACTGCTCACAGGCACGGATTATTCCAAGGTTACGGTTATCGCCAGGGGAAACTCTTCGCAGTTATTGCCGTCACCGCCTCGGTCTACCACCAAAAATTGGCCTTCGCGTTCTAGCACCGATTGAACAGCATGCCAGGTGCCTGCGCGGTAGTTCACGCCTTGGTGGCCATCGGCCACAAAGGCGCGCACTTCATCCGGATTAATATGCTCGCCGGGAGCGGCCACTACTACGATAAAGCGCTCTTCATGCAGGGGCATAAATGCCTGACTGCCGAAGGAGTGGCGCTCTAAAAACGTTAATTCAAGCGGCAGTGTGATCGGCTGGCTGACAAAAATATTGATCAGCGTGCGGGCATTTTCACCCAAGGTTTCAACCTTGGCGAGATCATGATAGCGCTGGGTGCGCCCAGCGTTTATAGGGAACGACGCGGCGTTGCGCGCATCAATCACATCGCCAAAGGGAGCAAACGCCTCTGCCGTTAGCGGTGTAGCAGTGAGTTTAAGCATTGAATTGGTCCTTACACGTTATTTCAGACGAAGAGCGGGATGACGGTTAACGTCTTTGTATAGCAGGTAGCGAAACGGCCCTGGCCCACCGGCGTAACAGGCTTGAGGACAGAACGCGCGCAGCCACATAAAGTCGCCGGCCTCTACCTCAACCCACTGCTGATTGAGGTGATACACCGCCTTACCTTCCAGCACGTAAAGGCCATGTTCCATCACGTGGGTTTCATCGAAGGGAATAACGCCGCCCGGCTGGAACGTCACAATGGTCACATGCATATCGTGACGCACGTCATTAGGATCAACGAAGCGCGTCGTCGCCCAGCTTCCGTTGGTGCCCGGCATTTCAACAGGGGCAAGGTCTTGCTCATTGGTAACAAACGCTTTAGGCACGTCGAGCCCTTCGACAAACTCAAAGGACTTACGAATCCAGTGAAAGCGCACCACTGCTGATGATTCGTTACGTACCTGCCAATCACTGCCAGGCGGCATAAACGCGTAGCCACCGGGCACCATGGTATGGCGCTCGCCGGCTAATGTAAGCGTTAACTCACCTTCCACCACAAACAGCACGCCTTCAGCCTGAGGGTCAAGCTCAGGCTTATCACTACCGCCTTTGGGCTGCAACTCCATAATGTACTGTGAGAATGTTTCCGCAAAGCCTGACAGCGGCCGCGCGAGCACCCACAAGCGCGTGCCTTCCCAGAACGGTAGATTGCTTGTGACGATGTCGCGCATCACGCCTTTAGGAATCAGCGCATAGGCTTCGGTGAAAACAGCGCGGTCAGCGGTTAACTGCGTTTGCGGCGGATGACCGCCCGTGGGGGCGTAGTAAGTAGCTGGCATGATTGGCCCTATCTGATTCTATTAAAATTAAGAAGACATCTTGTATACAAGATCCGTCACACACATTAAAGCGATCTTTTGCAGTGCTCTTTAGCAAAGCCCTTGTGAAACACTCCTCCCAATAGCAACTTCTTTAGAAACTTTCGTTTCATAATTCTAAAACCATACGAACCATGCTTCAAATGGCAGCGTTTCAAATGGCAGCGTTTCAAATGGCAGCGTTTCAAACGGCAGTGTTTCAAACGGCTGTGTTTCATCGTTTGGAACCCGTGGGTCGTTAGCCGCTAGATGCTGTCATTGCTCGGCTCACGCTAGGCATTTATAACCAAGCATCTATAACTAAGCATTTATAACAACAGCTGCCCTCAAGGGCGGCTTTAATAACGCGAGGCAACGCATGTCCCAACAAATCCCCCCTTCGCCCTCCCCTGAGCGCCCTGCGCCTAAGAAAAGCTGGTGTAGAATCCCCGACATATACGCCGTTCTGTTCATATTTATTGCGCTAGCGGCGATCGCCACGCACTTTGTCCCTGCAGGGCAGTTCGAGCGCGTTCCAGGCCCGGCTGGTCGCATCACCATCGACCCGACCTCTTATGAGCAAATCGCTTCCTCCCCGGTGGGCATTGTCGATTTCATGCTGGCGATCCCCAACGGATTGATGAGCGCCGGCGAAGTGGTCTTTTTTACCTTTATGATTGGCGGCATGTTCATGGTGTTGCGGCATACCGGCATTATCGAAATTGGTGTCGATAAGCTAACTAGGCGCTTTGCCCGACAAAGCCTGCTGACCATTCCGGTGCTAATGACCGTATTTGCCCTCATCGCGACCGTTATTGGCACCCAGGAGTTGGCGCTGGTTTACGTCCCGGTGATCCTGCCGCTGATGATTGCTTTACGCTTTGACTCGGTGACGGCGGCGGCGGTGGCTTTATGTGCCACTACTGTCGGCTTCACTACCGGCGTACTCAACCCCATCAATACCGGCTTAGGCCAGCAGCTATCGGCGCTCCCGCTTTATTCTGGCTACGGGCTACGTATCTTCGCGTTTATTGTCATGCTGGCGGCGGCCATTTTCTTTGTCATGCGCTACGCCCGCAAAGTACATAGCGAACCGTCCTTTAGTCTGCTCAGCAGTGACCCTGGCGAGTCTGAAAAGCGTTCGCTCTATCAGCATGCCGATAATGGCCGCGCACTGTTGGCTAGCGGCCGTCAAAAGCTTGCGTCAGTCGCGGCCTTTGCCTTCTTTGGCATGCTAATTTACGGCGTGTTACAGCAAGGCTGGTTCATGATGGAGATGGCCGGGCTTTTCATCATTATGGGGATTGTGGTGGGGCTGATCGCGGGCCTTAACACCGACGAGATATGCGCAGGCTTCAACCAAGGCTTTCGCGACGTGCTCGTAGGCGCGATGATCGCCGGGGTTGCTCGGGGCGTCGCCGTGATGCTGGAAGATGGACAGATCATGGATACGCTGGTGTTTGGGCTGGGCAATCTGGTTGGCGGCCTGCCAACATTGCTGTCGGCCATTGGCATGTTCTTTGCCCAGCTAGGCTTCAATTTCATTGTGCCTTCCGGTAGCGGCCAGGCACTGGTCACTATGCCGCTGATGGCACCGCTTTCCGACATTATTGGCGTCACACGACAAACCGCGGTACTGGCCTTCCAGCTCGGCGACGGCATTGGCAATATTCTTTACCCAACGTCAGGCTACTTTATGGCCACGCTGGCACTGGCTGGGGTGACGTGGCAAAAATGGGTCAAGTTCTTCTTCCCGCTCTTTTGCATATGGGTGCTGATTGCGCTGGCGTTTCTTGTGTTCGCTCAGGCTACTCAGTGGAACGGTTAAATACTGAACAAAAACATTGGCCACAATAGTAAAAGCGGACAGAACTTAAAATATCTGCTTTCTGTCATTCAACTATCACCGTTGTTGAAGAAGATAGATGTAGCTGAGCCTGCTCTGCTACATCTTATCTCCTTTGCAAAGGTTAAATAGTGATGATGAAACCAATACTCGCCACGGCCTTATTGGTCTTTGTATTTACGGATTCAGCTTATTCTCAGCAGGCATTTCCCGCCGTCCTATCCAGTCATGCTCAGCTGCCCGGAAGCACCTTTGTGGCGGCCCCATCCGGTGCCGCTGAACACTACAACACCTCAGGCCGCTTTACTGGCAAAGAGCGACGCATTGAGCAGCTATATTCTAACGTGCAAGACACAGGTTTAGCGCTCCCTTTCCCCAGCCAGCCGCTGCAAGGATTTTCAGGTATCCGCTCGCTTGGCGACGACCGTTTTTTAGTCTTAACCGATAATGGCTTTGGCGCTAAGGCGAACTCTTCCGACATCATCTTGATGTTTAACATCATAAAGCCCGACTGGGACACCGGACGCGTCAGTATTGAGGAGACCGTTCAACTCTCGGACCCAAACCGTAAGGTACCCTTCCCTATTATGAATGAAGCCACCCCCGGACGATTTTTGACCGGTGCTGATTTCGACATTGAATCGATCCAGCCGGTGGGCGATACCTACTGGATTGGTGATGAATTCGGCCCATGGATTATCCAGGTCAATAATGAGGGTGAAGTGTTGCAGGTAATAGCCACAAACCCAGGCGGCACGATGATGCGCTCGCCCGATAATGCCTTTGCCCTACCCCCAAACCCGGGCGCACCGACTTCAGAGGATGTCGTCGTTTTTCGCTCCGGCGGCTATGAGGGTATGGCGCTCTCCGAAGACCACACAACTCTCTATCCATTGTTGGAAAAGCCTGTGTGGGACAGTAATGCTAATGCCCCGGAAACCATTGACGGCACCCCCGTATTAAGAATGTTTGAACTCAGCACTGACACGGGAAAATGGGGCGACACTACTCGCTATTACCCACTCGCGTCAGCGGATCATGCCATTGGCGACTTCAATCTTATTGGCGGCACTCGCGGCCTGATTATCGAGCGTGATAGCCGCCAAGGAGACCCTCGAGAAGAATGGGCAGACGAACCCGCCGAGTTTAAACGTATCTACCTTGTCGACCTCAATCGCACGAACGCTCAGGGTGTGCTTGAGAAAATCGCCTATATAGACCTCATGGACATTCAAGACCCCAATGGCATCGCACCGCGCGGCACGATCGACGGCACGTTTAATTTTCCCTTTGTGACCATTGAGAATGTGGATAGAGTCGATGAAAGAACTATTGTGGTCGCCAACGACAATAACTATCCGTTCTCAATTGGCCGCGAGCAAGGACAGGCTGATGATAATGAGATGATACTGCTTGATGTAGAAAACTTTCTGAACGCTGAATAACAAGAATAAGCGTGAGGTTAGGATGCTAGCTGACATCTTCGCCTCACGCTGAAACGTCAACGATCCCTAGCGTATGGGCTAATCGATACTCATGATCGGTGTTTCAAGTTCACTAAGCTCCGTATAAATATCGCTAATCGCGCCAATCCGGCCCCTGCCTTCCGGCAAACGTTGGTGTAAAACGCCGTTAACCAGCAAGCAAATCAGACTATTAGCCACAGCGTAGCTATCAAACGCCGAGAGGCTTTCCAGCGGCGTCTCAAAGAACCAAGTGACTTGAGAGGCAAAATTAACCGCGGTGGGGTCAGCGATTAACGCGATGTTGGCCGGCGAGCGCTCAAGCGCATCCACCAGCGCGGCAAACGCTGCGGGGCGGCGGCGAAATCCAAACAGCACCACAACATCCTGCGCGTTTAGATCAACAATTTCTTCAGCCAGCGACTGATTAGGATGGGGAACCACACGCACCTGGGTGCGCGCCTGAATCAACTGCTGGCGAAAATGTAGCGCTAATGGGTAGCTGTTACGAAAGCCGATCACGACCACATGCCGCGCGCTATCCAAGCGCTCTACCAGCGCGGCAAACTGATCCGGCGCTATCCCGTTTAAGCACCGCTGTAAGTTATCTTGCTCCCGCTGCAAATGACGCAGGAACGGCGCGCCGGCTTCGTCTTGCATGGCATTTTCGTCGATCACTAGCGGCACGCCTAGGTTACGCAGCTGGCGAGCATGGTCTTTAACGGTGCGATAGCTCTCAAATCCCAGCCGCTTGAATAGGCGGCTGACTGTCGATTTAGACACACCGGTTAAGCGCGCCAAATCAGCCGCGCTATACACCGCCAGATCGTCAAAGTGGTCGAGAATAAAGCTCGCAACACGCTGCTCCTGGGCACTTAGCTCGTCAAACTGAGCGGTAATACGTTGTCCGATATGCGGCGTCATAACATCCTAATAAACTAGTTTACTGTCACGTTGACGCGGGATGATGCTCGGCCCAATGGCGGGCGATATCAACTCGCCGTGCAACCCAAACGCGATCATGGCTTTCGATATAATCTAAAAAGCGCTGCAACGCCCGAAAACGCCCCGGCCGCCCAAGTAAACGACAATGCATTCCGATGGAAAGCATTTTTGGCGCCTCTTCACCCTCTGCGTAAAGCACATCGAAGGCATCGCGTAGATAAGTAAAGAAATGCTCAGCAGTATTAAAGCCTTGCGGAGCGGCAAAGCGCATGTCGTTAGTATCGAGCGTGTAAGGCACGATGAGATGATTATGCTCACTGCCCTGGCTATCGGTGACGCGAGTCCAAAAGGGTAAATCATCGCCGTAATAGTCGCTATCGTAAAGGAAGCCGCCCTCGTCCAGCACTAGTCGACGCGTATTCGGGCTATCGCGACCGGTGTACCAGCCTTGGGGCTTTTCACCATAAAGGCGCTGAAAAATCTCCATCGCCTGCTGAAGATGCGCCCGCTCAACGTGCTCCGAGACTTCTTGATAATGAATCCAGCGATAGCCATGACAGGCTATTTCGTGGCCTAAATCTTTAAACGCCTGAGCAACGTCAGGATTACGCTCCAGCGCCATCGCCACGCCAAATACCGTGAGCGGTAAATCGCGCTTTTCAAATTCACGCAAAATGCGCCAAACCCCGGCCCGCGAACCGTATTCGTAAATCGACTCCATACTCAGGTGACGATCAGGGTAGGCCGGCGCACCGATAATTTCAGATAAAAACTGCTCTGAGCCTGTATCACCATGCAGTACGGAATTTTCGCCGCCCTCTTCGTAGTTGAGCACAAACTGGACAGCAATCTTTGCCTTTCCAGGCCAGTTAGCGTGGGGCGGATTTCGCCCGTAACCGATTAAGTCACGAGCGTAGAGGTTAGACGACGATGACGGCATGCATAGCTCCTTGATTCCAATTCTTGGCCTATCGCTGGGTAAAGCATAGCCGAGATAGCGAACGCTTAAATAACCCACAAACTGTTTGTATACAAAATAGCGGCATTAACGATCAACCGCAACGCGCCCACAAATGAGTAAGCGGGGAGCCATGCGTTTTTTTCACGCAAATAATGACTCTAACAGCCGCATTCTTAGCCACTAGCCGCTGCCGATGATTGCCTTTTTTATGGCCAGCTCAATTTAGTTACTTGCGCTACGCTGAAAATCGCCCTATTTTTGTATACAAGAAAAGAAATATTGTTTACATGCGGATTACTTATCATGCATATACGAATTATCAATCCCAACACCACGGCCTCCATGACCGCTGCTATTTATCATGCAGCGCTGCACCAGGCAGGCGTCGGCACTCAGGTTAGCGCCTCGCAGCCGGACGCGGGGCCGGTTTCTATTGAAAGCCACTTTGACGAGGTTATTAGCGCGGTCGGCGTGGCGGAAGAGGTTCTCAAAGGCGAGCGCGAAGGCGGTATTGATGCCTACGTAGTGGCCTGTTTTGGCGACCCAGGTTTACTCGCTGCGCGCGAGCTTACCCGTGCCCCAGTCATTGGTATTGCCGAAGCGGCCTTTCATCTTGCCACGCTGATCAGCACTCGCTTTTCGATTGTCACCACGCTGGGGCGTACCGGCATTATCGCCGAGCACTTGCTTCAGCAGTATGGTTTCAGCCATCACTGCCGTCGCATTCGCGCCGCTGAAATTCCGGTGTTGGACCTTGAGCATCATCCTGAGGCTGCATTTGCCCGCATCGTCGAAGAGTGCTGCCGTGCGCGGGATGAAGATAATATCGGCGCCATCGTTTTAGGCTGCGGCGGTATGGCTAATTTGACCCAACAGATTAGTCTCGAAGTAGGTCTGCCGGTGATTGAAGGCGTCAGTGCAGCGCTGAAACTGGCAGAATCACTGGTTAGCTTAGGGCTGTACACCAGTAAGCATGGCGACCTTGCCTACCCACGACCCAAAGCATTCACGGGTAAGTTTGCGGCGCTTTCTGATCTTTCACTGCCGCTTAACTCATAATCTTCCGATAAGACGAACAGCGCCTTAACTGATAGACAACACTAACTAACAACGCTCGCAACACTGCTAATAATAATTAATATTATATAAAATAAGCAACACGTCCATTAGCACGCCACGCCGCAAGCGTTGCTTGGGTATGAAGATACTCGAGCTACCAATAAAACCGATAATCTTGCGAGGACGACATCATGAGCGCTTCAACTTCGGCTCTTGCGTCAAACAATCAATCTACTGCAAACGACGCAGTGGGAACAAAAAGCATAGGGGCTGAAAGCCTGGCCCCTCAAGACACCCGAATAATGGGGCGCGGCTCCTACTTTCTGGCGTGGTTCGGCGGCTGCGTTTCCATTGGCACCTTTGCCATGGGTTCAAGCGTGGTCGGCACCTTAAACCTGCTACAAGCTACGCTAGCCATTGCCATTGGCTGCTTTGTGATCGGCATTGCCCTGGCCATTAACGGGGCCGCAGGCTACAAGTACGGCATACCGTTCATGGTTCAAGCACGCAGTGCGTTTGGCTTTACCGGCACGCGGTTACCTGGGTTAGTGCGCGCGGTGCCTGCGGTAGTGTGGTACGGCTTTCAAAGCTGGATTGGCGCAGGGGCACTGAATATGGTGTCGGCTACGCTGTTCGGCTTCGACAACCTTATCTTCTACTTCATTACCTTTCAGTTTTTGCAAATCGGCCTATCGGTTATGGGGTTCCAGGGCATCAAATGGCTAGAAAACATCGGCAGCGTTTTTATCCTAGCCTCACTGATGTACATGTTCTACGCCACGGTGCAGCGCTATGGCGATGAGCTTTCAGCCAGCCTGCTAACCATGGAAGGTTCCTGGGGCATGCCCTTCTGGGGTGCAACGATGCTGTTTTTAGGCATCTACAGCACCATGATGCTCAACGTCAGCGACTACTCTCGTGAGCATAAAAAAGGCACGGCCCAGAGTCTGCTGACCACCATCTACGCCATGTCCATTTTGCCCTGCACGCTGTTCATGGGCTTGATCGGCTATATGGTTTCACAAGCCACCGGCACTGCCGACCCTATCCAGGTATTTGCTAACGCCGTCGACAACACGCCGCTGTTGATGACCACCCTACTCTTCATCGCCTTCGCGCAGGTCACGACTAACGTACTCAATAACGTAGTGCCGCCCACCTACGTATTGATGGATGTGTTTAAGATCAAGTTTCCCGTCGCCACGGTGATCGTTGGGCTGCTGGCGTTTGCCACGTTCCCCTGGAAACTGGTCCAGCCCGGCTCTGCTGCGGGCCTGCAGATGTTTGTGCAGACCTATTCGGCATTTCTCGGCCCCATCTTTGCCATCTTAGTGGTCGATTACTACATCATTCGCCGCCGTACTTTGGATATCAGCAAGCTGTACGACCCGGAAGGGCCTTACAAAGGCGTTAACGCGGCGGCACTGATTGCCACGGCGATTGGCATTGTGGCGGCACTCTCTTTCTCGGCGATTTCATGGTACGCCAGCCTTATCCCTGCAGGCGTTAGCTATTACCTGCTGATGAAGTACTGGGCACCTTGCCAGCGCTTTAGCCAGTAACCCCCTTCGCCAACCTTGGGCCAATACAATGAAAGAGAGCAATGACGTGAGTGATTTAGACATTAAGCACATCGACCCGACGCTGTATAACGAGGATCTTGCGCCACTTAAACCCCAAGATCGTAACTGGGGCGCGTTTGAGATCTTTAACGTGTGGTCGAACGACATCCAAAGCCTGTTTGGCTATACCCTGGCCGCTTCGTTATTTTTGAGTTACGGGCTGAACGGCTGGGCGGTGATGGCCGCCATTATACTCGCGGGCGTGATCGTGATGTTTTTGGTCAACCTTACCGGCAAGCCCAGCGTTAAATACGGCATTCCGTTTCCAGTGATGGTACGCGCCAGCATGGGCGTTCGCGGCGCTAATTTGCCCGCGATACTGCGCGCGATCGTAGGCATTTTCTGGTACGGCGTGCAGACCTACTTTGCATCAACCGCCGTCACTCTGCTTATTACCGCCTTTATTGGCGCGGGCAGCGGCAGCACTTTCCTCGGCCTTTCCGCCGTGGCGTGGGTGTCGTTTGTGATTGTTTGGCTGTTCCAAATCGCGATTTTCTGGCAAGGCATTGAGCGCATCAAACACTTTCTAAACTTGGCAGGCCCGCTGGTCTATGTGGTAATGCTCGTGCTAATGGCGGTTGTTTGGTATCAGGCGGGTAGCGAACTGATCCCGGCGATTGGGACTATTTTTAGCAGTGGTAGTGAAATTAGCGGTAGTTCGACCGCCGCCTTTATGGCGATTGTAGGTACCATGGTGGCGTATTTTGCAGCGGTGGTGATCAACTTCGGTGACTTCACCCGCTTTGTGAAAACTGAGCGCCAGATGAAGCTAGGCAATCTTCTGGGCTTGCCGCTCAACGTGGCGTTTTTCTCGTTTATCGCGCTGATTATTACTGCCGGTACGCTGGTGCTATTTGGCGAGGCGCTGACCAACCCGGCAGATATCGTTGAGCGGGTTGATTCGCTGCCGCTAACGATTGTCGCTGCCCTCACCTTCTTCGCCGCTACGGTGGGCATTAACCTAGTGGCCAACTTTATTCCGCCCGCCTACGACCTAGCTAACCTGTTTCCCAGCAAAATAAGCTTTAAAACGGGCGGTCTGATCACCGCCATTATTGCTTTCTTTGTCGGCGCGCTTTGGATCTCAGTAATCAGTCAGATAGGCATACCCGGATTCGTAAATGCCCTGGGCGCTATCGTCGCACCGTTCTACGGTATCATCGTGGTCGATTACTATCTGATTAAGCGCCAACACTTGAACATGCAGGAGCTGTTCTCATCAGCGCCGGGCGGCGCCTACTATTATGTAAGCGGCTGGAATACCCGCGCCCTTATCGCCTTTGGAGCCGCCGCGATGTTCTCACTTTCTACCGTTTTAGTTCCCGCGCTATCAAGCCTTGGCGGCTACGGCTGGCTAATCGGTGCAGGCTTGGGTGGACTTTTCTACTACGGCTTGATGCGCCAGTTTAAAGCAGCGCCTGCGTTTGCTGAGCAGTAGATAAGTTAAGGCGATTAGCCTTAGTTGACGCTTAGATACTTAAAAAAGCGCCATCGGCACACAGCCGGTGGTGCTGGTGTTGATTTTATGAACCCTTCTTTCCTGAATTCAGATTTGATTATTAGCCAGCGCATGTTGGTGAACTGGTTTTACGCCGCGCTCCAAAATAGCCACAATAAAATCATGTGGCATGCTAATGCCGCTTAATATCGCGATAAAAGTTTTCGTGTGACCCCAGGGTCAACAGCTCGAGAACGAGAGCGCCATCATCAAAGCTGTATCCAAGCAACGTTAGTTGCTTGTTCATTTTAAATTTATATACCCGTAATAATGATAGATCACCCTTCTTCTGCTCCCCCAAAGCAGGCTCGTCCATCAGCTTTTTGACGGCTACGTCGAGATCTTTCTTCTGATTGGCTTGAAGCTTCTTTACTGCTTTTTTAAAGCTCGGGGACTGTAGGACACTAGCCGCTTTAACCAAAATCGTAGGGCTCCAGCTTCCCGGCCTCACGCTCTGCTTTTGCAATAATAGCTTGCTTCACAAATTCATAAGGCAAATCAGGATTGTCCTCCATCATTTCGCCGATTTTTGCCCAATGCTCGATTTGTTTAGGCGTTGTTCGATCAAGCGCCTTGGCCATAATCGTAGCTTTTTCAATTAGTTGCTGATCCAGTCGTATGCTATTAGTGGCCATTTTAATGCCCTCATAAAAACTAGACTAATTGTAGCAAGGTGCCACAAATGAGGCAATTCGCATTCAAACTGGCTTTACGTTAACGCTACAAGCCAGCGCCCTTACCTTAACCCCCAAATATCTGCTGCAAATCCGGGGCGCTGTCTTGCTTTTCCACCATGGAAAGCGAGGCTTCAATGGCTTTGAGATGACGGCTCATAAAGGCTTTTGCACGCTCGCCGTTGCCTGATTCTAAATGGCCGATCAAGTCATCGTGGTCATGGGATTCGCAGCCTAGGTGGCCTCGATGGCCGTAGACGGCGAGAATCAGCGATGAGCGCGAGCACAGGCGCTCAACAAACTCCGCCAGAGTAGCATTGCCCGATAACTGCGCTAGACGAACATGGAAATCTGCCGAAAGCCGAATCGCCACGCTTTGCTGACCGCTGCGCAGCGCTTGGCGTTCCTGGCGGGCCATGTCGCGCAGCTCGGAGGCTTCTTTTTCGCCCATGCGCCTTGCCACATCGGGCATTAATCCGCACTCGATTAACTGGCGGGCATCGAAAACGTCTTTGGCTTCATCGGCGGTGGGCCGAGTAACGCTGGCACCACGGCGTGGGGTTAGCGTTACTAGTTGCTCCAACGCCAGTCGCTGCAGGATTTTACGAATACCGGTACGGCTAATGCCAAACACGTCCGACAGCGCATCTTCACGCAGCCGGGCACCGGGCTTTAAACGTTGCTCCACAATCGCATCGCTGATAGCCCGGTAAATCACTTCGTGGCGCTCATCGCCCTCTTTGCTATTGTTATTAACGGAAGCGCGCCGCTTTATCGGCGCCTGCGCATCACTCATAGCTAGCCTCTCTGATCATTCCTTCCAAGCCGCCATGATATCGTGCTCTTCATCGCTCATGTTGGTGATAGCACCGCAGTTAACCAAGGAGTTTTAGCTCCCGCGGTAAGTTGAATAACCATAGGGCGATAGCAGCAGCGGCACATGATAGTGCTGGCTGACATCAGCAACACCAAAGCGCAGTGGAATCACGTCTAAAAAACGGGGCTCATTAGCCTCTACGCCCTGAGCCCTCAGGTAGTCACCGGCATGAAAAACCAGCTCATACTCAGCTGCAGTCAACGCATCGCCCTCTAAAAGAGGTGCATCACAACGCCCGTCACTGTTAGTGATGACGGTGCTTAGATGCTGACGGTCACTGCGGATCAAGCGAAACACCTCAATAGTAATCCCCTGCCCGGGCTGCCCTTTGGCGGTATCCAGTACGTGGGTGGTTAAACGCCCCATAGCCGCTCCTATTTTATAAGGTTATTGGCGGTACTTGATCGATATCATTGCCGTTGTACCGTTGAGCATATCGATCAAGAAGTACCGCTACCGTTCTTTATTGTATACATTAAGTCTATCGCTTTACGCTTTGAAAAACTGCATGCCTAGGAGAATTTCAGTGTCGACACACCGCCCATTAGTACTTTCACCAGCGCCTAGCCGATGCAGCCTTGAAATGCTGACGCTTCACTATGGAGACGTGTATGAGCACTCACCTTGGGTAGCAGAGGCCGCTTGGCATCATGGGCTGAGTGAAGAGCATGACGCCCCCAGCGAATTGGCAAAGCTTATGGGCCTGATGTTGCAGCAGGCCAGTAGCGAGCAGCAAATCAATGTCATCCGGGCCCATCCTGATTTGGCTGGCAAAGCCGCTATGGCAGGTGAATTAACGCAGGACTCCACCAGTGAACAGGCCGGGGCAGGCCTAAACCAATGCAGTGCTGCTGAGTTCGCGCAATTTGAATTTCTAAATGACGCCTACAAAAAGAAATTTGGCTTTCCTTTTGTGATTGCCGTGAAGGGATTAGATCGTGGCGCAATTTTAGCCGCCTTTGCAGAACGCCTGAACAACGATGCGGCAGCCGAACGGCAAACGGCGATTGAGCAGATTATGCGTATTGCCTGCCTGCGCTTAATTGATCTTGCCAGCAAGGCGTAAGCTGTCTGATGAGGGTATAAAAAAAGCGCCGAACCCATAGGCACGGCGCTTTGAGCAGGACCGGCTAACTTACTGCTTAGCCGTTTCTACCGCTTTCTTGGTGGTTTCTTCAGCCTGCTTTTTGCTATCTTCAGCAAAGCTTTGGCTAATGGACGTCACTTTTTCAGTGTCACCCTTAACGCGCTCCATAAAATCGCTGGCTGTTTTCTGCTGGCTTTCGAGCGCTTTTTTGAAGCTGTCAGTGTCTTTAACATCGAGCCAGGTCCGCGCCTGTGAAATAGCCATGTCAGAGTAGGCACGGGCAGCGTCCGCCTGCGCACTGAATAGCTGTTCATAGTAATCAAGTGCGGTCAGCGTATACGAACGCATTGGCGATACAAACACAGACTCAAGCTGCTGCGCGGCTTGATCAGTACTCGATTTATTAGCGCTACTGTTCATCGTCATATCTCCATGAGTGAGCTAGCACATCGACACGCCTTGATTAGGCAGTTCTAAGCCAGGCGTTTGCCTCTGCTGTCTATAAAACTAGCAGTGCTTTTTGTGCAGCGCAACATGATTTTATCTCATGCTGCGACTGCTCACTTACAGAGTGTTAGTAATATCGCCGATAAGGCGCGACTAACGGTTATTGAACAAGTGCTTACGCGCCAGCTCATCCATTTCAACGCCCGCCTGCGGATTTACATCTTCTATCAACGCATACGCGCGGCGCACGGCTGGACGCGCTTTAACCATATCAAACCAGCGCTCCAAATCAGGAAACTCTTCTAGCGTTTGGCGCTGTTTTTCCCAAGGAACAATCCAAGGATAGATCGCCATATCCGCAATCGAGTAGTCATCGCCACCGACGAACGTGTGGTGCGCTAGGCGCTGATCCAACACGCTATAAAGCCGATTTGTTTCAAGCACGTAGCGCTCAATAGCGTACTCAATTTTTTGCGGTGCATAGTGGCAAAAGTGATGATTTTGACCGGCCATCGGGCCTAAACCGCCCATTTGCCAGTGCAGCCACTGCAAGACGATATAGCGCTCGCGACCAGCCGAGGGCAGAAATTGCCCACTTTTCTCGGCGAGGTATTCTAGGATAGCGCCAGACTCAAACATTGATAGCGGCTGGCCGCCGTCCTGCGGGGAGTGATCAACAATAGCAGGGATGCGATTATTGGGCGCGATCGCGAGAAATTCAGGATCAAACTGATCGCCCCGCCCAATGTTGATCGGCTTCACTCGATACGCAAGCTTTGCTTCTTCGAGCATGATGGAGATTTTGTGGCCGTTTGGTGTTGTCCAGTAATACAGATCAATCATTGCCATCTCCTTAGTGAAAGCGTTGGCTCACTCACTGAGCAAATCAAGGCTTTCTTAATGCATCAGGCGGCCTTGGCTGCACCGCCTCGTTGCGTTATATGTCGCGTACGGTCAAGGCTTTACCTGCCACCCCATCGTGAACGCTAAGCATACGCTGGAACCATTCGTCGACCGGATCGCCAGTCTCTACAATCGCCTGTGTTGATACCACGTAAGCCCACATCATGCTGCCAAACAGCAGATAGTCTGAGCCGCTTGGGGAGTCACCGTCGAGAAATGCGCTTTCACGCAGTAGATCTCGCACCGGTGCCAGCACTTGCTTAAGCTGCTGTTTGCCCTGCTCTGGCTGACTGAATTCTTCTAGCGTGCAGCCGAACCGTGCTTCACGCGTTTCGCGAAAGTAAGCGCGGTCATCCGGGTGTACCGCCGCAAGCAAATCCAGACCAACAATACGAAATAGCGCGGGTGTCACACTGCGCTCAACAAAGTATTTGAACATCAGCACGCGCTGGTAGCTGACGCCTTCACCCAACACGGGCGCTTCGGGATACGCTTGATCCAAATACCGCATGATTTCGAAGCTATCGGTGACGACTTTATCGCCGTCGCAAAGCACAGGAACTTTGTCGTAATCGGCAAATTCCAGCGCCTTTTTATCGAGGAAGCGCCACGCCACGGTGGCAAATTCCAGGCCTTTATGGGCGAGCGCCATGCGTACGCGCCAGCAGTAAGGTGAGAAACGCAGCCGTTCGTCTCGACCACATAAATCATAGAATTTTAGTGCCATCAGTACTGCTCCATGGTGATTTAAACGAGTGATTATCAATCGTGCAAATGCGCTTGGCGTGGTTCAACAATGAGCTTAAGAAACTATGCGTGCAATAGGCACCGCTAAACTGTGTCTATTAGTCTAACGAGAGCGCCTTAACCCCCACTCCTTCGGTTATTAAAAAACACATTAAAAACATTAAATTAGGCACAAAAAGCCAGTGCTTCACTGGCCCTTAAACAGGTCTTTTACTGGTAAGACCAATTTTCCAATGTAGTCATCTTGTTAACCTAACCGTATCTTTCACTTACACCCGGCTGGTGAAGCATTGTCCAGACGGTTATCACGGAGCGTACCAAATCAATAACAAGGGGCAGTTCCTCTCATGAATGAAACGACACTTGCACTTCTGGCCTTCTTGCCGCTGCTGCTGGCCGGCATTCTACTCGTAGGTTTTAAAATACCCGCTAAGATAGCAATGCCTCTCGTTTTCCTAACGGCTGCCATTATTGGCTTAACCGTTTGGGATATGTCCTTTACGCGCGTCGTGGCATCGACTATTCAAGGCTTGATTCAAACCGCAGGCCTGCTGTGGATCATCTTTGGCGCTATTCTGCTGCTTAATACCCTTAAGCATTCAGGGGGCATTACCGCGATTCGCAACGGATTTTCAGGCATTAGCCCTGACCGGCGCGTGCAGGCGTTGATTGTCGCTTGGCTGTTCGGCTGCTTCATCGAAGGCGCTTCTGGCTTCGGCACGCCAGCCGCCGTTGCGGCGCCGCTGATGGTCGCTCTCGGTTTCCCGGCGCTTGCAGCGGTTGTTGTGGGCATGATGATTCAGTCAACGCCCGTGTCCTTTGGTGCGGTAGGTACGCCTATCGTGGTCGGTGTGGGCAGCGGCGTGGATCGCGCGGGCATTACCGCTCAGCTCGATTCGGTCGGCTCTAGCTGGGACGTGTTTTTTCAGCAAATCACAAGTTCGGTCGCCATTACTCACGGCATCGTGGGCATCTTAATGCCGCTGATCCTGGTACTGGTAATGGTGCGTTTCTTCGGTGCCAACCGCTCCTGGAAAGAGGGGCTTTCGATTACCCCTTTCGCTATTTTCACCGGCATCTGTTTCGTCGTGCCTTATATGCTGGTCGGCGTGCTGCTAGGGCCTGAGTTCCCTTCTATGATCGGCGCTATGGTGGGCTTAGCAATTGTTGTGCCCGCCGCCAAACGTGGCTTCCTACTGCCTAAAGATACCTGGGACTTTCCTGAATCTTCTTCTTGGCCCGATGAGTGGATTGGTAATCTACAAATCAAGCTGGAAGACGTTGCGGGCAAAGCGCCTATGTCGACCTTTAAAGGCTGGGTGCCCTACGTACTACTGGCGCTATTCTTAGTAGCTTCTCGTACGATCGAGCCTCTACGCGTCGCGCTAACGTCAATCAGCCTAGACTGGAGCAACATTCTTGGCGAAGCGGGCGTTAGCGGCGGCGTGCAGCCGCTGTATCTGCCCGGTGGCATTATTGTGGCGGTGGTGATCATTACCTACTTCCTACACCGCATGAATCCACAAAAAATTAGCGCCGCCGTCTCGGAATCCACCAAAACGATTTTTGGCGCGGGCTTCGTGCTGATCTTCACCGTGCCGATGGTGCGTATACTGATCAACTCTGGCGTTAATGGCGCAGACCTTGTGTCTATGCCGGTGATGATGGCGCAAGCGGTGGCCGACGGCGTAGGCGGTATTTACCCCTTCTTTGCACCCGCGGTCGGGGCGATGGGCGCCTTCATTGCAGGCTCTAATACCGTATCGAACCTGATGCTGGCAGAGTTCCAGTTCAGCGTCGCGCAATCCCTTGGCCTTTCGACGGCGATGATGATTGCAATGCAAGCGGTTGGTGCGGCGGCGGGTAATATGATCGCTATCCACAACGTGGTCGCAGCGTCGGCAACGGTCGGGCTATTGGGCCGTGAAGGCACGACGATCCGCAAGACGATCCTACCCACCATTTACTACCTTATTTTTACCGGCATCATCGCACTGGTTGCGTTCTACGTGATTGGCGTGACCGACCCGTTAATGTAAAAGTGGCGTGTTCGTTGTAGTAGAAACGCAAAACCCCCAGGCCTTGGCCTGGGGGTTTTGCGTTTAACGAGACAAGTGCAGTCAATCTATTCGCTTGAGTTCTTGGCGATGGCGCTTGCTACGCTCTACATAGCCTTGAGCATTTTTCTTAAGACCCGCCACCACTTCTTCAGAAAGGGTTCGCACCACTCGGGCAGGTGAACCAACAATTAAGGAGTTCGCTGGAAACACCGCGCCTTCTTTAATAAAGGCGCCAGCACCTACTAAGCTATTTTCACCAATCACTGCGCCATTGAGCACCACTGCCTGGATACCGATTAGGCAGCCATCGCCAACCGTGCAGCCGTGCAGCATGGCCTGGTGCCCGACCGTCACGCCTTTACCTACTTTGAGCGGAAAGCCTGGGTCTGCATGAAGCACTGCGCCATCCTGAATATTGCTCTCTTCGCCGACCTCAAGGTGATCCGAATCGCCGCGCAATACTGCCTGATACCACACGCTTGAATGTGCTTTTAAGGTCACTTGGCCGATAACATCCGCTGTTTCGGCAACGTATACGTCGTCGTGAATATCCGGGCGGTGCTCGCCGTATTGATAAATGGCCACGTTGACCTCCTAGGTTGTTATTGATGTACAGCCTTCAGGCTAGCGCTTGTTCCAGCAACCGAGCAACGTGTATTGCTTCGCGACCGCTGCCGTCATGAATTTGATGGCGACAGCTTGTGCCGTCAGCAATGAGCACGGCATCTTTATCAGCGCTGCGAATAGCGGGCAACAGCGAGAGCTCGGCCATTTTTAGCGATGCCTCATAGTGCTCCGCTTCATAGCCAAAGCTGCCCGCCATGCCACAGCACGAGGACTCAATTGTTTTGACCTCAAGGCCGGGAATCCAGCCTAGTACTTGCTCGACGGGGCGCAGTGCGTCAAACGCCTTTTGATGGCAGTGGCCATGCAGCATAGCGTGCCCGTATGGCAGCGCTTTAAGGTCAAGCGGAAGCTGATCAGCCGCACGCGCGTTGACCAAAAACTCTTCAAACAAGTACGCCGATGACGACAGTGCCTTCGCTTCTTCACCAAAGCCGTACTGCAAAAATTCATCGCGCATGCTGAGTAAGCAAGAAGGCTCTAGCCCCACTACTGCCACACCACGTTCCACAAAAGGCATCAAGTGCTCAAGGGTACGTTTGGCTTCTGCTTTGGCTTTATCAAACTGCCCCGATGACAGATAGGTTCGCCCGCAGCACAGGGGCCGCTGCCCTTTCGTGACATTCAGATGAACGCGATAACCCGCCGCTTCCAGCACCCGCTTGGCCGCCTTGGCGTTATCGCCCTCCATGTAGTTATTGAAGGTATCAACGAACAGCAGCACTTCGCGCTCAGATTGCGAAGGGTGCCGGGACGCCTCGGCACTGGCAAGAAAATTGCCGTTAAAGATGGGCAGCGAACGCTGGGGCGCAAGCTTAAGCGCCTGTTTGATTTGCTTGGCCAAAAAAGGCACTCGCTCAACGCCGTTGACCAGTGCGGAAAACTTGCTGGCCCACGGGGCATAGCGCGGCATTTCGCCTACCATACGGTCACGTAAAGAGATCCCTTTAAGATGCGCGCGGGCGGTACGTGCCTCTATTTTGAATTTGGCCATATCCACGCCCGTGGGGCAGTCGCGTTTGCAACCCTTACACGAAACGCATAAGTCCAGCGCCTCTTTGACATCATCGCTGGCGAGCCCTTCATCACCCAGTTGGCCGGAAAGCACCAGGCGCAGCGTATTAGCGCGGCCCCGGGTCAAATGCTGTTCGTCCTTGGTAATGCGAAAACTTGGGCACATGGTTCCCGCGTCAAACTTACGGCAGTGGCCGTTGTTGTTGCACATTTCCACGGCCATAGCCAAGCCATGGGTGGCATCGCCGCCGCTGCCTGGCGACGTTTGCTCACCGGTCAAAGGGTCACGCTTTACATTCCAAGCGGACCAGTCAAACACCGGGGTTAGCGGAATGGTTTTATAGGTTTTAGGAAAACGAAAATAGCGTTCGTCGTCCATCTTCGGAGTATCGACAATCTTGCCCGGATTGAACAGATTGTTAGGATCAAACAGCTGCTTTATTTCACGAAAGGCGTCGTTGATTGTCTCGCCAAACTGCCACGCCACCCATTCACCACGGCAAATACCGTCGCCATGTTCCCCGGAGTAGGCGCCTTTATATTCGCGCACTAGCGCGGAGGCCTGCTCGGCTATTTCGCGCATTTTCTCTGCGCCATCCCGACGCATGTCGAGAATCGGTCGCACGTGCAGCGTACCAACGCCTGCGTGGGCATACCAGGTGCCCTCCGTGCCATAGCGGTTAAACACGTCGGTCAGCTTTTCGGTGTACTCCGCCAAATGCTCTAGCGGCACCGCGCAGTCTTCAATAAAAGAAACCGGCTTACCGTCGCCCTTCATACTCATCATGATGTTGAGCCCGGCTTTGCGCACGTTCCACAATGCTTTCTGCTCAGCGGCTCCGGGCATGTCGACCACGCTGCCAGGCAGGCCTAAATCTGCCATCAGCTCGCTAAGGCCGTGCAGAGCTTCCAACTGCGCCGCGTAGTCTTGGCCAGCGAACTCTACGAGCAAAATCGCTTCAGGCTTACCAATCAACGCCTTTTCAATCACGGGTCGAAACGCAGGGTTTTCCAGCGATAGCTCAATCATCGTGCGATCAACCAGCTCAACCGCCGTAGGGCCGAGCTTGACGATATGCTGCGTGAAGTCCATCGCCTGATAAAACGTCGGGAAGTTCACCACGCCGAGTACTTTTTGCTCGGGCAACGGTGACAGCCTAAGCTTAATACGCTGGCTAACACCTAGCGTTCCTTCAGAGCCCACCAATAAGTGGGCTAAGTTCACACGTCCGTCAAGGTCATAGGGAATAGGGTTTTGGCAATCGAACAGATCCAGATTATAGCCACCGACCCGCCGCAGTACCTTGGGAAAATGGTCACGTATTTCAGGCGCGACACGCTGCGCAATGGCCTTTATCTGCTCAGCAAAACGCTGCTCTTGAGAGCCTTGTGCGACACTGTCCACGAAACCAAAGTTGGCCGCGCTACCGTCGGCTAAAAGCGCCTCGACGCCTAGCACGTTATGCACCATATTGCCGTAGTAAATAGAGCGAGAACCACATGAGTTATTGCCCGTCATACCACCAATCGTGCACTGCGCGCTGGTAGAAACATCCACCGGATACCATAGCCCAAGCGGCTTAAGCCACGCGTTCAGGTGGTCAAGCACAATGCCTGGCTCGACCACCACGGTGCGCGCCTCGGCGTCGAAATCGACGATCTGGTTGAGCCAGCGCGTGGTATCAATCACCAGCGCCTCACCAACGGTTTGGCCACACTGACTAGTCCCCGCCCCCCGCGCCAATATCGGCACTTTGGCATCTCGGGCGATATCCAGCGCTATTTTCAGATCCTGCTGGTGGCGCGGTATGACCACGCCTACCGGCGTCACCTGATAAATAGAGGCATCGGTTGAATAGCGCCCCCGCGTTGCACGATCAAACAGTACTTCGCCTTCCATTTCGCGTGATAGCCGCTCGGCAAACTCACCGAGCGGTCGAATCTTGGCATCACCGGGCAGGCGATGATTGGTCAGAGACGTCATGTGGCTCTCCCCCGTCATTTAGCGCTCTGTAGCGCCTGCATTGAGCGGATTAGCTGCAAAGTAATCCAGCGCGGCAAGCACACCGCTTCCCTTCAGCTTCACGCCTGCAAGCTTCATGCCCGCCTCACAGCCGCCCAGGGTGGCAATCAGGGTTAGATCGTTGCAGTCGCCTAAATGGCCAATCCGGAACATCTTGCCCTTGGCCTTACCCAACCCCATGCCGAGTGAAAGATCAAACCGCTCATAGATGATCTTGCGCACGGCATCCGCATCAACGCCTTCGGGCATCACCACACCCGTCAGTACGGGCGAATACACCGCTGGGTCCTGACATTGGATTTCCAGCCCCCACGCTTCTATCGCCGCACGTACGCCGGCTCCCCAGCGCTGATGGCGAGCCAGCACATTGTCGATGCCTTCATCCAGCAGCATATCCAGCGCTTCATTTAGCCCGTAAAGCAAGTTAGTGCTTGGCGTGTAGGGCCAGTAGCCGTTCTTATTGGCCTCCAGAATTTCATCCCAGGCCCAGAAACTTTTTGGCAATGTCGACCGTTTACTCGCTTCGATTGCTTTGGGTGAGAGCGCGTTAAAACTGATGCCTGGCGGCAGCATCAGGCCCTTTTGAGAACCGGAAACGGTGACATCGACGCCCCACTCATCGTGGCGGAAGTCGGCGCTGGCCAAGCCTGAAATCGTATCGACAATCAGCAATGCAGGGTGGCCTGCCGCATCAATAGCCTTACGTACAGCCGCAATGTCGCTGGTCACGCCTGTGGAGGTTTCGTTATGTACAACGCACACCGCTTTCAGCTCGTGACCGGTATCTTCTTTTAAGCGCGCTTCGATCATGTCGGCCTGCACACCCTGGCGCCAGCCTTCATAGCCAGGCAGGCTCAGAAATTCAGGCTGGATGTCCAAACGCAGGGCCATTTTGTGCCATAGCGTGGCGAAATGGCCGGTTTCAAACATCAGCACACGGTCGCCAGATGACATGGTATTGGCTAAGGCGGCTTCCCAGGCACCGGTACCTGACGCCGGGTAGATAATCACCGGGTTCTCGGTTTTGAAGATCTTTTGAATTTTGCTCAGCAGTTCAAGACCTAGCGCGCCGAACTCCGGCCCACGGTGGTCAATGGTGGGCAGGCTCATCGCTCGTAAAATGCGGTCTGGCACCGGTGATGGGCCAGGAATTTGCAAAAAATGACGACCGGATGGGTGAAAATTAAGTTTTAACATGATGACGCTCCTATTTGTTGTTGTACGGCTCGCGGCTAGATCTGCCGGTTAGCGTT
Source organism: Vreelandella profundi (assembly GCF_019722725.1). NCBI lineage: Bacteria > Pseudomonadati > Pseudomonadota > Gammaproteobacteria > Oceanospirillales > Halomonadaceae > Vreelandella > Vreelandella profundi. Next base: position 2,759,532 of record NZ_CP077941.1, read on the forward strand.
ATTCAAAATGGATAATGAATGCAATTTACCGCATCAAAAAAGCGCTATTTGATACATCCTTCAGCGCGTAAACCATCAAGCTCTTCACCAGAGATACCCAGGCTATCAAGCACTTCATCAGTATGCTGAGCAAACAACGGCGCAGGGCTACGAATTTGCGAGGGCGTTTCCGAAAACTTACTGGGAAAGCCGATGGTTTTCATTTTGCCTATGACGGGGTGGTCCATCTCCTGCACCATGCCTCGGGCTAGATAGTGTTTATCCTGCATGGCTTGAGCGAAGTCGTTAATGGGCCCAGCCGGTACACCCGCGCTGTCACAAAGCGTTAGCCACTCATTGACACTTTGGCCGGCCATCAGCTCTTCAAGCAGCGCTTCCAGCTCTTCAACGTGCTGACCGCGCGCCTGGTTGGTGATAAAGCGCGGGTCTGCCATTAGCTCATCGCGTTTTAAGACATCCTGACAAAAGCGTTCCCAGGTGCGCTGATTGGCACAGCCAAGCATCAAATAGCCATCGCTGGCTTTAACTGCCTGATAAGGCGCAGACACCCGATGGCGCCACCCCGTTGGCTCAGGCACGGTACCTTCAGAAAAATACGCTGCCGCTTCCCAGGTAAACCAGGGCAATCCACACTCGGTAATGGCGATATCAATATACTGACCGGCACCCGTCTTCATCTTATGAATACAGGCCGCCAGGATTGAATAAATCGCGGTGAGTCCGGCACCAATGTCGTAAACCGCAATGCCGGTTTTCAGCGGGCGTTTGCCCTGCTCACCGGTCATCGACATTAATCCCGTCATGCCCTGAGCCACCAAATCGAACCCCCCTTTATGGCTATAAGGGCCGGTTTGCCCGTAGCCTGAAATGGAGCAGTACACGATGCCAGGGTTGATGGCCTTAATCGTGTCGTAATCAATGGCCAGCGACTTGGTGACGCCTGGCCGGTAGTTTTCGACAATCACGTCGGCATCAGCGGCTAAGCGATAGAAAATCTTGCGGGCGCGCTCGTCTTTTAGGTTGAGCGATATGCTCTTTTTATTACGGTTAATTTGCGAAAAGCAGGTCGACTCGCCATTCACGTAAGGTCCCATTTGACGGCTGTCATCACCGCCATTGAGCTTCTCGACCTTAATCACCTCAGCGCCCATGTCAGCCAACACCATGGTGCAGTAAGGACCGGCCATAATTTGCGATACATCCAGCACTTTTATGTCTTGTAGGGGAAGCACAGGCTTTCCTCCTAGTTAGTCGATGTAAGCTCCGGCCGACAACTAATGACCAGACCACTTAAACGGCGTTTTATTGACGAATTTATCCACCGCCGAGGAAAAATCTTGGCTCATATAGCAGGTGGTTACCCAGTCATCACTCGCGTCGGCGGGAAGACGGCGCTGCTCCAGCGCACGTCCAATCAGCGCTTTACTGGCTTTAAGCGTTAGCGGCGCGCGCTGAGCAAAGGCTTCTGCTAGCGTCGCCACGTCGGCATAAATGGTGCTGGCGTCAAACTGCTGATTGATCAATCCCGCCGTGAGGGCTTCATCGGCGCCAAACAGGCGTGCCATCATCAGCGCCTCTTTTGTCCGCGCAACGCCGAGCATATCGACCATGCGCGAGACGTTGTTAATCGACAAAGTGTTGCCCAGCGTTTTGGCAATCGGCACGCCAAACTTGAGTGTTGAGGTGGCGTAGCGAAAATCGCACACTAGCGCCAGTGCCGCCCCGCCACCCACGCAGGCGCCCTCTATCAGTGCCAGCGTGGGCTTGGGAAAGGCCTCAAGCTTACCCACGACACGGTCAATACGCCGCTCGTAGTCAATGGCGTCACTCGCCTCGGTAAAAGTTGAAAACTGACTGATATCGGTCCCGGCTACAAAGGCTTCACCGCCCACGCCGTGTAAGACAACCGCATGAATGTCGTCGTTGTCGACCAGCTGATCGCAGTGCTTTTCCAAGGCGTCGTACATCTCCCAGGTCATGGCATTGCGGCTCTGCGGGCGATTAAAACCAATCCAAGCCACCCCGTTACGCTGCTCAAAGCGAACGCTCTCGACGTGACTGGGTTCGTTTACATTGCTCATCTGCTACTCCTGTTAGGCGTGTCGTGTCCGAGTGCTACCTTTCAGCCATCGATCAACGGCCACGTTATCCGTAGACAAAATTCACTAATGCCAGCGCAAACGCAGGGATATAGGTATTTATCATCAGGATCGTAAACAGCACGGCAATGAACCACAGATTGGTTTTCGAGGTTGCCCATATATCCGATTTAGCAATGGAGCACGCCGCAATGAGCACGCTGGCCACCGGAGGCGTTTGCTGGCCAATCGCTAAGTTCAAGGTAACAATCAGACCGAAGTGCAGCGGATCGATACCCACTTCAAGTACTAGCGGCAACACAATGGGCACGACCAAAATGATCGCCGCAGCGGAGTGCAGGAAAATACCTAAAATCAAGAAGATGATATTGAGCAGCGCCAAAATCATGTACTTGTTGCTGGTAAGTTCACTGATTTGCATCGCAATCTGCTGGGGAATGCGCGTTTCAGTCAGATACCCACCGACGACCGCTGACGCTGCCACCAGCAGCATCACGACCGCGGTTTGCACGCCGGCACTCTTACAAGAGTCGATGAAGTTTCTGACGGTGAATTCGCGATAGATCACCGCACTGATAAAGATCGCGACACATACTGCCAGTGCCGCGCCTTCGGTCGCGGTGACAAAGCCACCAAAGATACCGCCTAGAATGATGATCGGAATCAACAGTGCCCAGATCGCTTCTTTGAAGGCGATCCATAGCTGCGAAACTCGAAAGCGCCCTTCAGAAGGAAAGTTATATTTGCGTGCCAGGTAGTAGCACATCGCCGCCAAGCCCATTGCCCCCAGAAGCCCAGGGAAGATACCGGCAACAAACATTTGTACTACCGACTCACCCGACATGACCGCATACAGAATCATTGGAATAGAAGGCGGCAGGATGATAGCAAGGCTGGCAGCCGAGGAGGAAATTGAAGCGGCAAATTCTTTGGTGTAGCCCCGCTTTCGCATCGCGGGAATCAAAATACTGCCGATGGCCGACACGCCGGCGACGGAAGATCCTGAAATTTCAGCGAAAAATACCGAAGCGCCGATGGTAACCATCGCTAAACCGCCTTTAATAAACCCTACCATCGCCATGGCTAGGTCAATCAAGCGCCGCGAGATACTCGAGGCGTTCATAATGGCACCGGCGAGAATAAACAGCGGAATAGCAATCAGCGGGAAATTGGTGGCACCCTCAAACATAGTCATGCCGACGGTAGGCATTGCCAAGCTGCCATACGACATAAACGTTGCAACGGTTCCCACCAATGCTAATGCCACCGCAACGGGCACATTGATCAGGATCAGCAGAATTAATGCGATAAAGATATACAGTATGACCATGGTGTCTGCTTACCCTCGCTGCTGTGTGCTAACGGCTTCGACGGCGTCTGCGTCAAGGCCAGCTTCTTCAAGTTCATGATCAATAAACCCTTTACCACGAGCACTTTTGATCACGTCGGGGAGCCGCAGCAGTTCAGCAATAATGAACAGTACGGAAGCAACGGGAATAGCCGACTGGGTTATCTGCATTGAGACAGCGGGGAGGCTGACCATGTTGACGCCATCGAGAATCAACATCACCTGATAGCTTGCTAAGCCAAGGAAGATAAAGAAACCGATGGTGATAGCTTCAGCCAGCAGCGCAACCGGCACACGAATGACCGGCGGGCACATATTCAGCACGCTGGGGCAGGTAATATGAGCACCTTTAGCGGCGGCCAACGCCGCGCCGTAATAGGTCACCCAGGCCAGCAACACAGCCGCCAGCTCGTCATACCAGCTTAAGGGAAAACCCAGATAGCGGGTTATGAAGCCAACGGTGACGACGCCCGCAAGCGCAATCACCAAAACGACAACGATACCTTCAAGAAACGAAAAATAGGCGTTCTTGAACTTTGTAAAAGCACTCATGGAGACCTCCGAGAGACGAGGTGCCGCGCACCGTGCGATGCACCTCTTATAGGTTGGCGCGGGACTTACTCGCGTAGCGCAGCCACTGAGTCAATCAAGTCCTGACCACCGTCTACTTCATCGGCAAACTTACTGTAGATAGTTTGTGAGGCCTCAACGAAAGCATCGAAATCGACGTCGTTGACTTCCATTCCCTCTTCTTCCATTTTCACCAGGGTTTCATCATCAAGACGTTGACCCTCTTCTAGCACGAAGTCTTCCATTTCAACGGCGACTTCTTCGAGCACTTGCTGTACTTCTTCCGGCAGGCGGTTCCAGCTAACGCCAGCGGTTAGGTAGGCGGGGGTATAGACGTGATTGGAGATAGAAAGATAATCCTGCACTTCCTGGAAGCGCGAGGAGTAGGTTTGAATCAACGGGTTTTCCTGGCCATCCATTGCCCCGGTTTGTAGCGCCACGAACACTTCAGAAAGCGACATCGGGGAAGGCGCCGCACCGTAGCTACGGAACATTTCAATACGCCATACGCCGCTGGGCGTACGCAGTTTTATGCCTTCAAGATCGCTAGGCACAACAATCGGTCGAACGTTGTTAGTGATTTGACGAAAACCGTTCTCCCATACCCCGATAATTTTAAAACCACGGGCCTCAGCAGCATCATATAGCGGCCCGCGTACGATCTCATCGCGCACGCGCTTCATGTGCTCACGGTCGGCAATTAAGTAGGGCATTTCAAACAGTGCAAACTGATCTGACTCAGAGCTCATTACCGTGGAGGGTAGCGAGAGATCCAGCGAGCCCAGGCGCAAACGACGCATCATTGATTCATCGCTGCCCAGTTGGCTGTTGCCATAAACATTTACTTCGGCAACGCCTTCCAGGCGTTCGTTGGCGAGTTCAGCAAAACGATTGGCGCTAATTTCAAATAATGAGCCAGGGCCACCCACATGGCCAAGGCGCACTTCAATAGCGGCGTTAGCGGCGGCGGCCTGTAAGCCAAGCGATACAATGGCCGTTGCCAGCGCTGTTTTGAGCAGTTTCATAGTGAACTCCAGGTGAAGCATTTGTTGTTGTTGGCTATGTCGCCACCGCGGCGTTAGCTCACGATGGAACCTGCATGGGAAGCTTTTTGAATAGGCCAACGCGTTGTTGATAGGCATCTACAGCAAAGGCTTTCCCCACCTCAATTTGAATTCAAAATTCAAAATTAGGTATTAAACTTTCGTCTTGTCGCAGAAATTAGGCTGCAACGCCTTGTTTTTTAAGCCACCACTAACGACCTTCATACATAAAAAAACGGGCGGTGGCTCGAATAAGCCACACAGCCCGCTCTTGAATCTCAATTATCCCGCTATATTGCTAGCTAGGCTCAAGCCCCCAACGTAAACCTGCTAGCTCAATGCCCGCTATAGCGGCCTGCTGATCTTCATCGGACGAGGCGCCGCTTACGCCCACCGCGCCAATCACACATTGCTGATCATTCAAAATGGGGACTCCGCCTGCCACGGCCACAAAATGCCCCTGGGAAGCCGCCGAAACGCTGGCAACAAACGCCGTGCGTTCAGCGTTGCGAACGCCTAACACGCCGCTGGCTACCCCAATGCCAAGTGACGCATAGGCTTTCCCCTGTGCCACTGGAAAACGCAGCGGTGCACAGCCATCTTCACGCTCTGCTGCCACTAGATTACCGCCGCCATCTAATACCACGATGGTTAGCGGCGGAAGATTGGCTTCGCGGGCCAGCGCTATAGCGCCTTCGATTACTTTTCTACTTTGTTCCCTAGGAAGCTGCACGCTGCAGTGAAATACTTGTCCGGCCATCGGTTTTACCTTTGTGATTGTTAAGATGACAAAATCATCAGCAGAATGCTGACACCGTGAATATTGAATTCATAATTACTTTTGCAGATCATGCAAATAATAGCCACTATGCAAAGACGGTTTTAAGCAAATGGTATCGTGCTCAAACGATCCAGGTGGTCTGGGTAGCTTGGCAGCAGGCCAAGTGCGCCACTGACAGGGAACTGAAGAATGACAAAGATATTGCAGCGCAATTTATATCGCGAAGTGGCCGATAGAATTGGCGAACTCATTGAGCACGGCGAACTATCCCCCGGTGAACGAATATCTGAAAAGCAGCTGTGTGATAGCTTCGGCGTATCGCGCACGCCATTGCGTGAAGCGCTGAAGGTACTCGCCACCGAAGGCCTTATCGAGCTGCTGCCCAACCGAGGCGCGCGGGTGGTACAGCTGACCTTCAAAAATGTGAAAGACACTTACGATTTAATGGCGGCCCTGGAAGGGCTCTCCGGCGAGCTTGCCTGCCAGCACATCAGTGACGCTGAGATTAGCGCCATTCGAAAGCTCCACGATACGATGCTAGAGCACTACCGTAATCGCGATCTATTGCCCTATTTCAAGGTCAATCGCCAGATTCACGAAAGCATTCTGGCCGCGGCAAATAATGACGTTTTACAAGAGACCTATAGCAACTTAAACCAACGTGTTAAGCGCGTGCGTTACTCCAAGAAAATGACCGAGCGTTACTGGAGCCAGGCGGTAAAGGATCATGAAAACATGATGGCGGCGCTCGAAAAGCGCGATGGGGCGCTGCTGGGCCAAATCTTGCGTGACCACTTATGCAATAAAATCGAGGTAGCCACGCTAGCAGGCGTTATTAACACTGATTATGACAAGAGTATCGCTAACGGCTGAGCGGACCTAGCGTCACTCAGCAGCTCAGGACGCGTTGTGTCGACTAATTAATGGTAAGACCAATGCACCACGGTCTAGACAGACGCGCAAAAAAAGCCCAAATTGAAACCATGTAGCGCAGCCGCGCTGTACGTGAGATATGCACGTGCGTGAAATGTGTGCGTGAAAATAGCCAGCGTTATCCTTTAATGACAATAAGCATGGGATGTCATCATGAATATCCTCTTTGATGAGCGCCTAGATGGCCCGCTCGTCGGCCGTGATAAAACAGAGGTTTTAAGCGACCTGCAGCAATCCATTCCTGAGATGACACTTCTGCATCGCGAGGAAGACCTGCGACCTTTTGAGTGCGACGGGCTAGCGGCCTATCGCGTATTGCCCATGCTGGTGGCGATGCCTGACTCGCTTGATCAGGTGGAAAAGCTGCTTAAACGCTGCCATGCATTAAGCGTCCCCGTTGTCACCCGCGGCGCAGGAACCGGGCTTTCTGGCGGCGCGCTGCCGCTAGAGAAAGGTGTACTGCTGGTAATGTCGCGCTTTAACAAAATTTTAAAAGTCGACCCTGACGCGCGTCTAGCGCGTGTTCAACCCGGCGTGCGCAACCTGGCTATTTCTGAAGCCGCCGCGCCCTACTCGCTCTACTATGCGCCCGACCCTTCATCGCAAATTGCCTGCTCTATTGGCGGCAATGTGGCTGAAAACGCCGGTGGCGTGCACTGTTTAAAATATGGCCTTACGGTCAATAACGTTATGCGCGTTGATGTGCTCACCATTGAGGGCGAGCACATGACGCTGGGAGCCGAGTCGCTAGATGCGCCCGGTTTTGATCTGCTAGCCCTTATGAACGGCTCTGAAGGCATGCTGGGGGTGATCACTGAAATCACCGTCAAGCTACTGCCCAAACCGGAAACGGCGAAAGTGCTGATGGCAAGCTTTGATGACGTCGAAAAAGCCGGCCGGGCCGTCGGCGACATCATTGCCGCAGGCATTATCCCCGGCGGCCTAGAAATGATGGACAAACTCGCCATTCAAGCCGCTGAGGATTTTGTCAGAGCCGGCTACCCTCTCGACGCTGAGGCGATTCTACTCTGCGAGCTAGACGGCGTTGAGGCTGATGTCGACGACGACTGCGCGACCGTACGCCGAGTGTTGGAAGACGCCGGGGCCACTAACATCCAGCAGGCTCGCGATGAGGCCGAGCGCGCCAAGTTCTGGGCCGGGCGTAAAAATGCCTTTCCCGCAGTGGGCCGTATGTCGCCAGATTACTACTGCATGGATGGCACCATTCCCCGCCGCGAACTTCCACGCGTGCTTAAAGGTATTGCCGCGCTTTCCGAAGAGAGCGGGCTACGGGTAGCCAACGTGTTTCACGCCGGTGACGGCAATATGCACCCACTGATTCTGTTTGATGCCAACAAAGAGGGCGAGCTAGCGCTTGCCGAAGAAGTGGGCGGCAAGATCCTCGAACTCTGCGTGGCAGCGGGCGGCTCAATTACCGGTGAGCATGGCGTTGGCCGCGAAAAGATCAATCAAATGTGCAGTCAGTTCCAGCCGGACGAAATTAGCGTTTTCCACGCGCTAAAGGCGGCTTTTGATCCGCAGCGGCTGCTGAATCCAGGCAAGAACATTCCAACGCTGGCGCGCTGCGCTGAATTTGGGGCGATGCACGTCCATAACAACGAGCTACCACACCCGGAGCTGCCGCGTTTTTAATAGTTAACCTAGCCACGATAATAACTAGGCAAGACCAAAACTAGGAAAGACCATGACCGAACGAGCGATGTACGCCGCCGACCGCGATATCGCTGACGCCCTGTGTGAACAGGTGCGCAGCGCGTATGCCGAACGCACCCCGCTACGTATTGTAGGCGGAGACACCCGCGCTTTTTATGGCCGCCCCGTGGAAGGCCAACCACTGCAAATGGCCGAACACAGCGGCATTGTGAGCTACGACCCGGTGGAGTTAGTGGTAACCGTGCGCGCTGGCACACGCATTCGTGACTTAGAGGCCGTGCTAGCAGAGCAGAATCAAATGCTGGCGTTCGAGCCACCGCTATTTACTGAAAGCAGCACCATTGGTGGCGCAGTCGCCACCGGGCTTTCCGGGCCGCGCCGCCCCTGGGCGGGTGCGGCGCGCGACTTCGTACTGGGCACGCGGGTGATTACTCAAGAAGGCAAACTGCTCCGCTTTGGCGGTGAAGTGATGAAGAATGTCGCCGGTTACGATCTTTCGCGCTTAATGGCTGGCGCACAGGGCACTCTGGGCGTACTGACCGACATTTCCTTTAAAGTGCTGCCGATTCCCACGGCCACTCACAGCCTGCGGCTAACGTACAGCCTTGACGATGCGCTCAAAAAACTCGCTGAACTGGGTCGTCAGCCGCTGCCAATCACGGCAGCGGCCTGGCATCAAGGTGAGCTGTTTCTACGCTTAGAAGGCGGCAAAAGCTCGGTTAACGCCACCCAGGAACGCTTGGGCGGTGAGCCGCTTGATGCCCGTTTCTGGCGTGAGCTGCGCGACCATACTCACAGGTTCTTTCAGCCCGACGATGATCAGGCGCTGTGGCGTTTATCGCTACCGCCGCATACGCCGCCTCTGGCCTTGGATATTCCCGAAACGAATATTTTCTACGACTGGGCGGGTAGCCAGCGCTGGGTAAAGACAACGCTGGATGCAGACACGCTGCGCGCTACGTGCAACGCCGCGGGCGGTCATGCGACCTGCTACACGCCTCATTCCCAGGGCGGCGCCGTAGATCCCTTCACACCGCTCAACGCGGTAGTGGAAAAATATCATCGTAACCTGAAGGCGGAACTGGATGCTCATGGCATATTTAACCCCGGTCGTCTTTATGCGGCGTTTTAATCAGGAGAGCTGACATATGCAGACGCACTTTACCGATGCCGATCGTCAAAAGCCGCATATTCAGGAAGCAGAGCGTATTTTACGCACCTGCGTTCACTGCGGTTTCTGCAACGCTACCTGCCCTACTTATCAGCTGCTAGGCGATGAGCGCGATGGTCCCCGCGGGCGCATCTATCTAATGAAAGAGCTGCTTGAGAGCCAAGACGATGACGACCAGGTCACCGATGAGACTCGCCTGCACCTTGACCGCTGTCTGACGTGCCTTAGCTGTGAAACCACCTGCCCTTCGGGCGTGGAGTACCATAAGCTGCTTAATATTGGGCGTGCTGAAATTGAGCGCCGCGTACCGCGCCCGGCCGCTGAGCGGGCCCAGCGCTATGCACTGCGCAAGATGATGGTTGATCCTAAGCGCTTTCAAGCGCTGCTGAAGCTTGGGCAAACCTTTAAGCCGCTGGTGCCTGCCAAGCTGCGCAGTAAAATGCCTACGGCCCCCGTGGATGCCGGCACTCGCCCCGATGCCCACCGCCATGCTCGGCAAGTATTAATGTTAGAAGGCTGCGTACAACCGGGGCTATCACCGAATACCAATGCCGCTACCGCGCGCATACTTGATCGTTTAGGGATTAGCGTAACGCCTGTTTCTGAAGCAGGCTGCTGTGGCGCCGTGGATTTTCACCTCAACGCCCAAGACGACGGGCGCGCTCGCATGCGCGCCAATATCGACGCCTGGTGGCCGTATATTGAGCAAGGCACCGAAGCGATTGTGCAAACCGCCAGTGGCTGCGGCGCCTTTATTAAAGAGTATGGACACATGCTCAAGGATGACCCCACCTACGCAGTGAAAGCGGAAAAGGTTAGCACCCTGGCTAAAGATATTGTCGAAATCTTGCGCGATGAGCCGCTAGAGGCGTTGAACGTTAACGACTCAAAGCGGCTGGCCTTTCACTGCCCCTGCACGCTACAGCACGCTCAGAAGCTCAATGGCGCGGTTGAAGGCGTGCTCACTAAGCTAGGCTTTTCTTTGACGCCGGTTCAGGATGGGCACCTTTGCTGTGGATCGGCGGGGACGTACTCTATTACCCAGCCTGAGCTTGCCACGCAGCTGCGTGACAATAAGCTCAATGCACTTGAGGCAGGCAAGCCGGATGTTATTGTCACGGCCAATATCGGCTGCCAGACGCACCTTGCCGGCGCCAACCGCACCCCGGTGCGCCACTGGGTGGAAATCGTCGATGCCGCTCTGCCTTAATTGATTCTTCCCTGTGCCGCGCTGCTTATTAATGGCGCGGCCACTTTTCTCTCTACCCTAAAAAGGATGTAAGCATGCAAACAAAAGCTATTCTCGCCCAAGCCGATGTCATTAACGTATTAGACGCAGCGCAGAAAGAAGCTGAGAGTAACGGCTGGTCGGTGACGATTGCAGTGACCGACGATGGCGGTCATTTATTAGGCCTACGCCGTTTAGACGGAGCTGCACCCTTCAGTGCTGACGTCGCTACGCACAAAGCGCGTAGCGCCGCGATGGGCCGCAAAGAAACACAAGTGTTTGAAGAAATGATCAACGGCGGGCGCACCGCGTTTATTTCTGCGCCGCTGCAAGGCCTTCTCTCAGGCGGCGTGCCGATTATTGTCGATGGCCATGTGATAGGCGCTGTCGGCATTTCAGGCGTCAAGCCTGATCAAGACGTGCTAGTGGCCAAAGCAGCCGTGAGCATTATTGCTTAAATAGTTGCGCGCAGCTTAGGCTGCGCGCAATAAAAAAAGCCCGGATCATTGATCCGGGCTTTTCAGAATTTGTTCGGCTAATGCCGATGAGTGCTTTAATGGCGGACCGGACGAGACTCGAACTCGCGACCTCCGGCGTGACAGGCCGGCATTCTAACCGACTGAACTACCGGTCCACTTTAAGGCACTTACTATAAAAACGCTTGATCTATAAAAATTAGATAAACGCTCCTATACAACCATCACAACACTAATATTTTAAAGCGGTTCAGAGGCGCTTTAAACTCTTAGGCGATGGTGGGTGGTACTGGGTTCGAACCAGTGACCCCCAGCTTGTAAGGCTGGTGCTCTCCCAACTGAGCTAACCACCCAATCTATTAGCAGTTATCGTGGCGGACCGGACGAGACTCGAACTCGCGACCTCCGGCGTGACAGGCCGGCATTCTAACCGACTGAACTACCGGTCCGAAGTGCGATAACATGCTTTTTACTGCAACATCTTTTCTAAAACATTTCTTAGAACTAATGCCTTACAACAGTATCAGTGAAACAGTATTCAAGCTAAATAGCGATGTGATGTTGGCGGACCGGACGAGACTCGAACTCGCGACCTCCGGCGTGACAGGCCGGCATTCTAACCGACTGAACTACCGGTCCGTTATGCACATCAGTACTTAATTATACTTGCCTTACTATTACGCTACCACTGCTTTTCTACAACGTATCTTTACCATCTAAGATGGTGGGTGGTACTGGGTTCGAACCAGTGACCCCCAGCTTGTAAGGCTGGTGCTCTCCCAACTGAGCTAACCACCCGCTGGACACGTGGCGCTGCATTCTACAGAAGACTTGTTGAATGTCAACATGCTACGTTTAAAACGGTTATTAAAACGATGTTTTAAACTAGCGTGCTGCTCTCTGCTAAGCCTTAGCCGTAAGCGCGGACGAAGGATGCCGCAATTTGGGTAGCTTCGTCAATCAAAACCTTGTGCGTTTGGCCAGAAGAGCGACGCGGCTTGAAATCATGGTCGCCATCTTCTAGCCATGCAAGATGGGCATTGGCTGGTAAATCGTAATTTGCGACCTCACTGCGGGTGCCGAAAGGATCTCTCTCGCCCTGTAAAACAAGCAAAGGGCACTCAATAGCTGGCCAGTGGTCCAGACGAAGCTTGTCAGGCGCTTTAGGTGGATGAAACGGGTAACCAGCCACTACGACCCCAGGACACGTCTGCTGGCTCGCTAGCAGCGTCGCTACACGCCCACCCATTGACTTGCCCCCGACCCACAGAGGAATCGCCGACAGCGGACTCAGTAACGCATACCACTCTGCCAACTGGGCAAGCGTTTGAGCAATTGGCGGAGGAGGCCTGCGCCTGCCGGCTTCTTGCATCTGCTGCATATAGGGAAAGTCGATGCACAGTACTTGCACGCCCTGCTGGGCTAAAGAGGTGACAAATTGCTGCATGAACGCTGACTGCTGGCCGGCTCCCGCCCCGTGGGCAAACAGTAGCCGCCCTACACTAGCCTCGCCATGCACTGAGAGCGGCCCCCTGCCTTGTACCAAAAAACGCCCCGCTGGCTGGCGGCGAAGCGTCTCTCCCAACGCCTCAGGGCGGACAGGGCTATATCCAGACAACGCATAGTGTGACACGCACGGCTCCTAACGATTAAGGGATCGCTATTCAGCGCTAACGATTGCGCTAGCCGACGTTAAACGCCTGGATACGCCCCGCCATTAGCTCCGCCTGTTTGGCCTCTAAGCCTTCGAAGTTGAAAAGACTGCGGTCTGCCAACTGTGAAGGCGCAATATTGGTAACGGCTTTGAACATGCTTTCCAGGCGGCCGGGGTAGTTCTTATCCCACTCGGCGAGCATTTCTTTGACTACTTGGCGCTGCATATTGGGCTGAGAGCCGCATAGGTTGCAGGGGATAATCGGGAATTCCATCAGCCGCGAGAATTCAGCGATATCGGCTTCTTTGCAGTAGGCCAGCGGCCGAATGACCATGTTTTTACCGTCATCGGACAGTAGTTTTGGGGGCATTGCCTTTAAGCTGCCGCCGAAAAACATATTCAGAAACAGCGTCTCAAGAATATCTTCGCGGTGATGCCCCAAGGCAATCTTGTTGGCCCCAATCTCTTCAGCAAAGCCGTACAGCGAGCCGCGACGAAGGCGTGAACACAGAGCACAGGTAGTTTTACCTTCAGGCGTTTTTTCCTTCACCACCGAATAGGTATCACGCTCAACAATGTGATATTCAACGCCCTGCTTATCCAGATAGGCAGGCAGCACGTGCTCAGGAAAGCCCGGCTGCTTTTGATCCAGATTGACCGCTATCAGCGAAAAATTGATCGGCGCGTTGCGCTGTAAATTGCGCAAAATCTCCAGCATCGTGTAACTGTCTTTACCGCCGGACAGGCACACCATTATGCGGTCACCCTCATTGATCATTTGATAATCAATAATCGCATTGCCCACTTCTCGGCGTAGACGCTTTTGCAGTTTGTTAAAATCGCGCTTTTGCTTGGCGCCAGCAAAATCCTCTGAGCCGCCCTGCGCAGGATTAACGTGGGCCGAGGAAGGATGGGGATCAAAATGATTAAGAGATTGCATGGTATAGGCACTACCGAGGGTGAAAGATGCTGGAAATGAAAAGCAGCCACCATTCTAGCAACACTCGCTGCTTTGACCCAACATTCAGCCTCGCCGTTCGGCGCCAGCCGCTTCCTAAACGGCCTCTGCCATCACGCGCTGCAGGCGCATGTACAGCAGCGCGCTCGCCGTGGCTTCGCCTAATACGCTGTGGGTAGCTCCCATAGCAGGCACCTGCCAGCAGGCCAACGCCTGGGCAAAGCTGCTAGGCGCGTCAACTTCTGGGTGCACGCGCCTTAACTGGCGCTGGTGTAATTTCGCCACATCGACCTGGGCGTTGGGCAGTTCAAAATTTAGGCGCGCGCTTAGCAGCGCATTGAGCGCTCCAATTCGCTGATCCAGCTGCCAGCCCACAACGGGGCGATTGCCGATGAACTCCACTAACGCACTTAGGTTACCGCTGCTTGGCGGCGTTATTTCACCTGCCTGGCACAGTAAGCGATGGCGGCGCAGCGACGCATTATCAGCCTGGCCCGCCGCGCCCAAGCTCAGCACAAAGGCCTGACTGGTCAGTATGCGCTGCTGATTAAACACAATAGCCGCCAGGCTAATGACCGGTGATGACACCGTTGGCGTTACGTGACAGGTGAGCGCCACCAGCTCTTCCCCCATGTAGGGCTGAAATAACCAGGCGTAGGGGGAATCAGCACAGCGCCGCCGATCGCTTTCACGACGCAGCAACGTGCGTAGCGAGCCGCTAAACAGCGCCACGTGTCGATCTAGCAGCCATATTCCACTCACGAATACTCCAAATGATAACGATGCGAAAGACGCTGTTTAAAGTCTTTAACGATGTGCAGCGCCTCACGCAACAGGTCACGTTCTAGTGACGAAAGCGTTTGCACCACGACTCGATTTGCCCGGCTAGCCGCTTGAGCTTGCTGATCCACACCTTGGCCACTCTCCACCTCCAATGCATCAAGCTGTTGCTTAAGACGCAGCTCGGCAAACAGCGATAGCGCCTCACCGAGATCATCAGCAAAACGGCGATCTAAGCGGCCGTCTGAAGCCAAGGCGTCAAGCCGGTCCAGCGTAGAAGTCGCTTTGATGCGCCGTTCAAGCGCCATGGTGCGAACACCGTGAACAATAGGAAAAATACCGCCCTTTTTAATATCGATACCGTGCTGAGGCTTTTTCAACGAGCCAAACAGGGTCAATGGCGTTGAGAAGCGCAGCGCCGTCCGGGCAAAATAGGAAAGTAACAGCTCGTCATCGGAACAGCGTGCAAACAGCTCTTCGCGCACGCTTTCAAGCAGGCTTGGATTGCCCGCGACGGCATGGGCATCAAGCATAATCGCCAGCTTCATCAGGCTATCGCCATCGCGCTCACGGGCCCACTTTGCAATACTGGCTTTCCACTGCGACACGGTGCCTACCCACTCAGCATTAGACACCATAATATTGCCGGGACATGGCGGATAACCGAGTTGCACCAAGGTGTTAGTTAGCTTTTTCATATCGGCGGAAAGATCAGGCCACTGGACGTCATCGGCAAGAATTAGCCCATTATCTTGATCCGTTTTCAGAATTTGCTCGCCGCGCCCTTCGCTTCCCATCACCATCATGCAGCTATGCTGACGGTACCCCTCGCCAACGGTAAACTCCCAGGCTTTACTCATGATGCGGCCGTTCAACGCAGCGAGCAGATCCATCGCGAAACGCAGCTTAACGCCCTGAGTCATGAGCGCTTTAACAAGCTCGGGCGTACGCTGGCTAGCTGCCGCCAGCGCCTCCAGGCTTGTCGCCTGCTCAACCTGTAGAGTCACAACAAAACTGCGGCTTGAAAAGTAGCTAAGCACGTCGGTAAGTTCGACAACGCCGCTTAAAACGCTGTTTTCCATCACGACGACCCGGGCCACTTTATGCCGCGTCATAAGCACCAATACTTCAAACAAGTACTGATCCGGCTCAACAGTCACTAAATTGAAGTGGGCAATTTCATCAAGCGGCGATGTCACATCACAACTGCCCAGTACCAAACCGTTAAGCAAGTCGGTTTTGGTCACCATTCCCAGCGTACCCTGGGTGTCCACCAGCAGGCTGTCGGCATGGCTATCGTTAAGCTGCTTCACGGCGCTAGCAATATCGGTAGATGCGGCTACTAGCAGCGGCTCGCGCATACACTCGCTGACCTTAGCCAGCATGAAACCCGCCATAGCGACACCCCCTTCGGCGCGCTTTTCAGTCAGCAGGCGCGCCTTATGGGTTAACGATTGGCGAAAGAAGTCACTAAAGGTTGGATAGCGACTGCAAAGCTGCTGAAACAGCGCCTTAGGCAATAAATAGCACAGGCACTCCTGCTCTGCCTTAAAGCGGTAGCGGCTTTTACCGTTCAAAATGCTGATCGCGCCAAATATATCGCCCGGCGTGTAGTGTCCGATGCGCGAGGTGGACGATGGCAAGCTGGCATCTATTTCAGCCACTTCTCCTTTATGAATTAAGAAAACAAACTCACCCACCTGGCCGGTCTCTAAAATAATTTCGTCGCGATCAAAATAAGCGAGATCAATGCCGCGGCGAATGTGGTCACGCCCTTCATCATCAAGAAGCGTAAACGGCAGCTGGGATAAATCCACATCAACCATTGTGCATGACCCTCATTTAACTAAAAGGCGGGCTAAAAAACGTGACATAACGTTCAAAGCTGACGTGGAGTAATCAATTATTGTGCCTGCGCGAAAAAACCCGCTGCTATTATTTGCAACTCACTCTACGGGTATAAAGGATTCACTTCCCAACAGGCAAGCAGAACATTGTTATACCTTTAGCTATCACGCTAAAGTCGAAGCGACTTTAGCGACACGACCAAAGTATTGATACATCTCTATCAGCATTAGACTAAAACAAAGTATTTATTTAAAGCAGCCAATAACGCAGCATTTATTCATCTACTAGACTATCGTCCCATAACGCTTGAAATACTGACAAACTTCGTTCAAATAGCGGTTAAAAATTCGTATTTTCAATCATATGCAAAGCACTAGCCGACATCTGCTCGTATATTGATACCAAAGTCTGGGATTTATTTTTTTGCATTTATTAGCCACTATTAGCACTGAGCCATGCAGGGTAATCGCACGTTACTAACTCACTCGAGATTGTTTTGTGGATAACAAGCTGACGCACTAAAAACGGCCAGCTTGTTAGCCCTAAAATGGAGTAGTTCTCGACGTACGATTACCTTGATGGGTTACACGCTATTCCTGGTGAACTTTCCCAACCTTAAAAATCACAAGTGGAGAGAAACACAATGGCAGACGACAAAAGCAATGCTGCTGAATACTGGAAAGCTAACGTCCGTTTAATTTATGGATGCCTAGCCGTTTGGGCCTTCGTTTCTTACGGATGCGCTATTCTATTTCGCCCTCTCCTAGCCGGCATTCCGGTTGGCGGAACTGACTTAGGCTTCTGGTTTGCACAACAGGGCTCAATTCTGACTTTTATCGTACTGATCTTCTTCTATGCCTGGAAGATGAATAAGCTCGATCAAAAATATGGCCTTGAGGAGTAAGCCGGTATGAGCCAGTTTGCAATTAACTTACTGTTCGTCGGCTCTTCCTTTGCCCTTTATATCGGCATCGCGATTTGGGCACGAGCAGGCTCGACGAAAGACTTCTATGTGGCAGGCGGCGGCGTTCATCCTATCACCAACGGGATGGCTACCGCGGCGGACTGGATGTCAGCGGCATCGTTTATCTCGATGGCGGGCTTGCTCGCCTCCGGTGGCTATGCGAACTCCACCTTTTTGATGGGCTGGACCGGTGGCTATGTGATCCTGGCGATGCTGCTAGCGCCTTACCTACGTAAATTTGGCAAGTTCACCGTACCAGACTTCATCGGTGACCGCTTCTACAGCAATACCGCGCGCCTTGTCGCGATTGTGTGCTTGATTATCGCCTCCGTTACTTACGTTATCGGTCAAATGACCGGTGCAGGCGTTGCCTTCTCTCGCTTTTTGGAAGTTAGCAACACTTGGGGTATTTGGCTTGCCGCGCTAATCGTTTTCCTCTACGCCGTATTTGGCGGCATGAAAGGCATCACCTACACCCAGGTTGCTCAATACGTGGTGTTGATTGTTGCCTACACCATCCCTGCGGTATTTATTGCCATGCAGCTAACCGGCAATCCCATTCCGATGTTCGGCATGTTCAGTACGCATACCGAATCCGGCGTGCCGCTGCTTGAGAAACTGGACAGCGTGGTAAGCGCACTTGGCTTCCAAGACTACACCGCTGACGTAGATAACAAGCTCAACATGGTGCTGTTCACCCTGTCGCTAATGGTCGGTACTGCCGGTCTTCCTCACGTTATTATTCGCTTTTTCACCGTGCCTAAAGTGGCCGACGCGCGCTGGTCTGCGGGCTGGGCATTAGTCTTCATTGCGCTGCTTTATCTCACCGCGCCAGCGGTAGGCTCCATGGCCCGCTTGAACCTGATGACCACGGTTTATCCAGAAATGGCGGGGCAGGTTGAGAACTACGAAGAAGCGGCACAAACGCCGATCCTGTACGAAGACCGCCCTGAGTGGTTCCGTACCTGGGAAGACACGGGGCTGATTATCTACAACGACGTCAACAGCGATGGCCGCATCCAGTTTTACAATGATGCCACTGACTACACCGATCGTGGTTGGGAAGGTAACGAGCTCAACGTCAATAACGATATCCTGGTACTCGCTAACCCTGAAATCGCCAACTTACCCGGCTGGGTCATTGGTTTGATTGCAGCAGGCGGCATCGCAGCGGCGCTCTCTACCGCGGCGGGCTTGCTACTGGCAATCTCTTCAGCCATTAGCCACGATTTGATCAAAACGATGATCAATCCAAAAATCAGCGAAAAAAGCGAGATGCTGGCGGCCAGGATTTCAATGGGTGGGGCGATATTATTAGCCACCTTCCTAGGGCTTAACCCGCCGGGGTTTGCGGCACAAACGGTCGCCCTGGCCTTTGGTATTGCCGGTGCATCGCTGTTCCCTGCGCTGATGATGGGTATTTTCTCTAAGCGGATGAACAACTCAGGCGCGATTGCTGGCATGCTGGCGGGCTTAATCAGCACCCTGCTGTATATCTTCACCTACCTGGGCTGGTTCTTTGTTGCAGGCACCAACATGTTGGCAAATACGCCTGACAACTGGTTCCTGGGCATCTCTCCGCTGTCCTTCGGTGCCGTGGGTGCAATGATTAACTTTGCGGTTGCCTTTGCGGTCTCTAGCGTGACAAAAGCTCCGCCGCAAGAAATTCAGGACCTGGTGGAAAGCGTTCGCTATCCGAAAGGTGCTGGCATGGCGATAGATCACTAAGTCATAATCATTCCTGGCGTGTTAGCGAAATGCAGTGATCACGCCTTGGAGTCGACCCACCATCGGGCTTCCTCAGGGAGGCCCGATGGCTTTTAATAAGGATAATTTATGATATGGCATTTGATCGCCGCCGTTTTTGCGGGCCTGGCGGCCGCAGGGATTGGGCTAATACTGCGCACGCTGAGCGGCAAACGACTGCCAAAGTGGATAGTGCCCGTCTTTGGTGGGCTCGGCATGTTGGGCTATCAGGTTCAGGTGGAATACAGCTGGTTTGAGCATAAGCAGACCCAGCTTCCCGATACGGCCACGGTAATTTCCAGCGACACCACCACGGCAGTATGGCGGCCATGGACGTTTGCGATCCCGATGACCACGAAGTTTAGCGTGATCGACAGCGAAAACATTCGTATCAGCGAGCAAGATGGCGCCCGCTTAGCAGAATTTATCCTTTATCAGTTTGAACGCCATTACACGGACATCCTCATCACTCAGCCTTATCTGCTTAACTGCGAAAATCGCGAACTCGTCCCGCTTGAGAAAGAGACACGCGATCCCATCCTTGAGCAGATACGTACGTTACGCGACACCTCCCCCTTGCTTCTCAACGTCTGTGCCTCATAGGCTTAAACTGTCGCCAGCAAACCTGCGTATCAATGATCGTACAACGCGCTATATTTCGCCTAGAATAAGGCCTTTTATCAGCAGCGCACGTTAAGCGGATCGCACACTCTGGCGGGAGAAAGGCATGTTTCACGGCGGGCTACTGGTCGCGGTATCGTTACTCTATATTGCCGTTTTGTTCTGCATAGCATGGTACGGTGACCGCCGAGCGCGCACGCATGGCGCCACCCGGCGGCGTCCGATCATCTATAGCTTAGCGCTGGCGATTTACTGCACCTCCTGGACGTTTTACGGCGCCGTAGGACAAGCCGCTACAGCCGGCTGGTCGTTCGCCAGCATCTTCGTCGGGCCCATATTAACGTTTTTACTTTTCTGGCCCGTGCTGGCCAAAATGATCCGTGTTGCGAAGCATCAAAACGTTACGTCTATTGCCGACTTTATTGCCTCCCGCTACGGCAAAACGCAATCGTTGGCCGCCTTTGCCAGTCTCGTCGCACTCGTCGGCACCCTTCCCTACATTGCTTTACAGCTTAAAGCGGTTTCCACCACGTTTAGCGTACTCACCGACGCCACGGACGTAACCCATACGCCGCTGTTTGGCGATACGGCGTTCTACGTCGCCATTGTCATGGCTATTTTTGCGATCTTATTCGGCACCCGGCACACCGATGCCACCGAACATCACGAAGGCTTAATTCATGCGGTCGCGTTTGAATCGCTGGTCAAGTTACTGGCCTTCGTGGTACTCGGCGCCTTTGTCACCTGGGGTATGTTCGGCGGTCTGGGGGAGTTAATGAGCCATGCCGAGAGCCAGCTTCAGCTCCAGCGCCAGCTCGCCAACCAGGATTTTGGCCAAAGCTTCTGGGCACAAACGCTGCTCGCCATGCTGGCGATTCTTTGCTTACCGCGCCAATTTCACGTGGCGGTGGTGGAAAACATCCACCCTGACGACGCTTCCAAAGCCCGCTGGCTGTTTCCGCTTTATTTGCTAGCCATTGCGTTTTTTGTAGTGCCCTTAGCCGCCGCCGGGCTGCTGTTATTTTCCGAAACTGGTATAGAACCTGACACCTACGTACTGGCACTGTCGGTGGCGTCAGGGCACCAGTGGCTGACGCTACTCACCTTTATTGGCGGGTTTTCTGCTGCAACGGGCATGGTGATTGTCGCCGCGGTGGCGGTATCTATCATGATCTCCAACGAGATTGTCATTCCAGCGCTGTTCCGCCTGCGCTGGTTTGATACCAAAGCACGCGATTACGGCCGCCTAGTGCTGCGTACTCGCCGCCTGACGATTGTCGCTGTACTGGCCATGGCCTACGGTTTTTACCAACTGCTGGCTGAATTCACCTCCCTGGCCTCTATTGGCATGCTGTCGTTTGCGGCCGCCGCGCAGTTTGCACCGGCAGTGATTGGCGGGCTTTACTGGAAGCGCGGCAATCGGTTCGGGGTTATCGTCGGTATGAACGCAGGCTTCGCGATCTGGGTATATAGCCTGCTAATGCCCGCCATGATCAATGCTGGCGTGCTGCCAACCCAGTGGCTTGAAGGTGGCCCGTTAGGGCTTAACTGGCTATCGCCAACGGCACTGTTTGGGCTTAATTTGGGCGATAGCTTTACCCACGGCGTGATGCTGTCACTCGGGATTAACCTGTTTTGCTACATTTTTGTCTCCCAGGTCACCTCTCAGCGAGTAGTTGAGCGTATTCAGGCGTCACTGTTTGTCGATAGCGTGGAAACACGCCAGACCTCGGTCAACCGCCCCTGGACCGGGGCAACCACCGTAGGCGATTTAAAAGTGCTCTGTGAGCGTTTTCTAGGCGCCAGCCAAGTGGGCCGCGCCTTTGAAGACTACGCCCGCCGCACGGGCAAACCGTTGGACGACGGCACCCGCGCATCGATTGATATTATTCAGTTTACTGAACGCTTTCTGGCCTCGGTTCTCGGCGCGTCATCGGCACGCATAGTGGTTAACTCGGCGCTTCAGGGGCGCGGCATCGGCATTTCGGACGTGATTTCAATTGTCGATGAAGCCTCGCAGGTGTTGGAGTTCAACCGAGCGCTGCTGCAGGCCACTATTGAAAATATTAATCAGGGCATCAGCGTAGTCGATCAAAACCTGCGTCTGGTGGTGTGGAACCAGCGCTATCTGGAGCTATTCCGCTTCCCTGACCACCTCATTCGCGTCGGTGCGCCGATTGATCGCATCTTCCGCTACAACGCCCATAACAGCGAATATGGCCCCGGAGATCCGGAAGAACACGTCCAGCTACTGCTCGACAACATTCGCGAAGGCCAGCCCCATCGCTATGTGCGCTATCGCCAGGATGGCAGCGTGCTAGAAGTTCAGGGCAACCCGATGCCGGGGGGCGGTTTTGTTTATACCTATCAGGACATTACCCAGCAAAAGCGTATAGAAGAGGCGCTGATCCGCTCGGAAAACAATATCCGAATTTATACCGACAACGTGCCCGCGCTGATCGCCTACTTCGACAAAGAGTGTCGCTACCTATTTACCAACCGCGCCTACGAGCAGGCCTTTAATATTGATCGCAACGCGGTCATTGGTCGTCGTTTTGAGGACGTGCTTCAGGTCAAACAGGCCGAGGAGCGCACGCCCTGGGTTACCCGTGCACTAAGCGGGGAGCGCGTGAGTTTTGAAGTCTCGCTGCGCGTTAACGAGGCTATGCGCTATATGCTCGTGACCTACACTCCTCACTTTGGCGACAGCCAAACTATTTTGGGTTTCTTTGCCCTTTACCAAGATATTACCGAGCGCCGCCAAGCTGAAATTGCCCTAGAGGAGACCAACGAAACGCTTGAAGAGCGCGTACGTGAGCGTACTCAGGCGCTTTCGGAGGCCAACGCAGCGCTACGCCAAGAGAACCGCGTACGCGCGGAGGCAGAGCTCGCCCTGCGCCAAGCTAAACAGCTGGCGGAAGATGCCAACGCTTCTAAAACACGTTTTCTCGCTGCCGCCAGCCATGATTTACTGCAGCCTTTGAACGCTGCTCGGCTGTTTACCTCGGCACTCATGCAAAATGTCACTAAGCCAGATACACAGCGTATCGTTGGCCATATTGATAACTCGCTTCAGGCGGCCGAGGAGCTGCTCAGCACCCTACTGGATATCTCTAAACTGGATGCCGGCGCCTTAACACCACGTCGCAACCACTTCCCGCTGGCGGATATCTTCCGCCCACTGCGCGCCGAATTTGAGGTAATGGCTGACGACAGAGGGCTGGATTTAGACGTGGTGCCGACTCAGCTATGGGTCGACTCAGATCCTCAGATGCTGCGGCGTATCGTGCAAAATTTCTTATCTAATGCTATTCGCTACACCCAAGAGGGCCGGGTACTGCTGGGCTGTCGCCGCCAAAACGGCTGGCTCTCTATTGAAGTGTGGGACAGCGGTCCTGGCATTCCTGAATCTAAACTGACCGAGATTTTTCAAGAGTTCCGTCGTTTAGATCAAGTTTCGCGGCACAAAGAAAGCGAAAAGGGATTGGGGCTGGGTCTCTCGATTGCCGACCGCATGAGCCGGGTGCTTGATCACCCTATCAAAGTACGCTCAACGGTAGGCAAAGGCGCGGTTTTCTCGGTCAGCGTGCCGACAGTCGCCGCCCGGGAAGCCAACGCATCCGATCTAGAGCCTCAAATGCGCCGTGGTGGTCATAAATTGAACGGTACGCGTATCGTGTGTATCGACAATGAAACGCTGATTCTAGAAGGCATGACGGCCATGCTAAGCGGGTGGGGCTGCGAAGTGTTTACGGCCACTAGCATTGGGGGAGCAAAATCCATTCTGCGTAATATGGACGGTGAGCCCGATGCTATTCTGGCTGACTATCACCTGGATAATGAAGTCACTGGTTTGATGGCGCTGGAGGCGCTCAGCGAGCGCTTTGAAGGGGCAGTGCCAGGCATTGTGATCACCGCAGATCGTACAGAAGTCGTTGCTGAAGAAATCAAACGGGCGGGTTACCAGCTGCTGCTAAAGCCGGTTAAACCGGCGGCGCTGCGGGCTCTATTGACGCGTACGTTACAGGCCAATCGCGCGGCGCGCTAAGCGCCGCGTAACGTGCTAGTAAGCGTTTACGATGCAACCTTCGGTGGTTCAACTTCTAACTTCTGGGCAGCAATCACGGCCTGGGTACGCGAGTGCACGCCCAGCTTACGCAAAATCGCGGTCACGTGTGCTTTGATCGTCGCTTCCGAAACGCTCAGCTCGTAGGCGATCTGTTTGTTCAGCAGCCCTTCCGTCAGCATATTCAGTACGCGAAATTGCTGCGGGGTTAGCGAAGCAATCGCTTCAGCAAAGCGCGACTCCTCTTCACTGGTTTCTTCCAGCACGTTGGCCAATGCTTCGGGCAACCATACTTCACCCTTAAGAATTTCACCGACGGCCTCAGCAATTAGTTGTAGAGACGAAGATTTAGGGATAAAACCCGACGCGCCGTAGTCAATAGCACGACGAACGACATAAGGCTCGTCGCTTCCAGAGACGACGGCAACGGGAATATCGGGCATTTGACCACGCAATTGAATCAAGCCAGAGAAGCCATGAGCGCCCGGCATATGCAGATCCAAGAGAATCAAATCAGCATCAGGGTGGCGATTCACCACTTCATTAGTGGCTTCCATGGTATCCGCTTCGACAATTTCCGCCTGGGGGGCAAGCTGGCGTAACGCTTGTGTCAGCGCTGCGCGAAAAAGCGGGTGATCGTCAGCGACGATAAACTTATGGGCTACTGCCATGGATATTCCTCCGGTTCCTTGAGCAGCGGGGCTGTCTGCCACCCCGACGCTAGGCTCTTGCGGTTGTGAAGCATGGTACCCCATGGGCCTCATCATGCCCAAGCATCACATGCACAATTTGTAATGGGTCGATCGTACCATTGAAAACTCATACAAAGAAAAATTCATATCAACAAACACAGCAGTGCCGACCTAATCAGGTCGGCACTGTTCACTTCAACAACGTGCTATAGCGAGCGTTATTGATTCGCGCGATGTTCAATCAGCTCGTCGACCACTGACGGATCAGCCAGGGTGCTGGTATCACCTAGCCCATCGCACTCGTTGGCGGCAATCTTGCGCAGTATGCGCCGCATGATTTTCCCTGAGCGCGTTTTTGGTAGCCCTGGCGCCCACTGAATGACATCCGGCGATGCAATCGGCCCGATATCTTTACGAACCCACTGGGTCAGCTCTTTTTTGAGCTCGTCAGTCTCCTCGATACCGTCATTCAAGGTGACATAGATATAGATCCCCTGCCCCTTAATATCATGCGGAAAGCCTACCACGGCCGCTTCAGCAACGGCGCTATGCGCTACCAATGATGACTCAATCTCGGCGGTGCCCATACGGTGACCCGACACGTTGAGCACGTCATCAACGCGCCCGGTGATCCAATAGTAGTCATCCTCATCACGTCGGCAGCCGTCACCCGTGAAATACATGCCGTCATAGGTCGAAAAGTAGGTCTGAATAAAACGCTCGTGATCATTCCAGATAGAGCGCGCCTGCCCCGGCCAAGAATCGAGAATCACCAAATTACCTTCGGTGGCACCCTCAAGAATCTTGCCTTCATTGTCGACTAGTGCTGGCTTCACGCCAAAAAACGCCGTCGTGGCCGAGCCAGGCTTCAGCGGCGTGGCGCCCGGCAGCGGGGCAATCATGATGCCGCCAGTTTCGGTTTGCCACCAGGTATCGACAACCGGGCATTGCTCATTGCCAATTATCCGATAGAACCATTCCCAGGCTTCCGGATTGATCGGCTCACCCACAGAGCCAAGCAGGCGCAGGCTGTCACGCTTGCTCGAATCCATAACGCTGTCGCCGTGCGCCATTAATGCACGCACCGCCGTGGGCGCAGTATAAAGAATATTAACGTTGTGCTTATCAACGATCTCGCCCATCCGACCGTGGGTCGGATAGCTCGGCACGCCTTCAAACATAAGGGTCGTCGCGCCGTTCGCTAACGGGCCATATACGATATAGCTGTGCCCGGTTACCCAGCCCACATCCGCCGTGCACCAGTAAACTTCACCGTCCTGGTAGTCAAACACATACTGGTGGGTCATCGCGGCGTAGGTCAGGTAGCCACCGGTGGTGTGCTTGAGTCCTTTCGGCGCGCCGGTGGAGCCTGAGGTATACAGAATAAACAGCGGGTCTTCCGCGCCCATGGCTTCGGGTTCGCACTCGCTTGACTGTTTGTCGACAAGCACATCAAACCAAATATCACGATCATCGTTCCAATCAATGTCACCGCCGGTACGCTTCACTACCAGCACGTTTTTGCATACGTCAGTGCCTTCGCGAGTCAGTGCAGAATCCACGTTTTCTTTAAGCGGCACGTGCTTGCCGCCACGCACCGACTCATCGGCGGTGATCACAAGTTTGGAATCCGAGCCGATAACGCGCTGGGCAACCGCATCTGGAGAGAAGCCGCCAAATACCACCGAGTGCACCGCACCGATGCGCGCACAGGCAAGCATCGCCATCGCGGCCTCAGGAATCATCGGCATATACAGCGTGACGGTATCGCCCTTGCCAATCCCCAGCTCTTTTAGCGCGTTGGCTAGCTGGTTCGTACGCGCGTACAGCTCACGATAGCTAATGTGCTTGGATTCATTGGGGTTATCGCCCTCCCAAATAATCGCGGCTTGATCACCACGCGTCTCTAAGTGGCGGTCCAAACAGTTGGCGCTGACGTTAAGCAACCCATCTTCAAACCAACGGATATCAACGTTGTCACGCGCAAAGGAAGTGTTTTTGATCTTAGTAGGCGCCTTAATCCAGTCAAGGCGCTGGGCCTGCTCAGCCCAGAAGGCTTCCGGATCGTCCAGCGACTGCTGATACATGGCCTCATACTTGGCTTTGTCGGCCCATGCTTTGGCGGCGAATTCGTCGCGCACCGGATAGACTTTCTGTTGATTGCTCATGACATTGCCTCTGTCCGTGAAAATGCACTTTCTAAATAAATGATCTTGCTAAAGAAACTGTCGTCGACGCGCGTCTTTATGAACTGCTTTATGACGTGGACTGATGATTATCAGGCCTATCGACTACTAATAAGGTTCCCCTAGCATAAACCTCCGCGAGCAAGCTTCCCTTTAGACATTGGTATTAACAAATTTTT
The DNA here is from genome assembly GCF_019722725.1 of Vreelandella profundi. Taxonomy (NCBI): domain Bacteria; kingdom Pseudomonadati; phylum Pseudomonadota; class Gammaproteobacteria; order Oceanospirillales; family Halomonadaceae; genus Vreelandella; species Vreelandella profundi. Next base: position 2,786,549 of record NZ_CP077941.1, read on the forward strand.
CTTAAAAAACGGATACTTACATTCCAATCACAGCGTATCTTCTGGCGTGTAGACCAAGGTCTTAACACAGTGTCGGCAGCGATACCCACGTCCACTTGCCGCTAGCGCGTGGCGCCTGGGTGTAAAACGATGAATTCGACAGCCGCACTGATAGCGATACGGCGCAGACTGCGCCTGCTGAATATCGAACTGATGCGTCACGCTGGGCGCCAAACCGAACAGATCCCGCATCACCGTTTTCCACTCACGCCCGTGAGGCTTCAAGCGTGGACCATTATCTAAATGAAATACCAGCCAGTGGGCCATTTCATGGGGAATAACGTCATCAAAAAAAGCCGTGCGGTTTTCACTCAGCAGCACCGGGTTTAAGCGTAAGCCGCCCCGGCTGAGATGCGCCTGCCCAGCACAGGCACCACGCAAGTCAAACCAAACCTTTGGGGCGGGTAGCGGCGGGCACACCTCGCAGCAGCGTTGCCACGCCTGCTCTACGCGCACGCGCGCGGCATGGTGCAAATCGGTTGTCGTCATGGCGGCCAGTTCGGCAGCAGGCCATGGAGGCAGAGGTATAGTACTCATTAGTGATAAACTAGCCGTAATAGGTACACGTTGATAGGGATACAGAGTATCCGATGATGACCGATTCGCATTAATGAGGCTTTACTCATGGCAGAGCGTAGCGACACCCAAGAACCAAACACGCCACCGCAGCCACTGCTCGACGATGAGCAGCTGGATAGATTGGACGACTTCCTTGCTTCAGATCAAGTGGATGAAGACGCCCTGGATCTCATCTCCGCCCATGGTTTCTTAGTCGCGCTTGCCGTCGCGCCTAGTGAACTGCCGCCCGACCAGTGGCTGGCCGAGCTGTTTCAAGGTGAGCCGCGTTACGCCGACGACGCCGAGCGCGATGAGATTATTACGCTGCTTACCCTGCTGCGTGACAATGCGGTGGCGGTACTGGAACAAGGCGGATTACCGGAACTGCCTTTCGAGCTGACGCTCGGCGGCGAACCCGCAGAAGAGACTCCAATTGGCGACTGGTGTGCGGGCTTCATGGAAGGCGTCTTCAGCGATGAGAGCGCCTGGTTCCAGGACGATGAAGAGGCTGCGGCCACCCTACTACTGCCGTTCATGCTGCTATCGGGCCTGTTCGACGACGAGCCAGACATGGTCGAGCTGGCCAAGGACCAGCAGCGCCAAGAGTCGCTAGTGGTACAGTTGCCGGAGCTGGTGCTGGATCTTTATCTGCACTACCGCGTACCGCCGGAAACGCCCAAGCCTAAACCGCGCAAGAAAACTCCCGCTAAAGGTAAAAAACGCTAGGCGCTCTTGAACATCTCCAACCGCTGATCTTAAGAGCTGGTTTTAAGAGCTGGCTTCAAGAGCTACTCTCAAGCGCTATTTGATACGCGTCACCGCCGCATCTAGAATTCCATAGATCCACTCTTTGGCGCGCTGCCCCCAGGGCCGCGCTGCCCACGTGGCCGCATCCACTTCTTGGCTGGTGGCAAAGTTGCGCTCAAACAGCTGGCGTACTTCCGTTGCCAGCCGTGGGTCCATTACCTCTTGATTGGCCTCTAGGTTCCAGTGCAAGTTCCAGTGATCAAAATTACACGAACCGATACTTATCCACTCGTCGGCGAGTACAAACTTGGCATGAATAAACGTCGGCTGGAATTCAAAAATACGCACTCCGGCCTTAAGCATCGTCTGATAAAAACGCTGGCCGGCAAAACGAACGCCAGGGTGATCATGCTTGGCACCGGGCAGCAGCAAGCGCACATCAACACCGCGCCGCGCCGCTCGAACTAAGCGGCGGCGCAGGGCAAACGTTGGCACAAAATACGGTGTGCATAGCCACAGCTGCGTTTTGGCGTTATTCACACGCCCGTGCAATGAATGACGAATGGCTTGATAACGATAGCCCCGTGCCGACATCGCACGCCCTGGCATGCCGTTAGGCTGTTCCTGCGGCTCGCGCCTTTCAGGCAGGCCGACCGCACGTTCATCACCCTTTTCGGCGCGCGTTAGCCGCGAATGCCACAGCCGCCGAAACAGCAGCTCCCAGTCAGCCACTACCGGCCCCTCAATACGCAGCGCAATCTCGTACCAGGCATTGAGAAACTCATCGACCGCGCCAAAACCACCGGTAAACGCTATCTCACCGTCTATCACGACAATTTTACGGTGGTCGCGGCTTAAGTTCAGCGCTAAAGAGTGAAAGCCCAGCGGATTAAAAAAGCGCAGCTGCACGCCGCCCTGCTTCAACCGCTGCCGGTCATCGTTGGACAGCCCCATCGAACCGTAGCCATCAAGCAGTAGGCAGACGCAGACCCCGCGCCCTGCTGCGTCAATGAGCGTATCAATAGCCTGACTAGCCAGCTCACCCGACTCCATCAGATAAAGCTCTACCAGCACATAGTGCTGCGCGGCATTAACCGCTTCAAGCATGGCTGGCAGAAAGCGCGTGGCTTCTGGCAGTAGCGTAAATTGATTCCCTTCTCGCCACGCATTCTGCATGGGTACTCCTTACTTTACCGATGAGCTAGCGTACTAACGAACGATGGACGTATAAATCATAGCGACTGGTTTTGCCTTCTAGCGTGTGCTGAGGCGCAGGCCCAGCAATAGGCGGCGCCTTGCGTGGACGCTTCACAACCACGCGATGAGTCGCCACATCAAGCGCGGCTTCAAGCAGCCGCGGGGCATCGTTATCATCACCGGCGAGCTCGCGAAACAGGCGCATCTCTTTTTTCACCAGCGCAGACTTCTCACGGTGGGGAAACATAGGGTCAAGATGTATCACCTGCGGCGTAAAACAGGCGCTGGTAACCAGCGCCGCCAGCGATTGAGCAGCATCGCCGTGTGCGAGCCTCATGCGTGCGGCAATATCTGCCGTTTCGCTATGCTTCAACGCCCGCTCCAGACCATCTTTCAACAGCGCGGCAATCGCCGCTACCCGCTCAATTAACAGCACCTGCGCACCGAGACTTGCGAGCACAAAAGCATCGCGGCCCAGCCCTGCAGTCGCATCAACAATGCTGGGTGATACGCCCTTACTCAGCCCGCAGGCTTTGGCGACTAGCTGACCACGCCCACCGCCAAAGCGGCGTCGATGGGCAGCCTTGCCCGCCGTAAAATCAACGCTTAGCGGCTTCCCGTAACGCGCTTCATCACCCACCAGCGCCAGCCCTGCATCGCCGTGTATCAAGCGCAGTCCCGCTGGCAAAGCGATATGTTTAACATCCAGCTCTACATTGCCCTCAACATCACTCTCAACGTCATCCTCAACACCGTTCATGCGGGCTTTTTCCAAGCGACGTCGTTACGCAGATAAACCGGCTGAACCAGATGCGCCGCTTGGCCAAGCCCGGCAGCAAAATCACGCGCCGCTAGCCATGCCATTTCTTCAGCGCGAGGCTCAAGGTCGCACAGGTGCTGAGGCATACTAAGCTGAACATCGGTCGTGAAGCGCTTCCATAACGTAAAGCCGCTGCCAACGCCGACCCAGTCGGTTTCTCCGCTCGGCAGGCGCATCGCCTCCGGAGCTAACACGGCCTCTGCGCTCATCGCCGTCACGGTGTCTTTCAAGCAATGCCACGTCGCGGCGTATACCTCGCCCATACGGGCATCGATAGCCGTCACAACATGGCGCAAGTGATAGCGTCGGTGTGCCTGAAGGGCGAGCGCTTCCAGCGTAGAAATACCCAGAAGCGGACGATCCAGACCAAAGGCAAGCCCCTGGGCAGCCCCCGCCGCAATGCGTAAGCCAGTAAATGATCCTGGGCCGCGGCCAAACGCGACGGCATCAAGCTGAGCAGGAGTTACCTGCGCCTCGGCAAGCACTTCATCCACCATCGGCAATAGTCGACGCGTATGGGCGCGAGGCGTCATCTCAAAACGTGCCAGGCATTCGGTCTTCGGATTCTCTGGCGTTAGGTGTTCTGGCGCTAGATGCTCAGCGGCAGAGGCGTCTTCTTGGCGCAGCAGAGCGACGGAGCAAGCGCTCGATGAGGCGTCAAGGGCAAGCAGATATAACGGCATAGCAAAGGGCCACTCGAAAGAAACGTTGCGACATTATACCCCCACCACGCTAACACGACGATGGCCCGCTTAAAGCGAGCCATCGTCAAGGTGCTGTGTATAGCCGATGCGTTGCGTTTTGCTACTTAGCCCAGCGCGTCTTTCACTTGGCGGGTAATATCGGTCACGCTACCTACGCCTTCAATGCGGTGGTATTTCGGCGCGCTTTCAGCGTCTTCCGCTGCCCACTGCTGATAGTAGTCGACCAGCGGGGCCGTTTGATCGTGATAAACCGACAGACGATTACGCACCGTGGACTCTTGATCATCCTCACGCTGAATAAGCGCTTCGCCGGTGACATTATCTTTGCCCAGCTCTTTGGGCGGATTATGCTCAACGTGGTAGACACGACCAGAGGCTGGATGAACACGACGCCCGGCCAAACGGCTGACGATTTCTTCATCGGGCACGGCAATCTCGACCACGTGGTCTAGCTTAACGCCGCCTTCTTTCATTGCGTCAGCCTGGGGGATCGTGCGTGGAAAGCCATCAAATAGAAAGCCGTTTTCACAGTCCGGCTGGCTGATGCGCTCTTTGACCAGGTCGATGATGATGTCGTCTGACACCAAGCCGCCGCTGTTCATGATCTCTTTTACTTTCAGGCCCAGTTCAGTGCCATCTTTAATGGCAGTGCGCAGCATATCCCCGGTGGAAATCTGAGGAATCTTAAATTGCTCGCAAATAAACTGAGCTTGAGTCCCCTTCCCGGCGCCGGGGGCACCCAACAGGATTAAACGCATGACACTGCTCCTTAAAGTTTAAAAAATATGAAAAAAACTATTACCCGACAATAACCGTGCCCACCAGACGACACAACTCCCCAAAAGCCTGAGAGACGCGTTTTTATTTCATTTTTTTAAATTAAAACAGCTAGGTGAGCACAAATAGCTGTTTGAAACTCTACTTTGGTCGCCTTTAGAACTAAAAATGCCATTATCCTGCGCGCCGCATTCACACTAAACACAAGCGGCGCCCCGAGGGGCGCCGCTTGTGAAACTTTAATTCTATCGATTACAGAAGTAAACGACGAATATCAGTTAGTACGTCTGCCAAGAAGGCGGTGAAGCGTGCTGCATCGGCTCCGTTGATCGCCCGGTGGTCATAAGAGAGCGAAAGCGGCATCATCAAACGCGGCTGGAAGGCATTGCCATCCCATACCGGCTTCATCTGCGCTTTCGACACACCCAAAATAGCGACTTCCGGCGCGTTGACGATCGGTGTAAATGCCGTACCACCAATCGAACCGAGGCTTGAAATAGTGAAGCAGCCACCGGTCATTTCTTCACGCTTGAGCTTTTTGCTTTGTGCTTTTTTGCCCAGATCAGCCATGTCCTTCGCAATCTCAATCAAGGACTTTTTATCGGCATCACGCAGGACAGGCACCATCAGACCATCGGGGGTATCAACCGCGATACCAATATGGACATAGTTCTTCCATACCAGCGTTTCGCCATCGCCCTTCAGGCTGACATTGAACTGCGGGAATTTACGCAGTGCAAAAGCACAGGCTTTGACCATAAACGGTAACGGCGTGAGCTTAGCCCCCTGCGCTTCGGCTTCAGCCTTCATGGCTTTGCGGAAGGCTTCAAGCTCGGTAATGTCCGCTTCGTCAAACTGCGTGACGTGAGGCACATTAAGCCAGCTGCGATGCAGGTTGGTAGCGCCCATTTTGAGCAGGCGTCCCATCGGCTTCTCTTCCACTTCACCGAACTGGCTGAAGTCGACGGCGGGGATTGGCGGAATACCCGCGCCGCCAGTGGCCGCTGCTGCGCCTTGCGGAGCAGCCCCCTGATTGGCGATTGCCTGCTTGACGTAAGACTGCACGTCTTCTTTCAGCACGCGATCTTTCGGGCCGCTAGGCTTCACTAGACCGATATCGACACCCAGCTCACGGGCCAGCATACGTACCGCAGGTCCGGCATGAACGAGCTTGCCATCACGGGGCTTGTGTGCCGCCATCTGTGCTTCAGGGCTTGGCGTACCCGCCGGTGAGGCTGAGGCCTTAGCGCTGGCTTGACTAGCACTGCCTTTATCCTTTTCAGGCGCAGCTTTCTTAGGCTCAGCTTTCTCAGATGCAAGCTTTTTCGGCGCGGCTTTTTTACCGCTAGCAGCCACTTCCATATAGCCAATCACATCGCCTTCAGAAACGGTGTCACCCTCTTTAACGGTTAGCTCAATGAGCTTACCTTTATAGGGGCTGGGCACGTCCATAGAGGCTTTGTCAGATTCCAGCGTGATCAGCGCATCTTCCACGTTGATCTCATCGCCTGCGGCCACGCCAATTTCAATAATCGGCACGTCAGAGGCACCTGACATCTCCGGCACGCGAATTTCTTTACGCTCCGGCTCGCCGCTTGTAGCCTCTTCTTGATCATCATCTTCTTCAGACGACTCTTCCGGCTCGCTGCTGGCTTGGCTAGCAGCTTCCTCGTCAGATGCTTCCTCAGTCTCTTCTTCGCCGCCTTCACCCGCGACTTCCATCTGGCCGATAACATCGCCTTCGGAAACGGTATCGCCCTCTTTCACAGTGAAGGTAACGATTTTGCCGCTATAGGGACTGGGCACATCCATGGAGGCCTTATCAGACTCCAAAGTAATCAGCGTGTCTTCAGCCTCTACTTCATCGCCTTCGCTCACGGCGACTTCAATAATTTCGACGCTATCAGAGCCGCCCAAGTCAGGCACTATGATATCAACCGTTTGCTTACCACCGGCCGACTTTTTAGCAGCAGGCTTCTGCTCTTGAGAGGGCTCTTTAGCGTTGTCTTCTTGTTTGTCTTCTTCTTTATCTTCTTTCGCCGGTGCGGCATCTGGCTGCGCATCGTCGCTCTCGTCACTACTTTCGTCGCCGCCTTCAACTTCTAGCTCAACGATATCGTCCCCTTCAGAAACGGTATCGCCTTCTTTGACCAGCACCTTAATGACCTTGCCGCCTTTTGGGGCAGGTACATCCATGCTGGCTTTGTCAGATTCCAGAGTGATCAGGGTGTCTTCCGCTTCAATGACGTCGCCTTCTGACACCGCAATCTCGATGATTTCGACATCGGCATCACCACCGATATCGGGAACTTTGATGATTTCGCTACTCAAGGTCGCGCTCCTTCCAAATCGGATCGAGCCGGTGGGCACTTGCCCACCGGGCAGCGGTTTAGCTAGTCAGCGGATTAGGCTTACTGGCATCAATGCCATACTTCTTCAGCGCTTCCCCGACAAGCTTGCGATCAATCTCGCCACGATCTGCCAACGCGCGCAGCGCGGCAACGGTGACGAAGTAACGGTCAACTTCGAAGAAGTAACGCAGCTTCTCACGGGTATCCGAACGGCCGTAGCCATCGGTACCTAGTACAGTGTAGTCGCCCGGTACCCAAGCACGCACTTGATCAGCGTAGAGCTTCATGTAATCGGTAGAGGCAATTACCGGCCCTTCACGACCTTCCAAGCATTTCGTGACGTGCGGCTTGAGCGCTTCAGCATCTGGGCTTAGGAAGGCTTCACGATCTAGCAGCAGCGCTTCACGACGCAGCTCGTTAAAGCTGGTCACGCTCCAGATGTCGGCGCCAATGCCCCACTCGTTTTCAAGCAGCTCGGCAGCCGCTTCCACTTCACGCAGAATGGTGCCAGAACCAAGCAGCTGAACGCGGCCTTTATCACCCTTGGTTTCGCGCAGCAGGTACATACCTTTGACGATATCGTCGGCCGGTACGTCTTCTAGCACAGGGTGCTCGTAGTTCTCGTTCATCACGGTCAAGTAGTAGAAGCAGTTCTCCTTATCGGTGAACATGCGCTTCAAACCGTCCTGAACAATCACCGCCACTTCATGCGCATAGGTCGGGTCGTAGCTACGGCAGTTAGGGATGAGCGACGCCTGAAGCAGACTATGGCCATCTTGGTGCTGTAACCCTTCGCCGTTAAGCGTAGTACGCCCCGCCGTGCCGCCAACCATAAAGCCACGCGCCTGCAGATCACCCGCCGCCCACGCCAGGTCACCGATACGCTGGAAACCAAACATTGAGTAATAGATGTAGAACGGCAATAGCGTCACATGGTTATTACTGTAGGACGTTGCCGCGGCGATCCAGGCAGACATGGCGCCCGGCTCGGTAATACCTTCCTCAAGGATCTGACCTTTCTGATCCTCGCGGTAGAACATGATCTGGCCTTTATCGACCGGCTCATACTTCTGACCTTCAGCGGTATAGATACCTAGCTGACGGAACATGCCTTCCATACCAAAGGTACGCGCTTCATCAGGGATAATCGGCACAACATACTTGCCCAGCTTTTTATCCTTGACCAAACCATTGAGTATCCGCACAAAAGACATTGTGGTGGAGACTTCACGGCCTTTCGAACCAACCATTTGCGAGGCAAAGGTCTTATCTTCCAGCGAAGGGATTTCTAAGGCTTCGAAATCACTGCGACGGCTGGGCAGATAGCCATTCAAGCGTTCACGCTGAAGATGCATGTACTTAAGCTCAGGAGATTCATCATCCGGCTTGTAATAAGGCACGTCTTTCAGCTGCTCGTCGGTCAACGGAATGCCAAAGCGGTCACGGAAGGTCTTGAGCGCTTCGTATTCCATGCTCTTGACCTGGTGCGCGCCGTTCTCAGCTTCACCATCGCCGCTACCCATGCCGTAGCCTTTTACGGTATGCGCTAAAATGACCGTCGGCTTGCCGTTAGAGGTATTGACCGCTTCGTTATACGCCGCATAGACCTTGAACGGGTCATGGCCGCCACGGTTAAGCTTCCAGATATCGTCGTCAGAGAGATCTTTAACCATCTCTTCGGTTTCTGGATACTTACCAAAGAAGTGCTCACGGGTGTAGGCACCGCCGTTGGCTTTGTAGTTCTGGTACTCGCCATCGACCGCTTCGTCCATGCGATTTTGAAGGATGCCTTTTTTATCCTTCTCGAACAGCGGATCCCAGTGGCGGCCCCAAACGACTTTAATAACGTTCCAGCCAGCGCCACGGAATACGCCTTCGAACTCATCCATGACGCGCGAGTTACCGCGAACAGGACCGTCAAGACGCTGCAGGTTGCAGTTGATCACGAAGATTAGGTTGTCGAGGTTTTCACGACCCGCCAGCGAAATAGCGCCCAGAGATTCCGGCTCGTCACACTCGCCGTCACCCATGAAGCACCAGATCTTACGGTCGTGCATATCTTTCAGCTCGCGATGATGCAGATACTTCATCACGTGAGCCTGGTAAATCGCCTGGATCGGCCCTAGCCCCATCGATACCGTGGGGAACTGCCAGTAGTCCGGCATCAGCCACGGGTGCGGGTAAGAGGACAGGCCATCGCCATCAACTTCCTGGCGGAACTTGTCCATCTGCGCTTCGCTCAGGCGCCCTTCTAAGAAAGAGCGGGCGTAGATACCTGGCGCCACATGACCCTGGATATAAATCAAGTCACCGGCGAAGTCGTCTTTAGGAGCGCGGAAAAAGTGGTTAAAGCCTACGTCATACAGGGTTGCCGATGACATAAAGCTGGCAATATGGCCGCCCAGGCCCGGGTTAGCGCGGTTATTGCGAATGACCTGCGCAATAGCGTTGTAACGAATCAAGGAGCGGATACGGCGCTCCATGAACAAATCGCCAGGCATCGGCGCTTCGCGATGAACCGGGATCGTATTACGGTGCGGGGTTGTCACCGAGAAGGGTACCTTCATCCCGTCCCGGCGCAGACGATCCGCCAGGCGGGTCATTAGGTAGCGGGCACGATCTTCGCCCTCACGATCCAACACCGATTCTAAGGAGTCTATCCATTCCGTAGTTTCGATCGGATCGAGATCTTCTCTTGTCTTCAGACTCATAGAGGTCTCTCCGAATGACGATAAATGACAATAATCCCCGCTACCCGGTAGGGCCTGGGGCGGTGGTGTGGCATACCACTACGCACCAATATTTAGCCGGCAAATGACTGCCGGATAGGGTTTTCGCTCTACATTCAATAAGCTACGTACGCCTTGATGTAGTAAAGCTACACAAATGTCGTAAAAGTTAGCCTTTTGTATAGGTGAAGATACCGCAAAGTCGCCACGCTGCCAATTCTAGATCAACGTAAAAGCCTATCGAAAACAAACTATTGCACTGCAACATAAGCGATTTATAGAACATCAGTCAGTATGACTAAATGCCTTCACCCTGTAATTAAACTACCGTTTTATTATTTAGCTATTGAAGCACTTATAGGAGTACGTTGATGAGCATTAGCATTCACCGCTATTCTTTTAGCAGCCTATAAAAATACGCCCAGTCAAAGGCGGGCCCAGGGTCTGTTTTGCGCAGTGGCGCGACATGCGCATGACCGGTGATACGCCCACTATCGAGCTGTGGGTAGCGGCTGAACAACCACCTGGTCGCCAGTGCCAGCGCCAGATACTGCGCTTTAGTAAACGGTGTTACATCATCCCCTTCAAGCTCAATACCCACTGAGAAATCGTTAAGCGTCCTACGCCACATAGCTTGCCGCGCATCCCACCAGCAAGAACGTCCTGCATGCCAGGCACGCTGGTCGGTATCAACAAACTGAACGCACTCGCCATCGCGGCGTATCAGCAGGTGAGCAGACACTCTTAAATGGGCAATGCTCGCAAAAAAAGGATGCTCATCGATCGCCAGCTGATTGGTAAACAGCGCTTCAATCGCCGTACCGCTAAACTCACCCGGCGGAAGGCTTATCGCATGAATCACTAGCAGTGACACTTCGCCGTCAGGCCGACTATCAACGTTAGGCGAGACGACTTTTCGTGCACTTTGCCACCAGCCGCTAGGGGATTGTTGATTTTCCACGCGCAAGGCCTCCTCTTCGTTAGCGCTCTCATTCACCGCTTTCTTTCATTATACTGGCCGAACACACTTGAAGACGCTCAGAGAATCCAACGCTATGCATTATCAATCTGCTCTTGCCGAAGAAATCCGCGCCAGCGCTGCTCGCCTGATAGCAGAAGACGTTGGCCCGGGCGACATTACCGCGCAATTGATTCCAGAGCATCAGTGGGCCACGGCAGATATTATTACTCGCGAAGCCGCCGTACTATGCGGCGCAGCCTGGGTGGACGAGATATTTCGCCGCTTAGATAGCCGCGTAAGCTTAAGCTGGCACGCCGTCGACGGTGATAGGCTTGAGGCCGGCCAGTGCTTCTTGACCCTGGAAGGCCCCGCCCGGACGCTGCTCACCGGTGAACGCGCGGCCCTCAATGTGCTGCAAACGCTGTCTGCCACGGCCACCACCACACGCACCTATGTAGACCTGATTGAAGGCACCAGCGCACGCCTGCTCGATACTCGCAAAACGCTGCCAGGCATGCGCCTAGCGCAGAAATATGCGGTTACCTGCGGTGGCGGCCACAATCATCGGCTCGGCCTTTGGGATGCCTTTTTGATCAAGGAAAACCACATCACCGCCTGCGGCGGCATTCAAGCGGCTGTCGCCCAGGCACGTAAGCTTGCCGGCGACCTGTCGGTAGAAGTTGAGGTCGAAACCTTTGAGGAATTGGACCAGGTGCTGGCCGCCGGTGCCGATATCGTGATGCTCGACAACTTCGCCATTGAAGATCTTTACGTTGCGGTCGAAATTAACGGTGGCCGCGCCACTCTGGAAGCCTCAGGCAACGTGGATACCAGTACCCTGCGCGCAATCGCTGACACCGGCGTCGACTGCATCTCTAGCGGCGCGCTCACCAAGGATGTTGCCTCGATTGATCTTTCGATGCGCATTACACGCAGCTACAGCGTCTAAGGGCTCTTACGGATCGACCTACGTTTCAACGGCGCTAAGAGACTTTGACAGCCGGTAACGCTGGAGTCGTTCTCCGCTGCGCTCTACCCACTGTTCACCGTGGCTCTCCCAGCCGCGGCGCAGCAGGCGTTCATACAGCACCAGGCTGGCCTCTATCTCCACCCGCCCCTTGCCTTCTTCAAGCAACATGCGCTCTGCGTGGACAAGCAGCGTCGTACCAATGCCGCGGCCTGCCAATGAAGGCCATACATAAAGCGTCTCAACTCGCCCTGTGGATAAGTCCAATTCCAGAAACCCGATACACCGGCCATCGCAAGTAGCTACTAGCGTGGTATACAGCGCTTGGCGAACGGCCCACGCGCTGCCCTCACGCGGCAAGGCCTGAGCCCACGCACGTCTCTCGGAGAGCGTGTAGTGGGTCGCCGCGCCCTGCATTACAGCGTGATAAAACACTTCCGCCTGATCAGCCGCGTCGCGGGCCAGCGCCGCGCGATAAATCACTCGCGCACTGGTGGGCACTGCTGTTTGGTGCTCCTCGGTATTGGTCATATGTCACCTCTGAGCTATTCGGCGTTCATTTGATAAAGGTTCATTCAATAAAGAATCATTCGATCACACTTAACCTTCCGGCCTGCTTTATACTACGCGGCCCGTTTCCAGTAAAAGGCAGTGTGATGGACGACGCCCTGCACAGCGAGCATTTTACGCTCTCTCCCATTGGCCATGTGGTGAGCGATTACCCGGACAAGTTCGGGATTCCGCGCCAGCCTGGGCTCGCACCGGCCGCACGGGCCACGCTGGTACTCACGCCCCCTTATAACGACCCGTTAGCAGTGCGCGGCCTGGAAGATTTCAGCCATCTGTGGCTAACCTTTGTTTTTCATCAAAGCCCTGAGCGCTGGTCGCCGCTAATACGGCCACCGCGCCTGGGAGGCAACAAAAAGGTAGGCGTTTTTGCCAGCCGCAGCACGCATCGCCCGAATCGCTTAGGGCTTTCACTGGTCGCTTTAACGGACATTAATACTCAAGACGGCGTGACGCTGACGCTGTCGGGCTGCGACTTGGTCAGCGGTACACCGGTGCTGGATATAAAACCCTACCTGCCCTGGGTGGAGGCGCTGCCTGATGCGCGCGCTGGGTTTGCGCCAGAGACGCCGTCACTGATTGCAGTCACTTTTCATCCATCGGCGCTGGCTACGCTTGCGCAACGGCAGGATGGCGGCATATTGTACGCGCTAATAGAACAAGTGTTGAGACAAGACCCGAGACCGGCTTACCAGCAAAAAGACACGGCCTCTGGCCGCCTATACGGAGTACGCCTTCGTGATGTGGACGTTAAGTTTCAGCAATGCCAAAAAAGCGAAGCCACCACGCTAGAGGTGGTGGCTATCGAATCTTACGAGCAGCAATAAAACACGCCGACGCTTTAGGCGGGGAACGTAATACCCAGGCGACGGCCAACTTCTTCGTAGGCCTCAATCACACCGCCTAGCCCCTGACGGAAGCGATCTTTATCGAGCTTTTCACGGGTGTTAGCGTCCCATAGACGGCAGCCATCCGGGGAGAACTCATCGCCCAGCACTATCTCGCCTTTGAATACGCCAAATTCCAGCTTGTAATCCACTAGCAGCATATCGCCCTCAGCGAACAGCGCTTTGAGGACATGATTAACCTTAAAGGTTAACACCTTCATTTGCGCTAACTGCTCGGGCGTTGCCCAGCCAAACGTCTCCGCTAACGACTCGTTTATCATCGGGTCGCCCTTCTCGTCATTCTTCAAGAACAGCTCGAAGGTTGGCGGGGTAAGCGCTATCCCCTCTTCAATGCCTAACCGTTTAACGAGGCCCCCAGCGGCGATATTGCGCACCACGCACTCGACGGGAATCATCTGCATCTTTTTAACTAAGCTCTCCGTGTCAGAAAGCTGCTTTTCAAAATGGGTCGGGATACCGGCTTCCTGTAACCGCTCCATAATGAAAGCGTTAAAGATGTTATTGACCATTCCCTTACGGGCCAGCGACTCCACTTTTTTGCCATCAAAGGCGCTGGTGTCATCCCGAAAATTGAGCACCAACAAATCCGGATCGTCGGTGGTATACACAGATTTCGCCTTACCGGCGTAGAGTTCTTGGCGCTTTTCCATGGGGGCTCCGAAAGGGATCAAGGGTAGTCAAATTAACGTAAATAGCCGGAAACACGCTCTAGCAGCTCGCGCTGATCATCGGCGCTGAATGCACGCTCGCCAGCATTAATGGCTCGCAGAACGGTCTGGTCGCCATTGGACTGCAGAGCCAGGCGAATTTCTTGAGACATCTTGCGAACATCGCGGCTGAAGATAATTTGTAACGGGTTGCGCTCACTCTCGGCTTTGGTCATATATTCGACCAGGAATGAGTGCCCGTCGGGGTCAGCGGCGAGCAAATCACGCTGACCTTCCTGGGCAAAATCCAATTCAAGATAGTGGTTCAGCTCAGCCCAAACGCGGTCTATCGACTGTGGAATAACGACTTCCCACTCATCGCCCTGCTGGCGGATTTGTAACGTTTGCTCATCGGTAAGGCGCTGAGCAGTCCACGAAGAAGACAAGCTTGCGGATGCGCTGCGCGAGCTCAAATGGCTTTCCAATGCATCCAAGCAGCTCGCCATGGTTTGCCCGCCACGCTCACAGCGCACTTCACTGCTACCGGAGCGCAGTGCGCTTTGTAGCCGTATATCCGCCTGTGATGTAACGATAATGCCCTGCGAGGCGCTGCTGTCCTGCACGGACAGTTGACGGCTACGCACAAACTCTTCGAGCTGCGGCCACACGGTACCGGTATCAGCCGCGACCACTAGCCAGACTTGATCACCCACTTCGCGGCGCTCAACATACTCAGGCTCTAGCCCACTGCCAATCGTCAGTGACTGCGGAGGGCGAATATCGGCTGCCTCGTCAAGCCGTGTACCTTGAGATGCCGCTTGAGGGACCGGCAGCGCATCGCGGTAGCGCTCGGTATTACGGGTCTCTGGCAATATCAACGGCGGTGCCGAAGTGGCTTCGGTATAGTCCAGGTTGCGGTCATCGTAAAAACCATCCCGCGCGCAGCCTGTTAGTGTGACGGCCGTTGCAAGAGCCAGCGGTATCCATTTAAGCGCACGTTTTTCAAGCACAGAGCTCATCAAGCCACCTTAAGTCAACAAATCAGGTATCCAGCGCAGCATGAGCGCGCTGGATAAAAAGGTATCGCGTCAGATTACTCCTCCACCACACCCGCGAGCTGAAGCGCTTCACTAACCGTGGCGTGATATTTTTCTGACAACCAAGTCATCGGCAAACGAATGCCCGCATCGGCATAGCCCATGCGATTCAATGCCCATTTCACCGGAATAGGGTTGGACTCTATCCCGAGATTGGTATGCAGCGGCATCAGCAGCGTATTAATTTGATGCGCTTTATCGGCATCACCCGCCACCGCCGCGGCACATAGATCATGCATCGCTTGCGGGGCTACGTTAGCCGTCACTGAAATATCGCCGTGACCACCCATCAACATAAAGTCACAGGCGGTCGCATCGTCACCAGAGTAGAGCATAAAGCCAGTGCCCTTGAGGCGAGTGATTAGATCTTCCGCACGCTCGAGGTTCCCCGTCGCGTCCTTTAAACCAATAATATTATCTACTTCGGCCAGGCGTAAGACCGTTTCATTGTACAGATCGGAGCAGGTACGGCTCGGCACGTTATAGAGGATCACCGGCAGCTTGCTGCCCTCGGCGACCGCTTTAAAATGCTGATAAAGGCCTTCTTGGGTAGGCTTGTTGTAGTAAGGGCAGACGGACAGACAGTAGTCAGCGCCTACTTCACCGGCGTAGCGCGCAAGCTCAACGGCTTCAGACGTTGCGTTGGCCCCCGTTCCTGCAATCACAGGAATACGGCCATTCACTTCTTCCACGACGCTGCGAATCACATCAAAGTGCTCCGCAAACGACATGGTGGTCGGCTCGCCTGTAGTGCCAGCAGCAACAATGGCATCGGTGCCATTCTCGAGATGGAAATTCACTAGACGACGAAGCGCCTCCCAGTCGATGTCGCCATTGACTTTCATTGGCGTCGCCAGGGCGACGATGCTGCCTGTGATCATCCGTTTATTCCTCACCAGCCAAATTGTAATATCAACTATCGGCGTATTTACCGAACTATTTTACCGAAAACAAGCGCTACTGGGACACCCTCAACTAAGCGACCGCACCGTACCGAGATGCAAATGGTACTCAGGCGACTCAAGCCTGTACAGCGCAAAACTGCGTGATTTTTTCCGCGCGCCTGGTTTAGCTTTGACAACGGCTCTCGGCTTACGTGTAATCACACTCAATAATCGATCTTAACACCCACACTAAAAAAGGACGCATTATGCCTATTGAAGTCGGCCAGCCCGTTGCAGATTTCTCCGCCACCGCTACTGGCGACATCACCGTGACGCTGTCGGCACTGCGCGGCAAAAACGTCGTCGTTTACTTCTACCCGAAAGCCAGCACGCCCGGCTGCACCACCGAGGGCGGTGACTTCCGTGACCGCAAGCCGGCATTCGATGCCGCCAACACGGTTATTCTAGGAGTTTCTCGCGATAGCCTGCGTGCTCAGGAAAACTTTAAGGCCAAGCAGGATTTCAATTTTGAGCTTATCTCTGACCAGGATGAAAGCGTTTGTACGCTTTTTGACGTTATCAAGCTAAAGAAAATGTACGGCAAAGAGCATCTGGGGATTGAACGCAGCACCTTCTTAATCGACAAAGACGGCAAGCTAGCCAACGAGTGGCGCGGCGTTAAAGTAGCGGGTCACGCCGACGAGGTGCTTGCTGCAACCGAAGCGCTCAACGCGGCCAGCTAATTCGTGAAGTCTGCTTGCGCCCGCGCGTTGGTTACTTGAGCCACCAGCGCGGACGCAACAGGCAGTGCTACTTACCCTTTTGGACCAGGGGCTTGCAGAACATCGCCCTGTGGCCCGTGGCCTTGTAAAACAATAGACTGATCACGCCCCTGTATGCTGCGCGGCCAGGCGTAAACCAGCGCTTTAAGCAGTGTCGCCAATGGGATCGCAAAGAACACGCCCCAGAAGCCCCAAATGCCGCCAAAAAACAGCACCGCTACGATGATCGAAACGGGGTGAATATTATTCGTTTCAGAGAACAGGATCGGAGCCAGCACGTTGCCATCCAGCGCTTGAATAACGCCATAAGCCACCATCACATACATGAACTCTTCACTAAAACCGAAGTTAAAGCCTGCGACTGCCGCAACGGGCAGCGTAGCCACTGCCGCGCCGATGTAGGGCACCAACACTGAAAACCCTACCAGCACAGCGAGCAGCGCCGTATACGGCACGCCCAGGAGGGTGAAGACAAAGAACGTCACCGTGCCCACAATAATTATTTCGATGAACTTGCCGCGAATGTAGTTGGCAATTTGATTATCCATCTCACGCCATATCCGCGACAGCAGCGTGCGCTTCTGCGGCAGTAGCGAAAGCATAAAGCCGACTAGTACGTTGCTGTCCTTCAGCATAAAGAAAACCAAAATCGGCACCAGTACCAGGTAAATAATCAGCGACATGATATTACCCAGCGAGGCCAGCGACAGCGTTAAGGCACGCTGGCCCAGCTGGCTAATCTCGCGACTGGCCACGCCAATCCAGTTCTGCATAAGATCCGGGGTAATAATATTCGGGTAGCGCGCCTGCAGCTCATCCAGCCAGCCCTGGCCACTAGCAAACATTCGCGGCGTCTCTTGCACCAGCCCCACCAACTGATTCCAAATCAGCGGCATCAAAATAAACGCCAGCGTCAGTAATACGCTGATAAAAGCTAAAAAAATCATGATGACCGCGAGCAGGTGCGGGACGCCTCTGCGAGTAAGCGCGCTCACCACACCTTGCAGTAAAAACGCGACGACCAGGGCGGTAAAAAACGGCGCCAGCATGCGTCCGAACCAGATAATCGCAGCAAAACCTGCCACTAATACCACCAGCAGGATAAGCGCCTCCTCATCAGAGAAGTAGCGCTCAACCCAGCTTTTTAGAATCGTGCGCAGAGTCATCGGTGCGCGTCTCCCGCTTTACGTATCCAGTAAACATAAACATCGTCGCGCTGCTCGCGCCCTTCCAGCGTGTGCGCGCTTTGCTCGGCGAATGACGCCATATCGCGCCACGAGCCGGCGTCGGTTGAACGCACCTCAAGCAGCTCCCCTGCTGACAGGCCGGCCAAGGCCTGCTTGGCCTTTAGCAAAGGCAGCGGGCAGTGTAGACCGCTAGCGTCTAGCACCGTGTCGGGCTGAAAGCCACCCGTTGGCTCAGGCCGTTCTTGCTTAGACATAGCCCCTCCTTCAAAAGACCCTGCATATTCACAGCATTGTTGCATAGACTGTTGTGTAGACTGATGCATAAACTGTTTATTTAACGGCTGTTCTCATTAGACTAGCGATTTAACGGCACTTCCCCGCCTTTATCAATGTCACAGCCCTATTCACTGTCGCCACTGCGTCTAACCACTACCGATGAGGATGCCATGCTGCCCCTTCGTACTGCTTACCCAGGTTGGATATGTGCGTTCGCTTGCGCCTGCGGCAGCTTACTGTTTAGCCCGCCAAGCGCGGCTATCAACGACTACGGCTTGCCGAGCCTAGGCGCAGCGTCTACATCGGTGAGTAATGAAGAGTATCGTTTGGGACGCGCCTGGCTGCGTCAGTTTCGTGCCCAAGCCCCCCAGTGGCAAGACCCTATTACCAATGATTATTTACAAAGCCTCATTGCCCGCCTAGCGCCGCATAGCCAAATTAGCGGGCTGCGCACGATCACCGTCATGGTGGATAACGGCTCACTTAACGCCTTTGCCGTCCCCGGCGGCGTGGTGGGCATTAATTCGGGGCTCTTCGCATTCGCGGAGGATGAAGGCGCCTTTGCCTCGGTGTTAGCCCATGAGCTAGGCCACCTTTCGCAACGCCACTATGCCCGAGGCAGCGCCCGCGCGTCGCAGACTCAACTGCCCGCCATGGCCGCCATGCTGGCCGGCATGCTCATCGCCGCGAGTGGCGCCGGCGATGTCGGCATGGCGGCCGCCATGGGCTCTCAAGCAGCGCTCATTCAAGACCAGCTCAGCTACTCGCGACTGTTTGAACAAGAGGCCGACAACATAGGCTTACAGGCGATGGCTAGCGCTGGCTACGACCCAGAAGCCATGGTGCGCATGTTTAGAGCAATGCAGCGCATGTCTCGCCTGCAGGGTGACACGCCGCCCGAGTTTTTACTGACTCACCCCATCTCAGACAGCCGGTTAAGCGCCGCGCAAGCCCGTGCCGCGCAGCTTAATATTGCCGATGCCTATACCAGCGACACGCTCTACGACATGATACGCGCCCGTGCGCTGCTGAGCCTTTATGCCAACACGCCCCAGCGTGCAGCCACACGCCTTGCCCAGGAAGGCGGTGAACAAGCCGCTCAGGACTATTTAGCCGCGCTAATCGCCGCCCGCAACGGTCAGAACGATAGCGCCTTAGAACAGCTGGATAAGCTTGCCAACGAGCACCCCGACTTTGCCATGCTGCCCGCCTCCGCCGCGAGCGTCGCGCTAGAAGCAGGCCGCTACGATGATGCCATTCAGCGCAGTCAGCGACTGCTACGTTTTATGCCCAGCTACTTGCCGGCTCAACTGATATTGGCTGAAGCGCAGCTGCAGCGTGACCCTCAGGCGGCTTATCAACTGCTCAACGACATTACGGCTCAGAACCCCGAAGACCCACAGGGCTTTAATCTGCTCGCCGAAGCTGCCGGCCGCAGCGGGCATAACGGCTGGGGGCATTTAGCCCGCGCAGAGTATCTCCAACTAACCGGCAGCGTGGACCGTGGCATTCGACAGCTTTCCATCGCCAAAGATGCCGCTGAACGTGAGTACGATGATCGAGCACTGGCGCGCATTGAACAGCGCCGTGAAGACTTCATTGAATATCGTGAAGCACTGGAGGATTTTAATTAAGGCTTCTCGACATGAACGAAAAACGCCCGTGCTGCTATCAGCATGGGCGTTTTTCGTTAGTGCGCGCAACGCGCACTAAAACTAAATATTAAAGTTCAGCATTCGCTCAAGCGGCTTTAGCGCTTTTAACCGCAGCGGCTCATCCACCCGAATCTCGCCGCTTCCTTCTCGCAATGCCCCTGCCAGATTGTCTAAAGCGTTCATTGCCATCCAGGGGCAGTGCGCGCAGCTGCGACAGGTTGCGCCACTACCGGCCGTCGGTGCTTCAAACAGCGTTTTATGCGGCACCGCCTGCTGCATCTTGAAAAAGATGCCTCTATCAGTTGCCACAATCAGCCTATCGTTAGGCAGCTCTTTTGCCGCTTTGATTAGCTGAGACGTGGAGCCTGCCACGTCAGCAAGCCTCACCACTGGCTCTGGCGACTCGGGATGCACCAGCACCGCTGCATCTGGATAGATGCGCTTAAGATCCTCAATGCCCTTGGCCTTAAACTCCTCATGAACGATACAGGCACCGCCCCACATCAGCATATCCGCGCCGGTCTTGTTTTGAATGTAGCCACCCAGATGCTTATCGGGCGCCCAGAGGGTTTTCTCGCCCCGAGCCTGCAGATGCTCAATGACCTCAACCGCAATCGAAGACGTCACCACCCAATCGGCGCGCGCTTTAACCGCCGCCGACGTGTTGGCATAGACCACTATCGTACGATCAGGGTGCGCATCACAGAAAGCGCTGAACTCATCAGCCGGGCAGCCAATATCCAGTGAACAGGTCGCCTCTAAGGTGGGCATTAAAACGCGCTTTTCAGGCGAAAGTATCTTGGCGGTTTCACCCATAAAGCGAACACCGGCCACAACCAGCGTTGTAGCCGCATGGCGGGCACCAAAGCGAGCCATCTCCAACGAATCAGCGACACAGCCGCCGGTCTCTTCTGCAAGCTGCTGTATCGCATCATCGGTGTAATAGTGAGCAACCAACACGGCATTATGGATTTTCAGTAGCCGCTTAATATCCTCAACCCGAGCCTGATCTTTTGCAGCAATACGGGTCGGGCAATAGGCAATGGGCAACGGAACGTCACGCTCTGCCTGCAAAGTCATTATAGTCATTGTGTCTACCGCTGTGACGAATAGAGCTTTGGAAAAATTAATCCGTGTTTAAAAAACTATCTTAGGTCATTTTGGGAGAAAAATATTGCAAGCTGAAAACAGAAGCCCTTCATCAATGTTTTCTGCTGACATAGCAAAACGCCCCTGGCAATAGCTGCCAGGGGCGTTGAATTTGGTGGGTCGTGTAGGATTCGAACCTACGACCAATTGATTAAAAGTCAACTGCTCTACCAACTGAGCTAACGACCCAAATTTGCTTTCTACCGTTACCGCCTGTTCAGCCACTAATTCAAACGATCTGTTGCTTGAATGGTGGGTCGTGTAGGATTCGAACCTACGACCAATTGATTAAAAGTCAACTGCTCTACCAACTGAGCTAACGACCCGCCTGAACGGATGCATATACTACGCAAACAGCCTTCTCATAGCAAGCGCTTTTTACCTTTGCACTACATAAATGAAGGCCTTGCACGCATCGCATACGCACTATTTCTTACTCAGCGGCTCTTAGGCTTACGCATTGTCTGTACTGGCTTGCGCTTATGTTTATCGCGATTCCAGCGGTTCTTCTCGTCCGGCGTTAACACGGGTACTTTACGGGTTTCCAAGCCGGCCAAGGTAGACAAGTCATCTACCTCACCCTGCGTAAGCTCAATCCATTCACCGGCTTTGGCGCGCTTATCGATAAAGATGTTGCCATAGCGCACGCGTTTCAGACGGCTAACCGTCAGCGCCTGAGACTCCCACAGGCGACGCACTTCGCGGTTACGCCCCTCTAGAATGACGACGTGGAACCAGGTGTTGATCCCCTCACCGCCAAACTCTTGTATATCGGTAAAGCGAGCCGGACCATCATCCAACATGACGCCATCAGCCATCGCTAGGATGTGCTCGCGTTTCACTTCCCCCATCACGCGGACCGCGTATTCGCGCTCTACTTGGGTCGAGGGATGCATCAGCCGGTTGGCTAATTCGCCATCCGTCGTGAATAGCAGTAAACCACTGGTGTTGATATCCAGGCGTCCAACCGCTATCCAACGCTCGCCTTTTAAGCGCGGCAAGCGGTCAAATACGGTACGTCGACCTTCAGGGTCTTTACGAGTGCACAGCTCGCCTTCCGGCTTGTTGTACATGATCACACGACGCGGCACTTCCTCTTCCGAGCGCAGCGTTACCGGTCGATCATCAAAGCTGACGTTATTCCGCGCTTCAACGCGATCACCCAGCTTAGCCACCTTGCCATTCACTTTAACGCGGCCATCGGAAATCGCCGTTTCCATTTCACGCCGCGAGCCAAGGCCTGCGCGGGCTAAAACTTTTTGCAGCTTTTCGCCAGCTGGGGGCGTCGTCGTATCATTCTGACTCATGGTCATCTGACCTCACATCGTTAGTCTGCGTGCGCGCGCTATCATCGTCGTCAACGCGCTGCGCACGTGCCGCTAGCCGGGCTTCAAGATCGGCAAAGCTCAGCGGCTGGGTTAACGCCGTCTCGGCGTGCGTATCGGCTATCTCAGCCGTGGTAATCTCAGCAGTGGCTATCTCATCCACTTTGGGTGGCGCATCCTGCACCGTTTTTAGCGTTTCGTCTAGCCCTTCAGAAGCGACGTCAGGCGACTTTTCAGGCAGCTCGCCATCATCCCAATTCGCCAGGGTGTGCATCGGCGGCAGCGCATCGAGTGTTTTCAAACCAAAATCATCTAAAAAGCTGCGTGTGGTGGCGTAGACAGCCGGTCGCCCGGGCACGTCTCTATGGCCAACAACTCGAATCCAACCGCGCTCCATCAAGGTCCGCATGATAGAGCTGCTTACGCTGACGCCGCGAACCTCTTCAATATCGCCTCGGGTGACCGGCTGGCGATAGGCAATCAACGCTAGCGTTTCCAGCAGGGCCCGCGAATAGCGCTGAGGACGCTCATCCCACAGCCGCGACACCCACTGCGATAGACGCGGACGAATACGCAGCTGATAGCCAGAGACCGTTTCTAACAACTCCAGTGCACCTTCAGAATGGCGCTGCTGAAGCCGCTCAAGCACTTGACGAAACTCGCGCGGGGATGGGCATTCGCCGCTAACAAAAAGTGTTTGTAAACGCTCTAGCGGTAACGGCTCGCCAGCGGCTAACAGCGCCGCTTCTACAATTTCGTCTAGCCCGGTGGGCGCGCTAGTCATGGTGCCTCCTCGTCCGATTCAAAGGCAGACTCTGAATAGGCGCTGTCTTCTATGCCCATATCGCCCTCGTCAAAAGCACTTTCCTCGGCATCAGTAAGAGCGGCGAGCCGGGCACGCACATGTATCGGCGAAAGCGGCGCATTCTGAACAATTTCAATCATGGCTTCTTTTGCTAGCTCCAAAATCGCCATAAAGGTCACCACCACGCCAGGGCGCCCTTCTTCCAGGGTAAATAGCGCGTCAAAGGGGGTATAGCGCTGGCTGGCAGCATCTTGGCTTAGCTGCGCCATAATCTTCAGCATTCGCTCGCGCGTAGACAATACCTCACGGCTAATCTGATGCGCCTGAACCAGCTCGGCACGCTTGAGAATATCGGACAGTGCGCTGAGCAGCTCGTCCAACTCGACCTCAGGATGAATCACGCGGGCTTCAAGCGGCGGGAGGCCAGCCTGCACGCTGAACCAGTCGCGGCCCATACGCGGCAGCGTATCCAGCGTTTCTGCTGCCTCTTTGAGGCGCTCATACTCCTGCAGGCGACGGATGAGCTCCGCGCGCGGATCTTCTTCGTCGTCACCTTCTGCCTTGGGCGGGCGCGGCAGCAGCGTGCGCGATTTAATCTCGGCCAGCATGGCGGCCATCAGCAGATATTCACCGGCCAGTTCGATCTCCATGGCCTTCATCAGCTCCACGTACTCAATGTACTGATGGGTGATCGTCGCCACATTGATGGTCAGAATATCGAGATTTTGACGTCGAATGAGATAGAGCAGTAAATCTAACGGGCCTTCAAAGGTCTCTAAAAAGACCCGCAGCGCCTCAGGGGGAATATACAGATCTTCCGGCAGCTGGGTAATCTGTTCATCAAACAGGCGCCCAAGCGAAGGCTCCGCTGGCGTAATAGGCGGTGTATCAAGATTGTCTACGTCGTCAGGTGCACTTGGCGTCTCGCTCACGCGGGTCGGGTCTCTTGAAAAAGGGGGATTGGTATCAACACACAGTTTAGCAAAGTTGGCAGCATCCGCGTCGCTCTAATAGCAGTAAAGGCAGGCGTATTACCCCGCGTCGCTCGCCTTTCGATAGCGGCCGGCGTAATCAAACAGCTTGTCACGAATCTGAAAATGGCGCCCCATCTTGCGGCCGACAACAAAATCGGGGTGGCGCAAACGGCGCTGTTCGGCGACGACCTCTTCGGCGCTTAGCGGCTGCCATTTTCCCCCTGGTGCGCGCAGATGATAGCGCAGAAAGGCGGCGTAGAAAGCGCGCCGCTGGGCGGGGGTTTCCAGCGCAAACCACTCGGACAGATGGCTGCCATCTTCATCGTGATAGGTAGCTTTTAAGCGCGGCAGGCCGCGACCGTTGGTGGTCGCTTCCAACTGCATACCGCTTACTCGCAGCACCTTGGCATCTTTTAATTTCAGGGCATCTTTGAGCTTATCATCGGCATCCACAAGCAGCTTCGCACACCCGTGGCAGCGCCGGGCGGCAATGTCGTTCTCAGCGCCACATTCCTCGCAAACCTTAAAGCGGAAACGAAACTCGCATTGATGGCGCTTTCCCTCTTCATCGTCAATAAGCCCCTGGCAGCGACGGCCAAAGTGCTCAATGACTATCTCGCCATCGCGCTTACCCCAATACAGATTGGCATGGCCACAGGCGGGGCACTCTACCTGAACAGGCTCGCTATCGCTGTCTGGTTTCGCCTCCCCCACCTCAGGTGCGAAAACATCCCAGGGATTGCCGGCATAATCCAGAATCAGACAGTCATCTTTGCCCGGCGACAAGCGCAAGCCTCTGCCCACCATCTGCTGATAAAGGCTAACTGATTCGGTCGGCCGCAAAATGGCGATCAGATCGACATGCGGCGCATCGAAACCCGTGGTGAGTACGGCCACGTTAACCAGATATTTCAGCTCACGCGCTTTGAACGCATTGATCCGCGCAGTCCGCTCTTGAGAAAGCGTGGCGCCAGTGATCAGCGCAGCCTCTGAGCGAGGCAGATAGCCCATAATTTCTTCAGCGTGTGCCACTGTCGCCGCGAATATCATTACGCCTTGGCGATCATGGGCGCGCTGAATCACTTCGTTAATAATACCGGGCGTGGCACGGCTACCGGCAACGACTCTATTAAGGGCTTCTTCCGGAAAAAGCCCGCTGGCTGACGGGCTAAGCGCTGCAAAATCGTACCCTTCCACCGCCATATCCAGGCGTTTAGGCGCAGCAAGGTAGCCCTGTTTTACCATCAGGCGCAGCGGCTGCTCAAAGACGCAGTCGCGAAAAAAGCTGTCCTCACTGCCGCGCACCATGCCGTGATGATGGCGATAGTAGATAAATCCCTGCCCCAACCGATACGGCGTGGCGGTTAGCCCAAGAATTTTAAGCTCGGCGTTATGCTGACGTAGATGCTCAATGACCTGGCGGTAGCTTGCGTCCTCGTTGAGCGATACGCGATGGCTTTCGTCAATGACCAGCAGCGTAAAATTAGCGTCGCTAAAACGCTCCAGGTTGCGCACCACCGACTGCACCGACCCAAACACCACCTGCCGATCAGCCTCTTTGCGCTTTAGGCCGGCGCTAAAAATAGCCGCGTTTAGGCCATAGGCCTGATACTTGGCGTGATTCTGCTCGACCAGTTCGCGAACGTGGGCTAATACCAGCACACGCCCTCGCGCCAGGCGAGCAAGCTCCGCAATCACCAGCGATTTGCCGCTGCCGGTAGGCAGCACTATTAAGGCAGGATCGCTAGAACTGCGAAAGTGCACGACCACACGCTTGACGGCCTCTTGTTGGTAAGGACGCAGCTGGGGGATTGTTGAAGAATAAGAGTTCGACAAATTAATTAGTCCGCTAGTGAACTATTCCCGCTTTTTTCTCATCTTATCATTGACGATGTTTAATTCATGCTGGGCTTTGCCCTTCACTAAACGAGCCCCTGAAAAGAAGAGATTTCCCCATGACAGCCAACCATTTCAGCCCGGAATGCCCAGAATGTAATAGCCGACTAAAGCGCCTGCCCGCGACACGACGTGACCAAACCCACGTCTATTGCATGGATTGTGGGCATGATTTTGGCCGCTATGAATACATGGTAGAGCGCTATCGTAACGAGCTTGAAACGCTTGAGGCCAAGCTTGGCCTGCCACCGACGACAGCTGATGAAGCGCCGATTGCCGCTAACGAGCAGCTCTCTTAGCACGTGGTTACGAACAGCTATTTCTTTAAAACAGTCTGTTGATTAACGTGGCGCTTAACGCATAACGGCGGCTTAAGGCCGCCGTTATGTTTGATGCCAGAGGCCAATTAAGCGCTAGCCAAGCCATACCCGGGCATTGCGGAACAAGCGCAGCCACGCGCCGTCTTCTACCCATTCAGCCGGGCGCCAAGAGTTGGTGACCGCACGCGCAACGCGCTCAGGGTGCGGCATCATAATAGTCACCCGTCCATCAGGCGTCGTCAGGCCGGTAATCCCCGAGGGCGAGCCGTTAGGGTTAGCCGGATAACGCGTCGTCGACTGGCCGTAGTTATCGATATAGCGCAGCGCGATTTGGCTGCTCGACTGCATGCTGCGAAGGTGGGCGCTGTCACGGAACTCCGCACGCCCTTCCCCATGGGCGACGGCGATCGGAAGCTGTGAGCCTTCCATACCGGCCAGCAGAATCGAAGGGCTTTTCTCAATCCGTACCATTGAGACACGCGCTTCAAACTGCTCAGACTCATTGCGCACAAAGGTTGGCCAATTTTCGGCACCAGGGATTAACGCTTTCAACTGCGAGAGCATCTGGCAGCCGTTACACACGCCGAGCGAGAAGCTGTCGTCACGCGCAAAGAACGCCGCAAACTGCTCACGGGCACGCTCATTAAACAGCACTGATTTGGCCCAGCCGCCCCCAGCACCAAGAACATCGCCGTAAGAGAAGCCGCCACAGGCGACAAGTCCTTTGAACTCATCCAACGAGACGCGTCCTTCAAGGATGTCGCTCATATGCACATCCACCGCATCAAACCCGGCTTTATCAAAGGCCCAGGCCATCTCGACCTGACCATTAACACCCTGCTCACGCAGCACGGCCATGGCCGGTTTGGCGGTATTCACATACGGCGCGCTAATGTCATCATTAATATCAAAGGTGGGCGTAGCGGAAAGCCCTGGATCGCGGCTATCGAGCAGGTTATCGAATTCGTTTTTGGCGCATTCAGGATTATCGCGCAATGCCTGCATGCGGTAGCTGGTTTCCGCCCACGTACGCTGGGTAAGCAAGCGGGTAGTTTCCAGCAATGGCTCTTCAAACAGCGTCACACGCACCTGATCATCGTAACGAGGCCGCGCAATAACGCCGCAGGTTTCGATACCGGCGACGGCAAACTGCGCCAGCACTTCTTCTGTGTGCTTGCGATTGACCTGAATCACCGCGCCCAGCTCTTCCGAGAACAGCGCGTTCAGCGCTTCCACCGGCTCATCGATCATCCAGTCGAGCTTTATCTCCAGACCGGCACGGGCGGCAAAAGCCATTTCCAGCAGCGTGACCAGCAGGCCGCCGTCGCTGCGGTCGTGATAAGCCAGCAGCTTGCCGTCGCGATTTAACCCCTGAATAACTTCAAAAAACGCCTTAATATCCTCCGGATCGTCGACATCGGGGCAGTCGTTGCCTACCTGGCCGTAAACCTGCGCCAAGGCAGAGCCACCTAAGCGGTTCTGGCCACCTCCCAAATCGATCAAGATTAGATCTGACTCATCCTGATCCAGATTGATCTGCGGCGTGAGCGTCGCCAGCGCGTCCGTTACCGGCGCAAAGCCCGTCACGACCAGCGCAAGCGGCGAGGTTACGCTTCGATCTTCGGCTTCACCCTGCTCGTTCTCATGCTGCCAGGAAGTGCGCATGGACATAGAGTCCTTGCCCACCGGAATGGCAATGCCCAGCGCCGGGCACATTTCCATGCCGACCGCGTAAACGGCATCATAAAGCGCCTGATTTTCACCAGGATGGTCCGCAGCGCTCATCCAATTAGCAGACAGCTTGATATCGCTGAGCTTGGCAATCGGCGCGGCCGCAAGATTCGTGATTGCTTCAGCGACGGCCAAGCGGGCGCTAGCAGCGGGATTGATCAGCGCCACCGGCGGGCGTTCGCCCATCGCCATGGCCTCACCCACGTGGCTATCAAAACTTGCCGTGGTGACAGCCACATCGGCCACCGGCACCTGCCATGGGCCAACCATTTGATCACGCGCCACTTGGCCGGTAATTGAGCGATCGCCAATGGTAATCAGGAAGTTTTTCGAGGCCACCGTGGGCAGGCGAAGCACCCGGTCTAACGCCTCACGCAGATCAAGATTATCGAGCATCATGCCCGAGAGCGCGGGATTATGGCGCTCAAATTCGCGCTGCATTTTAGGCGCTTTACCGAACAGCACGCTCATCGGCAAATCAACCGGTTTGCTGTCGAAGTGGCCATCGCGCACTTCAAGGTGGTGCGCTTCCAATGCCTCACCGACCACCGCGTAGGGGCAGCGTTCGCGCTGGCAAAGAGCATCAAAGGTCTCGATGTCCTCAGGTGCAACCGCAAGCACGTAGCGCTCCTGCGCTTCGTTACACCAGATTTCCAGCGGGCTCATACCCGGCTCGGCATTGGGCACCGCACGTAAATCAAAGCGGCCACCGCGATTGCCGTCTTTTACCAGTTCAGGCAGCGCATTAGAAAGCCCGCCGGCGCCAACGTCATGAATAAAGCGAATCGGGTTGTGGTCGCCTAGCGCCCAGCAGCGGTCGATAACTTCCTGTGCACGGCGTTCAATCTCAGGGTTTTCGCGCTGCACGGAGGCAAAGTCCAGGTCGGCGCTGGAAACGCCCGAGGCCATGCTAGACGCAGCGCCCCCGCCCAAGCCAATCAGCATCGCAGGGCCGCCCATGACAATCAGCTTACCGCCAACGGGAATATCGCCTTTCTGCACGTGATGCGCGCGAATGTTGCCGTAGCCACCGGCCAGCATAATCGGCTTATGGAAGCCGCGCCGCTCAATGCCGCCGTCGTTCAGCGACTCTTGCTCGTAGGTACGGAAATAACCGGTCAAGTTTGGCCGGCCAAACTCATTGTTAAACGCCGCCCCGCCAATGGGGCCTTCTAGCATGATATTCAGCGCCGACTGCATCCGTTCGGGCTTGCCGTAATCAAACGCCTCCCAGGGCTGCACGAACTCTGGAATCCGCAGATTGGAAACGGTAAAGCCCGACAGACCGGCTTTAGGTTTCCCGCCGATACCGGTGGCGCCTTCGTCACGAATCTCACCGCCAGAACCTGTCGCCGCACCGGGAAAAGGCGCAATTGCCGTTGGGTGATTGTGCGTTTCCACTTTCATCAGGATATGAATCGGTTCCTGATGCGTGGCGTACAGCGCACGCTCTTGATCAGCCCCCGTCAGCGGCGTTGCAAAGAAGCGCCCCGCCTGGCTGCCTTTAATAACGGCGGCGTTGTCGCTATATGCTGAAAGGACGTTGTCTGGCGATGACGCAAAGGTGTTCTTAATCATTTTGAACAGCGAGTGACTCTGCGGCTCGCCGTCGATGACCCAGTCTGCGTTAAAAATTTTGTGACGGCAGTGCTCTGAGTTGGCTTGCGCAAACATCATCAGCTCAACGTCGCTGGGATTACGCCCCAGCTCATTGAAAGCATCCACCAGGTAATCGATTTCATCGTCAGCCAGCGCCAGCCCTAACGCTTGGTTAGCCGTCGCCAGCGCTTCGCGGCCGCCGTCTAAAATATCCACACTGCCTAGCGGCGCCGGGTCGTGCTGGGCAAAAAGCTGGGTCGCCGCCGACGCATCGGCCAGCACGGTTTCCGTCATGCGGTCATGCAAAAGTGCCGCAATGGCCGCTATGCTGTCGTGGTCGGGCGAAGCGGTGAAATTTACGCGATAATCAATGCCGCGCTCGATGCGGTTGATTTGGCGCAGCCCACAGTTGTGAGCAATATCGGTCGCTTTCGACGACCAGGGCGACTGAGTGCCTAGCCGCGGCACCACTAAAAAGCGCTGAGCGGATTCGGGAACTTCTACGCTCGAGTGAGTGCCATAGTCCAGCAGCTGCGTTAAGCGCTCAAGGGTAGCGTCATCCAGTTCGTCATGGCGATCATTTGAATGAACATTGATAAAATGAACATAGTGGGCAGACAGCGCTTCCACCTCGGGAACACGTTCACGCAGCACCGTTAACAGCCGAGCATGACGGAAGGCAGAAAGGGCGGGCGCGCCTCGCAGTTCGAGCATATCCTGAAGCCTCTAGAGCAGGGAAATTCGAGCAGGGAAATCACCGGGCCGCCATGGCGACCGTACTAATATGGTGCCGGACAGTCACAGCAGGAGCATTGGAAAACCTAGATAGTGGTATCAAAACCCTCTATCGCGGCATCGAAAAACCCACGTTGTGTCACCGGAAAACGCCTATGATACTGGAAACCAGCCGCCACACGAAATCAACAAGGTGACAGCATGAGCCTGGCTGGGTATCGTGACCGCTTGTTCCATGCCGACAAGACGCCATGCTGACGTTGATTTGCCGACATTTCGTAGCCCGTGCCAGCGCTTATTTTGCGTTAATCGCCATTATATTCTTGGTCATGGTTCCCACCCTGCCCCGGGTTCCTCCTGGCGAGCATTTGACGCAAATCACTGCCAAAGAGTTTATTACCGCTCATACCCGCAACACCCCTACGACGTACTACGAAGGCCGCCAAGGGCCGACCGGCTTTGAGTATGAGCTGATGCACCGCTTCGCCGACTACTTAGGGGTAAGCCTTAATCTGAATGCAAGCCACCATCCGGAAAGCGTGCTTCCTGCCGTGCGTAAAAACGGCGATTTAGGCGCAGCGGCACTGCCGCTACTCCCCAACACACCGGGCATTTATTACACCCGCCCGATTATTCAAATGCAGCCGCTGGTGGTTTATCGACGTGGCCTTAATGGCATTAGAGAACCCGGCGACCTGGTTGGCTTGGAACTAGGCACGCTCAGTGAGGCGGGCACTAGCGACGCGCTGCGCGACCTGCAGCGCCGCTACCCAACCCTGAGTTGGAAAGAGTCCCATGAGCTGGAGGTCGCGGAACTGCTGGCACGCGTAGAGAACGGCACCTTAGATGCCGCGGTGATTTTTGAGCACCAGTTTCGTTTAAACCGGCTGTTTTTCCCCAACGTTGAGCGCGGCTTTACGCTGGGTGACCCGCTTTCTATGGCCTGGGCCGTGCCGAGCGGGCGCGGGCTAGGTTTACTTGAAGCCGCTAATAGCTTCCTACAGGGCCTGCAAGAAGACGGCACGCTAGACCGGCTGATTAGCCGCTACTTTGGCCATGACGACTATTTAGAGTATGTCGGTACGCGCACGTTTCTTGACCATTTAGATTCTCGCTTACCGCAGTACACCGCACTCTTTCAACAGGCTGCCCAGGAGACGGAGTTTGACTGGAAGCTGCTGGCCGCCGTTGGCTATCAGGAATCTCACTGGGACCGAGAAGCCGTCTCGCCGACGGGCGTCAAAGGCTTAATGATGCTCACCAACCCTACCGCCAGCGAGATGGGCGTTAGTGACCGTACTGACCCTGCACAAAGCATTGATGGCGGCGCCCGCTATCTGCGCAGCATTAAAGACCGCCTGCCGGAAAGCATTACCGGTGATGACCGCCTATTTATGGCCATGGCCGCCTATAACGTGGGCCTGGGCCATCTGTATGACGCCCGAAAAATTGTCGAAATACGCGGTGGCGACCCTGATCACTGGGACGATGTACGCGCCGCACTGCCGCTTTTACAGCAGCGCGAATGGCATAGCCAAACGCGGCACGGCTACGCCCGCGGCGGCGAACCGGTTATCTACGTGCGCAACATTCGGCGTTACTACGAAATGATCCAATATGTAGAGCGCAGCCGACAGCAGTTTTTTCAACTAGATCAAACGGCGGCAAACGATGATCCGCTGCTGCTGTTTGAGCTCGTTCCACCGCTTGATTAACCGCCGCTCACTCGCTGGGCTCTTCTCTTCGCGCGGCAAAAAAATGCTTCAACAGCTTTTGCGAGGCTGGCGCTAACACGCCGCCTGATACCGCAATAGAGTGGTTGAACCAAGGCTGCGCCAATAGGTTGGCCTTAGACTCCACCATGCCTGCTCGGGGCTCAGCGGCGCCATAAACCAGGCGGCTCAGGCGCGCATGAATCATGGCACCCGCGCACATCATGCAGGGCTCTAAAGTAACAAACAGCGTGCACCCTTCAAGGCGATAGTTACCCAGCTGCTTGGCGGCCTCGCGCAGCGCGCGAACCTCAGCATGGCCGCTAGGGTCGCAGCTAGCGATAGGCGCATTGCAGCCGACACCGATAATCTCGCCCTGCGTATCAACTACCACTGCCCCTACCGGCACTTCCCCCGCTGCGGCGGCGAGGTGTGCCTGGTCAAGCGCTCGGTGCATGTAAAATTCATCGCTGCGCATAAAGCTAAACTCCGCTAAGGTAGCAAAATATTCGTATGGAAGGCTTACCCACCGCAGCGGTAGCTCGCCACTATCGACAGCATCATAGTCAGTTAGCACCACATTGAAATAGCATCAAGGATACCGAGAATGACAGACGCGCTAAACAAACTGGTGGAGTTACTACAGCTTGAACCTCTTGAAGAAACGCTATTTCGCGGCCAGAGCCAAGACTTAGGCTTTCCCCAGCTATATGGCGGCCAAGTGCTAGGGCAAGCGCTAGCTGCAGCGGCGCGCACGGTGCCAGACGAGCGCCGCCCGCACTCTCAACACGGCTATTTTTTGCGCCCCGGCGACCCTCATCGGCCGGTTGTTTACCAGGTCGACACTATTCGCGACGGCGGCAGCTTTACGACGCGGCGAGTCACCGCCATACAGAAAGGGCGGCCGATTTTTTTCTGTAGCGCATCATTTCAAAGCGAAGAAGCTAGCTTCAGCCATCAGCGCAACATGCCAAATGTGCCGTCGCCCGAAACGCTGATTGCCAACGGCGATGCCAAGCACGACCGCTTTCCTGGTCACCCGATTGAATTTTTGCACCTACCCGGCAATCCCGACAACGCCACGCCAACAGGACAATGCCTTTGGTTTCGCCTAGCCGGCACGCTGCCAGACGACCCAGCGCTGCATCGCCATCTGCTGTCTTATGCCTCGGACTTTAACCTGCTGACCACGAGCCTGACGCCTCATGACATCGAATACAAAGACCCCAAGCTGCGTATCGCCAGCCTCGACCACGCCCTGTGGCTCCACCAGGACACCCGCTTAGACGACTGGCTGCTTTACGTCATCGACTCGCCCTGGGCGGACGGAGCTCGCGCGCTGGCCCGGGGGCATATTTATAGCCGCGATGGCCGCCTGATCGCCTCCACGGCTCAAGAAGGCTTAACGCGCTACTCGCAAGGCTAAATTGATACTGTTCAGAAACATTTACGCCCGCTGTGAAGCGGGCGTAAATGAGCAAACCAGAGCTTAGTCGCCGGGCTTAATCACCGGGCTTAGTCACCGGGAATAGAGCCGCTGGACTTAGACACAGACCTTAGCCGCCATAGACATCATTGATTGACGTTAGCGGATAATGCGCAGGAAACGGCTTACGCGCCACGCCAGAATCAACCGCGGCTTGAGCGACCGCCGATGTCACGCGCGCCAGCAGGCGAATATCTACAGGCGTGGGGATAATGTACTCACGACCAAAACTCATCTCAGTGAGTTCATAAGCACTCAGCACTTCTGCTGGCACAGGCTCGCGAGCCAAGTCCTTCAATGCATGCACTGCAGCCAGCTTCATTTCTTCATTAATTCGGGTGGCACGTACATCCAGCGCCCCGCGGAAGATAAACGGAAAGCCGAGTACGTTATTGACCTGATTGGGGAAATCCGAGCGGCCGGTGGCCATAATCACATCTGGGCGCGCCGCACGGGCAACGTCAGGATGAATCTCGGGGTCTGGGTTGGTGCAGGCAAACACCACCGGATCAGGCGCCATTTTCTTGACCTGCTCGGCAGAGAGCAGGCCTGGGCCGGAAAGACCGATAAATACGTCAGCATTGTCGATCGCATCATCCAGAGTGCGCATCTCAGTATCGCGGGCGAACTCGGCTTTATATTCGTTAATGCCTTCGCGATCGGTGTGGATAACGCCACGACGGTCCAGCATCACCAAGTTTTCTTTCTTAGCGCCACAGGAGATAAGCAAACGCATGCAGGCAATAGCGGCAGCGCCGGCGCCCATGCACACAATTTTCACGTCCTCGATGCGCTTGCCAGCGATATCCAGCGCGTTCAGCATGCCCGCCGCGGTCACAATAGCCGTACCGTGCTGGTCATCGTGAAAAACCGGAATGCTGCAGCGCTCAATGAGCGCTTTTTCAATTTCAAAACACTCCGGCGCTTTTATATCTTCAAGGTTAATGCCACCCCAGGTATCGGCAATGCGCGCAACGGTATCAATAAACGCCTGCGGGCTTTCCGCATCAACTTCGATGTCGACCGAGTTGATCCCAGCGAAGCACTTGAACAGCACGCCCTTGCCTTCCATCACCGGCTTACTCGCCAGCGGTCCAAGATTACCCAGACCAAGAATAGCGCTGCCGTCGGTAATGACGGCGACCAGATTCCCCTTGCCGGTATAGCGGTAAGCATTTTCCGCATCCCTAGCAATTTCAAGTACTGGCTCAGCCACGCCGGGGCTATACGCCAGCGCCAAATCTCGCGCAGTCGCGGTGGGTTTGGTCAACTCCACTGACAGCTTACCGGGAATCGGTTTCGCGTGATAATCCAAAGCAGCCTGCTTAAGTGAATCCGTCATGGTCAGCGTCCAGTTAACATAAAGTAGATAAGTCATTTGAGAATATAGAAAAAACCTATGCGTCTCAAGCGCGTCGTCAACTCAAATAAAAACGCTCGTTTAACTGAATTTTACCTTCACTTTCGTCGCTTTTCGTCGACATTTAATGACACTTATCAAAAAATGATGCGCATACAGTACGTTGCTTCAATGCTGTGGCGCAGCATTTTTGAAAATACTTTCCATAAAAACAAAACAAAAAACCCACGCCGAGGCGTGGGTTTTTGCGAGCAAACGCTGATGTTCAAAATGTACCTAATAACGGTACTTGACAGCGAGTGCCTGCCATATGGCTATCCAATATGGATTAGCCGCGCTTAACAGCAGCGCCGAAACGCTTGTTGAAGCGCTCTACGCGGCCACCAGTGGTCGCTTGCTTCTGCTTACCAGTGTAGAACGGGTGGCAGTTGGAGCACACGTCCAGAGAAAAGTCCTGACCAGAGGTAGAACCAACCTGGAAGGTAGCGCCGCAAGAACAGCTGGCGGTGACCGTGTTGTAATTCGGGTGAATACCTTGTCTCATCTCGAGCCTCACTAAGCTATATGCCGCCACCTGATCTTTTGCCAGGCACCGCATACGGGTTTGGAAAAATGACTAACCGGTTATTCGCTCTATCGGTACGATATACCTTCAAAGCAAGCTTCAAGATAACTCGTTAAGATTGAGAGCGGTCGCATATTCTAGCAAAACTAATGCCGGAGGCCAATTGCCTGATCCTGTTTCTTTACAGGCACCGTCTCGCGTGCTTGCCCAAGAGCCTTCTCAAGTGCCCGCTCACATGCCGATTCAAGTGCTCAAAGTGGCGCTGCCCTCGCCGCTGCGCCGCCTGTTTGACTACTTGCCTGCTCGCACTGCTCCCGCCTGCGGCTGGCAGCCAGGGCTCCGAGTGCAGGTGCCTTTTGGGCGACGCGACGTCGTCGGCGTCATCGTAGAGCTGGCTGACCATAGCGATCTGCCGCTCAGTCAACTTCGCACCGTTAGCGAAACGTTAGACGAAAGCCCGCTGCCAAAAGACTGGCTGTGGCTATGTCGGTTTGCCGCCCGCTACTATCAGCACAGCCTGGGCGACACGCTGCACCATGCCATGCCCGCTCGGCTGCGCCAGGGCCACACCATGGCTGGGCGCACGCAAACGCTTTGGTCAGCTAAAGGCGAAGGCACAGAAGACACGCTCAGCCGTGCGCCCAAGCAAGCAGAACTCTACGCACTACTGCGTCAACACCCCCATGGCCTGCCCAGCCGAGCGATCAGCGCCCACGGCTTCGGCCGCGACCAGCTGTTAGCGTTAGAAAAAAAAGCGCTGGCTATTAGCCGGGAAGTCATTCTCACCGCCCCAAGCACGCCAACGGGCAGCCTACTGGCAACGCCCAGCCTGCCGCTTAATCGTGAACAAGCCACTGCGCTGGCGGCGCTACATGAAAAACTCGACGGCTATCATCCTTGCCTACTGGAAGGCGTCACGGGCAGCGGTAAAACGGAAGTCTATCTACAGCTTATTGAAGCCGTTGCCGGTAAAGGCAAACAGTCGCTCGTGCTGGTACCGGAAATTGGCTTAACGCCTCAGACGCTTGCCCGCTTTAGAAGCCGCTTTCGTGTTCCTGTGGTGGCGCTGCATTCAGGGCTTACCGACCCCGAGCGCCTGGACGTGTGGGAAGCCGCTGCCAGCGGGCGGGCGCTAATTATCATTGGCACCCGCTCAGCCATTTTCACCCCGCTGGCTAACCCCGGCGCAATCATCGTTGATGAAGAACACGACGGCTCCTACAAACAGCACGACGGCTTGCGCTACCACGCCCGTGATCTTGCGGTGGCGCGCGCCCACTATCATAAAATCCCGCTGCTAATGGGCAGCGCGACGCCGTCGCTAGAGAGCCTGCATCAAGCGCTTTCCGGCAACTACCGCCATCTGCGCCTAACCCAGCGCCCGAGCCGCCACCCGCCGGCCAAGTTAGAGCTGATCGACCTACGCCACCAGCGTCGCCAGGGCGGCCTGCTGCCCGATGCCATCAAGGCAATTAAAAGCACCTTAAGTGCGGGCAAACAGGTACTGATTTTTATCAACCGGCGCGGCTTCGCACCCACGCTAGCCTGTCATGCCTGCGGCTGGATGGCCGAGTGCGGTCAGTGTGACGCCCGTATGACGCTACATCGCCAGCCCGCCCTGCTCGCCTGCCATCATTGCGACAGCCGCCGAGCGCTGCCGGACGCCTGCCCGGAATGCAGTAGCGGCGACCTGCGCGCCCTCGGCAGTGGTACGGAGCGCACCGAAGAGACGCTGCAAACGCTGCTCCCCAAAGCAACGATTCATCGCATAGATCGAGACAGCACCCGGCGCAAAGATAGCTTTGAGCAGGTGCTGAAAGAAATTCAGCGCGGCGAGCCCTGTGTGTTAGTCGGCACCCAAATGCTCGCTAAAGGGCATCATCTGCCCCACGTCACGCTAGTGGTGGTGGTGAATGCTGACGGCGGCCTTTACGCCGCTGATTTTCGCGCCCTCGAACACAGCGCTCAGCTGCTTGAACAGGTCGCGGGGCGTGCGGGGCGGGCCGCTCATCCAGGCCGTGTATTGGTGCAGACGCTGCATCCTGACGATCCTCACTTAGGCCAGCTTTCTGAGCACGGCTATGGGGCACTGGCTCGCAACATGCTGGAAGAACGGCGCATCGCGAAGCTTCCGCCGTTTTGTTTTATGGCACTGCTGCGCATCGAAAGCCCCAATGAACAAGCCGCCTTAGCCATGGCGCAGCAGGCGGCCCAGGCACTGCGTCAGTGGTTAAAAGAGTCTCAGGTGGCAACACGCTGCTTAGGGCCCGTGCCCGCCCCCATGGAGCGACGCCAAAATCGCTATCATTTACATGTCATGCTGGCAGCCGATAAACGCAGCCAGCTGCATCCTGCCGTCAGTTGGCTGGTGCAATGGCTGGAAGCTAATCGAGACGCGCGCAAGGTCCGCTGGTCGATTGATATCGACCCCCAAACACTCGCTTAATGAGCACTCTCAGCGTTAACAATGAGACCTTCACCGTGACACGGCTTTGAAACTGAGGCGCAATTGCTGATAATGGCCGTTTTAACGACGCACCTATCGATCTCAAGTAGCTATCGATCTCAAGTACCTATTGATCTCAAGTACCTATCGATTTCAAATGATCTCAAGTACCTAGCGATCTCAAGTAACTAGCGATTTCAAAAATCTAATCAGGTGCGCATTAGCACACGCCGCCATCGACGTAACTGGATACCGAAATGAAAGACACTATAGTTTCTTTGCTCGAAGGCGCCGTTACCGCGCTCAAGCACCAAGGCGTGCTGCCGAACGATCTTCAGCCCAGCATCAAAGTGGACCCCACGAAAGATAAGGCGCACGGCGATTACGCCA
Organism: Vreelandella profundi; assembly: GCF_019722725.1. Lineage (NCBI taxonomy): Bacteria > Pseudomonadati > Pseudomonadota > Gammaproteobacteria > Oceanospirillales > Halomonadaceae > Vreelandella > Vreelandella profundi. The sequence continues at coordinate 2,824,895 of NZ_CP077941.1, forward strand.
CTAATCTAGCGCTGATGCTGGCCAAACCCGCTGGCAAAAACCCGCGTGAACTGGCCAACATGCTGGTGTCGGCGCTGCCTGAAAGCGACGCTGTTCAAAAAACTGAGATTGCTGGCCCCGGTTTTATCAACTTTTTTGCAGCGGCCGATGCGGCGGCACAAATTGTTGCTCAGGTCCTCGACTGCGGCGATACCTTTGGCCGCAGCTTGATCGGTAAAGGCGAAAAAGTGCAGGTGGAGTTCGTTTCCGCTAACCCCACCGGGCCGCTGCACGTCGGGCACGGCCGTGGTGCTGCGATTGGCGACTGCCTAAGCCGCCTGCTCGAAGCAACCGGCTATGACGTCACCCGCGAGTTCTACTATAACGACGCAGGCGCGCAAATCGCCAACCTTGCACGCTCTGTTCAGGCACGCGTTAAAGGCTTAGGCCCAGACGATCCCAGCTGGCCGGAAGACGGCTATCGCGGTGAATATATTGCCGATGTTGCCAAGGACTACTTGGCAGGCGAAACGGTTAGCGCGGATGATCGCGAAGTGACCGCGAAAGCTGACCCAGAAGATCTGGATGCGATTAAAGAGTTCGCCATTGCCTGGCTGCGCCGCGAACAGGATTTAGATTTAAAAGCCTTCGGCGTTGAGTTTGACGTTTATTTTCTTGAGTCTTCGCTCTATGAAGACGGCAAGGTAGCCGCCACGGTTGAAAAGCTGGTAGCGGCGGGCCACACCTATGAAGATGATGGCGCGATGTGGCTGCGCACCACAGATTTTGGTGATGACAAAGACCGCGTGATGCGTAAGCGTGACGGCGGCTACACCTACTTCCTGCCCGATGTGGCCTACCACTTAGACAAGTGGCAGCGCGGCTTTAAAACCGTGATTAATGAGCAGGGTGCCGACCACCACTCCACCGTGACGCGCGTGCGCGCTGGCTTACAGGCGTTAGAAGTCGGTATTCCCAAAGGCTGGCCCGACTACGTGCTTCACCAAATGGTGATGGTGACCCGCTCTGGCGTCGAGGTAAAACTCTCCAAGCGCGCCGGCAGCTACGTCACCGTGCGCGACTTGATCGACGAAGTTGGCCGTGACGCCACGCGCTTTTTCCTCGCGGCTCGCCGCGCTGATTCGCAGCTCACGTTTGATATCGACCTGGCCCGTTCACAGTCTAACGACAACCCGGTGTATTACATTCAGTACGCTCACGCCCGGGTATGCAGCATGTTGCGCAAAGCGCAGGACGCCGATCAGCCGTTCGATCATCCGCTAGCGATTGCCAATTTAGCGCTACTGGATAGCGATCAGGAGAAAGCCGTTCTGAACCGTTTGGCACGCTTCCCTGAAGTCGTTGAAACCGCGGCTAAGAACCGCGAGCCGCAGCAGGTTGCGCAGTATCTGCTCGACCTATCCGGCGATTTCCACACCTGTTATAACGCTGTCAAAGTAATGGTAGACGACGACACCTTACGCAACACGCGCCTGGCGCTGGGTCTTGCGACCCGCCAAGTGCTGCGTAACGGTCTCGATTTAATGGGGGTTAGCGCCCCAGAGGAGATGTAACGCATGGCCACCCCGCGTAAAAAGCCCACTAGCCGAGGCGCCACGTCACAGCGCAAATCCGGCGGCAAATCCGGCGGCGGCTTCCGACTACCCGGCTGGCTGTGGGGACTTGCTGGCATGGCGGCAGGTTTCTTCCTCGCCCAGCACCAGCACGGCACTGCTCCCTGGCAAGAGCAAAGTGATGCCCCTCAGGCAACAGTGCTGTCCAAGCCCGCCGGTAGCGAGGAGCGCGACGCCGCACGGGCAACTGAAGGCCCAGCCGAGCCCTCAATGCCCACCTTTGAATTTTATACGCTGCTGCCTGAAACCGAAGTTATTGCGCCTGGCGTTACCCTACCGTCAAGCGTTGTCCGTCCTGAAGTCACGGAGCCGACAGCCGAGAGCAGCACCGCATCCGATGCAGCTTCGGGCGATGACCCCATTGCGCAGGTAATTGCCGCTAATACACGCCCTGATGATCAGGTATCGGCTGCTCAGGAGAGCGCTGCCACCAGCAGCACGCCCAGCCGCTACATGCTTCAAGCAGCCTCTTTTCGCCAGCTAAGCGATGCCGAACAGCTGCGCGGTCGACTGCGCAACCTCAGCCTGCTGGCACAAATTAGTGAAGTACAGGCCGATGGCAACACCTGGCATCGCGTCCAGGTTGGCCCCTATGAAGACACCCGGGAGCTAAACCGCGCGCAGGATTTGATGGCCACGCAAGGCATTGAGCCGCTGCTTATTCAGCTACAAAACTGACAAACCCACCTTCCGATGTCGTGCGGGTGGTTGATTTTTTATCAGCCGCCCGCATTTTGTTGTGAACGCCTACACAACGGTCGCTTGCTGAGCGACCTGCCAGTCATCGGGAGCGTGTCTCCCTCAAGGAGTTATCTCCATGACCACAATTGTCTCCGTTCGTCGTGGTAATCAGGTCGCCCTCGCTGGCGATGGTCAAGTATCGCTGGGCAATACCGTAATGAAGGGTAACGCCAGTAAAGTGCGTCGCCTCTACCGTGGCAAAGTACTGGCCGGGTTCGCGGGCGGCACTGCAGACGCGTTTACGCTGTTTGAGCGCTTTGAAGCGCAGCTAGAAAAATATCAAGGCAATCTCACCAAAGCAGCGGTTGAACTCGCTAAAGATTGGCGCACCGATCGAGCGCTGCGCCGTTTAGAAGCATTGCTGGCCGTCGCCGACCACAGCGCCTCGCTAATCATTACCGGCAACGGTGACGTGGTTGAGCCTGAGCGCGGCATTATCGCCATTGGTTCTGGCGGCAACTTTGCCCAGGCAAGCGCCCGCGCGCTATTAGAAAATACCGAGCTTTCGGCACGTGAAATCACCGAGAAATCGCTGGCGATCGCTGGTGATATCTGTGTGTTCACCAACCACCACGTGACGCTCGAAGAGCTGTCGATCGATGGGCGCTCATAGCCCCATACGCCCTCTTCACGCTGCTCAATGAACATAAAGGTTACCGTTATGACTCAGATGACACCCCGCGAAATCGTTCACGCCCTCGATCAGTACATTATTGGCCAGCAGGACGCTAAGCGTGCTGTTGCCATTGCCCTGCGCAACCGCTGGCGCCGCATGCAGCTGGATGACGATTTGCGCCCGGAAGTCACGCCCAAGAACATTTTGATGATCGGCCCCACGGGCGTGGGTAAAACCGAGATTGCACGCCGCCTTGCTAAGCTGGCCAAAGCGCCGTTTATTAAAGTCGAAGCCACTAAATTTACCGAAGTTGGCTACGTTGGCCGCGACGTCGAGTCAATCATTCGCGACTTGATGGAAAACGCCATCAAAATGGTGCGCGAGCAGGCCAAAGAAGACGTAGGCCACCGTGCCGCCGATGCTGCCGAAGACCGGGTGCTCGATGCCCTGCTACCGCCGCCGCGTGGTCAGGAAGACAAGCCCCGTGAAGATAACGGCACTCGCCAAACCTTCCGCAAAAAACTTCGCGAAGGGCAGTTAGACGAAAAAGAGATCGATATCGAAGTGTCGGCGCAAAGCCAAGGTGTCGACATCATGACCCCGCCGGGCATGGAAGAGATGACCAACCAGCTGCAAAGCATGTTCTCCAACATGGGCCAGCAAAAGCGCGAAAACCGTCGCGTGACGGTAAAGGAAGCACTCGTACTGCTGCGCGACGAAGAAGCCGGCAAGCTGGTCAATGAAGAAGAGATCAAGGCGCGTGCGGTGTATTCCGTTGAGCAGCACGGCATCGTATTTTTAGATGAGATCGACAAAGTTGCCAAAGGCAGCGGCCAGTCGAGCGGTGGCGAAGTGTCTCGCGAAGGCGTGCAGCGTGATCTGCTGCCGCTCATTGAGGGCTCAACCGTTTCAACTAAATACGGCATGGTTAAAACCGACCACATTCTGTTTATCGCCTCAGGGGCTTTCCATCTGGCGCGTCCGTCGGACCTGATTCCAGAGCTTCAAGGTCGTCTGCCGATCCGCGTTGAGCTCGATGCACTGACGCCCAACGATTTCAAACGCATTCTGACCGAGCCTTCCGCCTCGCTGACTAAGCAATATAAAGCGCTGCTGGCGACTGAGGGTCTCGACATTGAGTTTACGCCAGACGGTATCGAGCGCATCGCGCAGATCTCCTGGCAGGTCAACGAAGGCACCGAAAACATCGGCGCTCGCCGTTTGCACACTGTGATGGAGCGGCTTCTGGAAGAGGCCTCCTTCAAAGGGGGCGACATGGAAGGCCCGCTGGTGATTGACGGCGACTACGTCAATGCACAGCTTGGCGAATTGGCAGTTGACGAAGATTTATCGCGCTATATCTTATAAGCGTCCGCATCTTTACATAACCGACGCGGGGCGTAGGTGGCGATGAGCTGCCTGCGCCCCGCCTGCTTAGAGGTTTGTTATGACTGCTCCTACGCCGACCCGCGTTCACTACCATAAGCAGACCCGCGAGCTAGAGCTTGGCTACGCCACTGGCGAAACCTTCCGCCTGCCGGTGGAACTGCTGCGCGTCTACTCTCCCTCGGCAGAAGTACGCGGCCATGGCGGCGACAGCGCCGTACTTCAGGTAGGTAAAAAAGACGTCGGCCTGCAAAATATTAGCCAAGCCGGCAACTACGCGCTAAAGCTGCATTTTGACGATGGCCACGACAGCGGTTTGTTTAGCTGGAACTATCTGCATGATCTCGCCATCCATCAAGAGGCCTACTGGAACAACTACTTGCAGCGCCTGCAGGACGCCGGTGCCTCTCGTGAGCCTGCGGGTATTCAATTCAAGCAGCTGTGACCATGACGCAACCCAAGGCGGCGATAAGCCTGGGCAGACAAGTCAGGGTGGACAAGGCTACAATGGCGCTAACTTTTTAATCGCACCGGCCTCTCAGTCAAAAGACTCAGGGTCGATTTGCCACCGCCTCGAATTCGGGAGCTACCTACGCCATGAGCCCCACAGAAAAACGCACGACTCACTTTGGTTTCCAGGAAGTCTCGGTTGACGAGAAAGCCTCGCGAGTGGCCGATGTATTCCACTCCGTTGCGGCCCGCTACGACGTGATGAATGACCTCATGTCGATGGGCATCCACAGAGTATGGAAGCGCATGACGATTGAGCGCGCGGGCGTGCGCCCAGGCCATCATGTGCTAGATATTGCCGGCGGCACGGGTGATTTAACGCTGAAGTTTTCCCGTCTGGTGGGGCCACGTGGCAAAGTAGTGCTGGCCGACATCAATGCCTCGATGCTGAAAGTAGGCCGCGATAAGCTGATGGATAACGGCGTGGGCGGCAACGTTGAATATGTTCAGGCCAACGCCGAATGTCTGCCGTTTCCCGACAACAGTTTTGACTGCATTACGATTGCCTTTGGCCTGCGCAACGTTACCGACAAAGACGCCGCGCTGCGCTCCATGGCACGCGTACTCAAGCCCGGCGGCCGTCTCTTAGTGCTGGAGTTTTCCAAGCCGAATAATCCACTGCTTTCCAAAGCTTACGACGAATACTCTTTCCGCCTACTGCCCAAAATGGGCGAACTGGTAGCCGGCGATGGCGAAAGCTACCGCTATTTGGCAGAGTCCATTCGTATGCACCCGGATCAGGAAACGCTCAAAGCCATGATGGAGTCCGCAGGCCTTGAGCGCGTTGAGTACACCAATTTGACCGGCGGCATTGTTGCACTGCACCGCGGCATTAAATTATGACGCTCTCTCCCGTAGCGCGTTCCATCAAGAGGTCAGCATGCTGGTAACCCCAACCTTGCTGCTGGCCGGTTGTGAACGCACGCTCAATGCTCTTCTTGCCCGTGACCCGGCAGCCCCTGGCCGCTTGGCGAAGCTTGCGGGCAGCCGCCTGCTGGTACGCTTCGAGCAGCCGCATCTGGCCGTGGTTATCCACTATCATCATGCCGGGGTAGATCTACTGCGGGGCGATGACACTGAAGAAGCCGACGTTAATGCGGTGGTCGAACTCACCCCCGAAACGTTGTCCGAGTGGATTGGCGGCGCCTCAATCGAGCGGCTAATGTTTGACGGCAAGCTCGCCGTGCGGGGTCATATTCATCTGCTAGAAGCTACCCGCGAGCTGCTTTTCGATCTGGATATTGATTGGGAAAATGAGCTTGCTAATTGGCTGGGCGATATGCCCGCACACTCCCTAGCGGAGGGCTTGCGGCGCATGGCTCGCTGGGGGCTGCGCGCCAAAGATGAGCTGATCCAGGACGTGTCAGAGTACGTCTTTGAAGAGGCGCGCCTGCTGCCAGGGCGACAGCAGCGTAACGTTTTACGCGAGCATCTCACCGAGCTAGAAGTAGCGACCGATCGCCTGGAGGCACGCTTTAAGCGCTTAGAACGGCTACTGATACAGCGCCAAATGCTGACGCAGGAGCCACGCCCATGAGCCTGCGTTTGCTGCGCATTAGCTGGGTGATTAGCCGTCACCGGCTGGATACATTACTCCCGTTAGAGCGTCTTCCCTGGTGGCTGCGGGCGCTGCTTTGGTTTTCACCGCTGCGCTTAATACCCATCGGTAAGCGCTCACGCGGCGAACGTTTACGCCTCGCCCTAGAGGCCCTAGGGCCAATTTTCATCAAATTTGGGCAGATGCTCTCGACACGCCGCGATTTGCTGCCGGCGGATATCGCAGATGAGCTGAAGCGCCTTCAAGATCAGGTGCCACCCTTCCCAGGCGAGCAGGCCATTGCTCGGGTCGAGAAAGAGCTGGAGATGTCGCTGGCGGAAGCGTTTGCTGAATTTGACCATGTGCCGCTGGCCTCAGCGTCGATTGCTCAAGTGCATGCCGCCCGGCTTCACAGCGGCGAAGACGTGGTGGTTAAAATCATTCGGCCGAGTATAGACCGCGTGATGCGCCAGGACATGGCGCTTATGTACCAAGTCGCCAAACTGCTGTCCAAGGTGCCTGATGCACGCCGTTTGCGCCCGGTAGAAGTCATTCGTGACTATGAAGCTACGCTGTTTGATGAGCTGGATCTTTATAAAGAAGCAGCCAACACCTCACAGCTAAAGCGTAACTTTAAAGACTCACCGCTACTGTTTGTACCGACCATTTATTGGTCCTTCACGCGCCGGCACGTCATGGTGCAAGAACGTATTCGCGGCATTCCGGTTGCCGACCTGGATAGCCTGATCGCCCACGGCACCAACTTGAAAAAGCTGGCCGAGCGCGGCGTTGAGCTCTTCTTTACCCAGGTATTTCGCGATAACTTCTTTCATGCCGACATGCATCCGGGCAATATTTTTGTTAACTGCGACAATCCCGAAGACCCTCAGTACATCGCCATCGACTGCGGCATCGTCGGCAGCCTAACGCGCGAAGATCAGGACTATTTGGCGCGCAACCTGCTGGCGTTTTTTCATCAGGATTATTACGAAGTCGCCGCCCTGCACATTGAGTCTGGCTGGGTGGGCGAAAACACGCGTGCGAATGAGTTTGCCGCCGCGATTCGTACGGTGTGTGAGCCTATTTTAGAGAAACCGCTAAAAGACATTTCTTTCGGCCAGGTGCTGTTAGGGCTGTTTCAAACCGCGCGGCGCTTTAATATGGAAGTGCAGCCGCAGCTCGTCCTACTGCAGAAAACGTTGCTGAACATTGAAGGACTAGGTCGCCAGCTTTATCCCGACTTAGATCTATGGAGCACCGCTAAGCCTTATTTAGAGCAGTGGATGAAAGAGCGTGCGGGCGTCGGCGGCCTGTGGGAGTCATTAAAGCGTCAGGCGCCGGAGCTTTCGCGCCAGCTACCTGAATTACCCGTACTCGCCCATCAGGCGCTCAGCCGCATGGAGCATGAGCATCGCCAGCGCCACCAGCAGGTCGATGCCATCAGCGCCATGCGCCAGCAGATGGCCCGCCAAGGTAAGCGCCTGTATCGTCTACGATTAGGGTTAATAGTGCTGGCCCTGGCGCTCGCCTGGCAGCCGTTAAGCGGTTGGATTGAGCTCCAGGAGTGGCCGGTCTTGGCCGCCGCCGGTATCGGCCTATTGCTGTTAGTCTGGCAATAAAGCGGCGTGACTTAACGATTATAAGGATTCTCATGGACACCGACCCATCATCGACTAGCAATGCGTATGTGCTGGATACTCTCAATGAGGTACTCAAGCAGCGGCGTCATGCAGTGGCAGAAGAATCTTATGTTGCATCCTTGCATCACAAGGGTTTGAACAAGATACTCGAAAAAGTGGGTGAAGAAGCCACTGAAACATTGCTTGCAGCCAAAGATGCGGAGCACGGCGGTGAGGCTGAGCGCCAAGCGCTGATTTCTGAAACGGCCGACCTGTGGTTTCATAGCCTGGTGATGCTGTCTCATTTGGAGCTTGATCATCAAGCCGTTTTAGACGAGCTGGCACGACGCTTTGGCATTTCCGGCCATGATGAAAAAGCCTCCCGTTAGCAGTACGCTTGGCGTAGGATTAGCTTACCGGCATCAGTATCCACTAAGCGTGTAGTTATTAAGAAAGTTAACCTGTACCCATGAGGAAACGCATATGTTAGGTGGTATCAGTATTTGGCAGTTGCTGATTGTTCTGGGCATCATCATCCTAGTTTTCGGCACCAAAAAACTGCGCAACGTAGGCACCGACCTCGGCGGGGCGGTCAAAGGCTTCAAGAAAGCCATGCACGACGAAGAGAAAAACAAAGAGGCTGATAGCGAAGACCCCCATCAGCCGAATGCCAAAGTCAGCCATGAAGAGCCCGGCAATACGTACGATGTTCAGGCCGAAGAGAAGCGTGCCGCTGAACGCAACGAAGAGCGCAAGTAACTCATGCTGGATATCGGCTTTCTTGAGCTCATGCTTATTGGCATTGTTGCGCTGCTGGTGCTTGGACCAGAGCGCCTGCCCCGCGCTGCCCGCACGACGGGCCTATGGATCGGCAGAATCAAGCGCACGGTATCTGGTATGCAGCGCGAAATCAGCGCCCAGCTGGAAGCCGAAGAGCTGCGTCAAAAGCTTAACGACCAGCAGAAGAAGCTCAACGATAGCCTGCAGCAAGCGAAGCTGGACGTAGAAAGCATTGTCGATACACCCGCGACAACGCGGGCTAAATCAACTAGCGCAGCAGCGCCAAGCGAAACACCGCATGCAGCACAGCAGAGCGAGATGCAACAGCGCGCTGCTCAGGCCAGCTCTCACCTAGATGACGCGCTGGAAACGGTGCGTGAAGAAACGCCTACACCCTCCCCAGCGCCTCCCGCGGCAGCATCCTCTGGCAAAACAGACGCGACTGAATCTGAGCAGGCTGCATTTAATAAGGATAGCAATCACCAATGAGTATGTTTGGCGATTCAAAGGAGCCTCAGCAAGATCAACCCCAAACCCCGCTTATTGAGCACCTAATCGAACTGCGTTCACGCCTAATGCGCGCCGTAGTTCTTATTTTGGTGATCTTTTTGGGCCTCTATGCCTTTGCCAACGACATTTATAGCTTTGTCGCTGAGCCATTGATGGCGCTGTTGCCTGAAGGCTCACAGATGATCGCCACGGAAGTAACATCGCCCTTCTTAGCACCGTTTAAGCTGACCCTAGTAGTGGCCGTGTTTATCGCCATTCCTTTTGTATTGCATCAGGCGTGGGCGTTTATTGCGCCGGGCCTTTACGATAACGAAAAAGCCTTAGCCATTCCTATTCTGGTTTCAAGCATTGCGCTGTTTTACGGCGGTGCAGCGTTTGCTTATTACGTGGTGTTTCCGCTGCTGTTTGAGTTTTTTACCCAGACCGGGCCAGAAAACGTCGCCGTAATGACCGATATCAATCAGTATTTGAACTTCGTTCTTAAGCTGTTTTTTGCCTTCGGCGTGGCGTTTGAAATTCCTATTGCCACGTTCTTGCTCATTCTTTCGGGGGCTACCTCAGTTGAAAGCCTGTCCAAGAAGCGCCCCTATATTCTGCTGGGCTGCTTCGTGGTGGGCATGCTGCTCACGCCACCGGATGTCATTTCACAAAGCCTGCTGGCGATTCCGATGTACCTACTTTACGAGGTTGGCCTGCTGTTTGGTCGCCTAGTACGCAAGCGTAAAGCGGAAAAAGAAGCGGCGGAAGAGCAGGAAGACATGCTATAGCAGGCACTAAAGACGTAGATAGTGAAAAGCCGCCGCCATTAATCATGGCGGCGGCTTTTTATCTCAACCGTTAACGATCTCGCAATAGCCCTTAATCTATCATTTCTGCGTTAGTCCATCATTTCCGCGAGACGATCAACGAGCTTAAAGATACCGGTAGCTGCTTCGCTGATACGCGTTGCCAGCATGTAAGCGGGTGTCGTCACTACGCTGTGCTCAAAATCAACCACGATATCCTCTACGCTACAGGTGCGGTGCAGCCCACCCATTGCACTAATGGCACCGGATACCGCCGGGTCATTGCCCACCGTGACAGCAATGCCATCTCCCAGCAGACGTGGCACCAGTGCCGGAGCAATACACATCAGGCCGATAGGCTTGGCTTCTTGACGAAAGCCCACCAGCGCCTCTTTCAGCGCCTCTAGCACCTGCATATTATCGCTGGCACTGGCAAAGTCTGAAAGATTTTTGGCGACCCCAAAACCACCGGGCACAATCACCGCATCAAAGTTATCCGCGTTTAACGCCTCTAGCGCGCTTATGTCCCCTCGCGCTAGGCGGGCAGACTCCAACAACACGTTGCGCTGCTCGCCTTCAACAACCTCTTGCGTAAGATGGTTCACAACATGCTGCTGTTCTATATCGGGTGCAAAGCAGCGATACTCAATACCCAGCTGATCCAAGCGCAGCAGCGTCAGCGTGGTCTCATAAATTTCAGAACCATCGTAAACGCCGCATCCGGCTAAAATGACTGCCACCTGTTTGGCCATGCCTATCTCCTTATTTTAGGGTCTGCCGAACGCATTACCGCAAAGCTGTCGCCCACTTTAGTCAGTGTGGTGGTTTGTCACAAGGCGTCTTTCGCCGCAGGTTATGGCTGATATACTGGCTACAGGCCTTCGGGCATCCTCATTTAAGAACCTCATTTGCGATCCTTGATGGAGACAACCTTTGAGTGCATCTATGATTCCCCGTCACTTCCCCGCCACGCGCATGCGCCGCATGCGCCGCGATGATTTTTCACGTCGCTTAATGCAAGAAAAAACGCTGACGCCCGCGGATCTCATCCTGCCAGTCTTTGTTCTTGAAGGTGAAAATCAGCGTGAACCCATAGCCTCAATGCCGGGCGTGGAACGGCTTTCGATCGACCTGCTGATTGAGCAGGCTCGCGAAGCGTTTGCATTAGGCATTCCCGCTCTGGCGCTATTTCCGGTCGTCGGCCCTGAGCAAAAAAGTGAGCTCGCCGAAGAAGCCTATAGCGCCAGCGGACTGGTTCAGCGTAGCGTGCGCGCGCTAAAAGAAGCGCTGCCTGAACTCGGCATCATTACTGACGTGGCGCTTGACCCGTATACCATTCATGGCCAAGACGGCATTTTAGATGGGCAGGGCTACGTGCAAAACGACCGCACCGTAGAAACGTTGCTGAAGCAGGCGCTTTCCCATGCCGAAGCGGGTGCCGACGTGGTGGCACCCTCTGACATGATGGACGGGCGCATTGGTTCGATTCGCCAAGTGCTGGAGCAAGAAAACTTACACAACGTGCGGATAATGGCCTACAGCGCGAAGTACGCATCGCACTACTACGGGCCATTTCGGGATGCGGTCGGGTCGGCCACTAACCTGGGCAAAGCGGACAAACGCACCTATCAAATGAACCCCGCCAACAGCGATGAAGCACTGCATGAAGTGGCCATGGACATCAGCGAAGGCGCCGACATGGTCATGGTCAAACCTGGCATGCCCTATTTAGACGTGGTGCGCCGGGTAAAGGATGAACTCAAGGTTCCCACCTTTGCTTATCAAGTCAGCGGCGAGTACGCCATGCATCGCGCAGCCTTCGATAACGGCTGGCTGGAAGCAGAACCCGTCATACTAGAGTCACTGATGTGCTTTAAGCGCGCCGGGGCAGACGGCATTTTGACCTATTTCGCACTTGATGCGGCCCGGCTATTGCAGCAAGGCTAATGAAGTACAGCGTCGCTAAGCCGCTTATTGGCATGATGTTGCCCAAGATGACAATCCAGTGACACGTATTTGTCATCTTCTCCCCGCATACTGCGCTGATCTATCAGTATCAGGCTATGATACGTTCGAGCCATCGACGCGGGGAGATCCACCATGGACGAGCACGTTTCCAGTCCACCATTATCGCCTACCGATCAAACCAGCAGCGACGGCGATATGCCGCTACGTATAAATCGTACGCCCACCGGGGTTCAGGCGCGTGAAGCGTTGCCCGAAACCGATCTTGACGATACCCAGCTCTACTTCAACCGCGAGCTGTCGCATTTACAGTTTAATATCCGCGTATTGGAACAGGCGCTAGATGATGCACATCCGTTACTCAATCGGCTGATGTTCCTGCTTATTTTTTCTTCTAATATGGATGAGTTCTTCGAGATTCGCGTCGCAGGTCTCAAGCATCAAATTGCCTTGGGTGATACCACCACGGCCGCCGACGGCCGATTGCCCAAAGCGGTACTGGCGGAAATATCCCAGCTCGCCCATGCGCAAATTTTCCGCCAATATCAAATTCTCAACGAAACGCTGCTGCCCGCACTGGAAGCGCAGGGGCTGCGTTTTCGACGACGCGATCAGTGGACCAGCGCGCAAAAAGCCTGGGGCAGAGCCTTTTTTGATAACGAGATTATGCCGGTCATCAGCCCGATTGGCCTTGACCCGTCGCACCCTTTTCCACGGCTGGTGAATAAAAGCCTCAACTTCATTGTTGAACTGGAAGGCAAGGATGCTTTTGGCCGTGTAGGCGGCATGGCGATTTTGCCGGCTCCGCGCTCGCTGCCACGGCTGATGGCACTGCCTAAGGAGCTATGCGAAGAAGGCTTTTCAGAGTATGTGTTTTTATCATCGATGATTCATGCCCATGCCGACGAGCTATTTCCCGGTATGCGCGTGCGCGGCTGCTATCAATTCCGCCTGACCCGCAATGCTGACATGAGCGTCGATCCCGAAGAAGTGTCTGACTTAGCCTCAGCGCTGCGCGGCGAGCTGCTGGCGCGGCGCTATGGCAGCGGCGTACGGCTGGAAGTGGCCGACAACTGCCCGGATGGCTTAAGCAATTTTCTGCTGCGCCAGTTTGAGCTTGAAAACGGTGATTTGTACCGCGTCAAAGGCCCGGTTAATTTAACGCGCATGATGTCAGCGCTGGGTGACGTTGACCGCCCTGAGCTGCTTTATCGCCCGTTCATTCCCAGCATTCCCAAAGTACTTAAGGCAGGCAGCCTGTTTGATGCCATCGCTAAGAACGACATTCTGCTGCACCATCCCTTTCAGTCATTCTCACCGATTGAAGACCTGCTGCGCGAAGCTGCTCGCGACCCCCATGTATTGGCGGTAAAGCAGACTCTTTATCGCACCGGGGCAGACTCGCCTATTGTGAGTGCGCTGGTGGAGGCTGCCAGCCAAGGCAAAGAGGTGACCGTGGTGATTGAGCTGCGCGCACGCTTTGATGAAGCCGACAACCTACAGCTTGCTTCACGCCTTCAAGAAGCCGGTGCCATCGTTGTTTACGGCATTATGGCCTATAAAACCCATGCCAAAATGCTGCATATTGTGCGTCGTGAGAAAGGCGAACTGTGCTACTACGCTCACCTTGGCACCGGCAACTATCACTCCAAAACCGCTAAACTGTACACCGACTACAGCCTGCTGACCGCAAACAAACTGCTTTGCGCTGACGTACATAAAGTGTTCCAGCAGCTTTCCGGAATGGGCCGAGCGCGAAAAATTGATACGCTGCTTCACGCCCCCTTCACGCTGCACGAGCGGTTAGTCGAAATGATTGACCGTGAGGCGCACATTGCGCGTAAAGGAAAGCGCGGGCACATCATTATTAAATGCAATTCGTTAACCGAGCCTAAATTAATTAAAGCGCTCTATCGCGCGTCTCAAGCGGGCGTAGAGTGCGACCTTATTATTCGCGGCATGTGTTGCCTGAAACCCGGCGTACCCGGCGTTTCAGACAATATTCGCGTGCGTTCAATCATTGGCCGCCTGCTGGAACATACCCGCGTATTTCATTTTCACAATGACGGCAAATCAGAGACATGGTGTTCAAGCGCCGACTTTATGTCGCGCAACATGTTTCACCGAGTGGAAACCTGCTTCCCGCTGCTTGATAAAAAACTCGCTACCCGCGTACGCAAAGACCTTGAAACCTACTTGGTCGACAACTGCCAGAGCTGGCTACTGCAAACCGATGGCAGCTACCAGCTCCAAGACCCTGGCGAGAGTGATCCTATCAGCGCTCAGGAAACCCTGCTTTACGCCTATGCATCAAAGAGCTAGATAATCCAAAACGAATAAGGCCCCTACGCTAAACTGAGCGTTAGGGACCTTTATTGCTATGTAAATAGCTATGTAAATAGCCCGGTTAAGGCCCAGGCTAAGCGCTAGGCAGAGTGAATGCCAAGGGCTAAGAGTAGCGCTGGCGCAGCACTTTAGCGGCTTCTACCATGTTAGCTAGCGCTGGCTCTACTTCTGCCCACCCGCGGGTTTTTAGTCCGCAGTCCGGGTTGACCCACAGGCGCTCAGCGGGAATTTTTTCCAAGGCTTTTTCCATCAGCTCAACCATCCAACTCACCTCGGGAATGTTCGGGGTGTGGATATCATAAACCCCAGGCCCAATTTCGTTGGGGTACGCGAAGTTCTGAAAAGCGTCTAGCAAGTGCATATCCGAACGCGACGTTTCGATGGTAATAACATCCGCATCCAGCGCGGCAATCGCTCCAATAATGTCATTGAACTCCGAATAACACATATGCGTGTGCACCTGGGTGGTGTTGGCCACGCCCGCAGCACTGAGTTGGAAGCTCTCCACCGCCCAGTCAAGATACGACTGCCATTCCTGCTGACGTAGCGGCAGGCCTTCACGCAGCGCCGGCTCATCAATTTGAATAACGTTGATGCCCGCTTGTTCCAGGCCCAGCACTTCATCACGCAGCGCTAACGCAATCTGGCGGCAGGTGGTTTGCCGTGGCTGGTCATCGCGCACAAACGACCATTGGAGAATAGTCACCGGCCCGGTCAGCATGCCCTTCATCGGCTTGCTCGTCAGGGTTTGGGCATATTCGCTCCAGCGTACTGTCATCGGCGCCGGACGTGACACATCGCCAAAGATAATCGGCGGTTTTACGCACCGTGACCCATAGCTTTGAACCCAGCCAAAGCGGGTAAACGCAAACCCTTCCAGCTGCTCACCAAAGTATTCGACCATGTCGTTACGTTCGGCTTCGCCGTGCACCGGCACGTCGATATCTAGCGCTTCCTGGCGCTCAACCGCATAGGCAATTTCCGCCTGCATACGCGCTTCATAATCAGCTAACTCAAGCTCGCCTGCTTTAAACGCGCGCCGAGCGGCACGAATCTCATCCGTTTGCGGAAAAGAGCCAATGGTCGTGGTCGGAAATAGCGGTAGCTTGAGCGCTCTGCGCTGGGCCTCTGCGCGCTGAACATAAGGCGCTTGACGCTGGCTATCGGCAGGCGTGATGCTCGCTAAGCGGTCACTGACCGCGGGCTGGTGGATACGCGAGGATTCACGCCGAGCGTCCAGGGCACGCGTTGCCTCATCTAAGCGCTGCTCATCCGCGGGGGTCGCGCGGTTATCAATCAATCGCGTAAGCGTCACCACTTCGGCGAGCTTCTGGCGGGCGAAGGCTAACCAGCTGATGAGCTCCTCGCCTAGCGCCGTTTCCTGCGCCAGATCTACCGGCACGTGCAGCAGCGAACAGCTCGGTGCTAACCATAGCCGCTGACCCAGGCGGACTTTTAAAGGCAGTAAGCGTTCGCGCAGAGCCGCTAAGTCGGCCCGCCAGATATTACGGCCATCAACAAAGCCGACAGACAGCACCTTATGGGGCCCCAGACGATCGATCACGCCGTCTAACTGCTGCGGTGCCCGCACAGCGTCAACGTGCAGGCCCGCCACGGGTAGCCGAGTAGCCAGCGAAAGGTTATCACCCAGGCCACCAAAGTAAGTGGCAATCAGCAGCTTTAGCGGCGCGGATTGTAAGTGGTGATAAGCACGCTCATAGGCCTGCTGCCATGCTAACGGTAGATCCTGCACCAGCGCGGGCTCGTCCAGCTGAACCCATTCAACGCCTTGGGCCGCAAGCCGCGTTAAGATCTCGCTGTATACGTTTAGGACACCGTCTAATAACGTTAAGCGATCAAACTCACTGCCTTTAGTTTTCCCTAACCACAGCCAGGTTAGCGGCCCGGTGAGCGTCACTTTAGGCGTAAAGCCTGCGCTCAGCGCCTCGTCTACCTCAGCAAAGAGCCGAGTTGATGCCAAGGTAAAGGCTTGTCCTTCGTGCAGCTCAGGGACAAGGTAGTGATAGTTGGTATCGAAGTATTTCGTCATTTCGCAAGCCGCAGCGGGTTCGCCGCTAGGCGCTCGACCGCGGGCCATGCGAAAAGCAGTGTCGAGGTCAATATCGCCGCTGGCGACGTCTGTCTGTGCATTGAAGCGTGCAGGCACGGCGCCTAGGGCCACTGAAACGTTGAGCACTTGATCGTAAAAAGCGAAATCCCCGACGCTGATAAAATCCAAGCCAGCGTCCTGCTGCTCTTGCCAGTGACGCAAGCGCAGTTCGCGGCCGGCGCTTTCAAGTTCGCTACGCGTGCATTCACCTTTCCAATACGCTTCAGTGGCTTTCTTCAACTCGCGCTGAGCGCCAATGCGGGGATAGCCGAGAACATGAGAAACTGTCATGATGATACCTACCAACGTGAATAATTTCACACAGTCTGGTCATCAGGCACAAATGAATCAAACTAAAGTTTTTAATGACAAGGATGAAAAATATTCACACCAACAGGCTACGCCATGATTGAACTGCGCCACCTCCGCACGCTGCTCGCCCTGCGCGAAACTGGCTCGCTGGTCGATGCCGCCGAACGCGTCCATCTGACCCAATCAGCGCTGTCTCATCAGCTCAAAGATCTAGAAGGCCGCGTCGACAGCGCGTTATTTGTACGTAAAACGCGCCCAGTGGAATTTACGCGCGCGGGGCTGCGCCTGCTTGCCCTGGCTGATCAGATATTGCCCGAGGTACGTAAAGCAGAGCGGGACTTGGCGCGCTTAGCAGGCACCGAGCAGGGCCGGCTGCATATGGCGATCGAGTGCCACAGCTGCTTTCAATGGCTAATGCCGACGGTGGATTACTTTCGTGACCATTGGCCAGAAGTTGAAATCGACATTCCCAGCGGCCACCATTTCGACCCGCTGCCGGCGCTCGCCCGTGAGCAGCTAGATCTTGTCATCACCGCCGATCCTCAGCCGCTTGAAGGCATTCACTATGCTCCGCTGTTCCGCTATGAAGGATTACTGGCTGTCGCTCGGCAGCATTCATTTGCAGGCCAAGGGTTTATTGAACCCCAGGCGCTCGCGGATGAAACCCTGATCACGTATCCCGTTGAGCAGTCGCGCCTGGATGTTTTCAGCCAATTTTTAAATCCAGCCAACGTCCGCCCTCGTGAGATCCGTACGGCAGAATTAACCATTATGATGATGCAGCTGGTAGCGAGCGGGCGCGGCGTATGCGCACTGCCTAGCTGGGCGCTAACCGAGTACCTGGAGCGTGATTATGTAAGCGCGGTGAAGCTGGGCGAACACGGGGTATGGAGCACGCTGTATGCGGCGATTCGCGAAGAAACGCGGGAAGCGCCCTGGATGCAGGATTTCTTACGCACTGCTCGCGAGACGTCTTTTGCAGTGCTCTCAGGGATTAAGCCGGCGGATCTCGACGCGGAATCAGCAGCGTAAAGCGCGCGCCGCCCAGGTGGGGGCTAGTATCAACGGTAACGCTACCGCCGTGGCTAGCCATAATTTTCTGCACAATCGAAAGCCCCAACCCGTAGCCGCCGGAGCTGCGGGCCCTGCTGTCATCCAAGCGAGCAAACGGCTTGAAAATATCGGCACGCGCTTCAGGTGGAATACCCAGACCATCATCCTCTACATCAATGCGGACGAGTCGGGGCTCATCCCATAGCCGGATGACCACGCGAGCCTTCGCATGACGGCAGGCATTACCCACTAAGTTTTGCAGCGCACGCTGTAGATAGCGCGGCTCCGCCAGAAGCTCGACCTCATCACCCTGTGTCAGTGCGAGCGTTAGGCCTTCGTGCAATGGCGAGAGTGTATCAATAACGCGCTCTGCCATAGCCCGGCAGTCGACCAGCCCGGTTTCAAGCTCGGCGCCGTTAATAGTTTCGCCGCCTAATCGTGCATAGGTCAGGATTTCATCGACCAGCTCATCAAGCTCTGCAATATCAGCATCAATACCCTGTAGCTGGCGTCGGATGGCGGGCTGGTCAGTCATATCTTCGACCATTTGAACGGCAAAACGGATGCGCGCCACCGGGGTGCGCAGCTCGTGAGAAACCGCGCGAATCATTTCTTGCTGCCCCCGCAGCAGGCTCTGTACCTGATTAGCCATCCCGTTAAAAGCCATTCCCAACCGACCTAGGAAATCACCGCTTTCAACTTTTACTCGGGTTTCTAAACGTCCGCTAGCGATCCGTGTAGCGGCCAGTTCAAGCCTTGCCATACGCTCTTCAATGCTGCGCATAATTAAATAGATAATCAGGCTAAGTACGATCATCAGCCCAACTAATAGGGGAAGGTGTAAATTCAGCGGTAAGGTATCGCCACGGGAAATGGGGCCCGCCTGTAGCCACGCCGATTCACCGGGCAGTTGATAAAGCAGCGTAATCGATAGCTTGTCGGACACTAATTGGGTCACGACACCACCGCTAACCAACAGCGTTTGCTGCTCTGCGGTTAGCCGGTCTGGCACGGTGGCCAGTAACTGCAGCGGCCAGCTTCCTGAACGCAGCTCGTCGATGAGGCTTTCACGCTCATCCAAAGGGGTTCTCGCAAGCCAGTCGCCGAGCAATGAAATGCTGCCGTGCCACTGGTGCTCACTCCAGTCATCCGCCAGCAAAGCCTGTAACAGCTGGGTACTTTCCGGCAAACGCTGTTGCAACAGCCAGGGATCCTCAGCAACCAGTATTTTGCCCTGCTCTAAGCGCGAGCGTTCAAAGTAGCCGAGATCAGCGTCAGCGATGGGCAACAGCGTAAGCTTTAAATCCAGCCGCTCTGAAAAGCGATCTAACAGATCACTGCGTTGCTCTACAGGCGTATCGGCTAGCCGGCGGGTCATCAGTGACATCGGCAGCGCGGCGAGCTGCTCGCGATAGTCTTCACGGCGCACCTGTTCGATAAACGAGCGCCCGGCCAAGGCCATTGCAAACATCACCAGCAGCGCTAGGCCCAGCAGCACATAGAAGCGCAAAAACGAACCGCTGCTGAACACCCGCTGCATGGCACCGCCTCGCAAATTAACTGTCTTTAACGAACAGATAGCCTTTACTACGAACCGTTTTGATACGATGTGGGTGATTAGGATCATCACCAATTTTGGGTCGAATTCGTGATACACGCACATCGATCGACCGATCTTGACCGTCGTACTTAATGCCCCGTAAGTCGCTGAAGATTTCTTCGCGGGTAAGAACACGCCCGGCGTTGCGACCGAGCAGCCAAAGTAGATCAAACTCGGCGCTGGTTAAATCAATGCGCTCACCGGAGAGCCAGGCTTCACGCGTCGCATTGTCTATTTCCAGGTTTTCGAAACGTAGCCGCATTTCGCCATTGGGCGCAGGGCCATCAGCGCGGCGCAGTAATGCGCGCATGCGGGCAAGCAGCACCCTTGGCTGAACGGGCTTGGGTACATAATCGTCGGCCCCCATCTCAAGCCCCAAGACTTGATCCATGTCATCAGTGCGTGCCGTCAGCATCATGATAGGGCCAGCAAAATTGGGTCTAACGCGGCGACAAATCGCTAAGCCATCTTCGCCTGGCAGCATTAAATCTAAAATAACTAAGTCTGGCTGCAAGGTTAAAATACGATCAACCGCTTTCGCACCGTCGGCTTCCCACGAGACTTGGAAGCCGTTCGCTTCCAGATATTCTCGGGTTAACTCGGCAAGGCGCTTATCATCTTCAATGATCAGAACATGATCTTGATCGGGATAATCAGGCATGACAGGCGCTTGGGACTCAAGCGCCTGGAACTGCTGTTCCAAGTGATCCACCATCCTCTTTACTCACTCTACTTAGGCTGTTTGTTTTCACCGGGTCACCCAGCATCAACGCAGATGATCTATTGTTAGCTCTAGGATAACTCAAAACCATGAAAATACCCCCTAATGTCATAATCATTACGCTTATTGGCGATTGTGTGTGGCCGGGCACTTGATTCCCCTAACCACGGGGGCTACTGTATAGGCGCTAACTGTCGACAATCTGACAGGAGAAACCTGCCATGAAAAGTAATAATACGAAAAGTGTCATTAAGCGTGTGTACGTGCCTACCCAGGTACGCGATCTACCCAACGGGGAAAAATTAAAAATTCCCGGGCATTACAGATCACCACCCGGCGAAGCAAGCGACGCCACTGAGTAACGAATACTCATAATATTAAAAAGGCAGGCCATCACTGGCCTGCCTTTTTACTTATTCACGCGATTAAGCTGACCAGCAGGAAAAAGGGTAACACTATAATGCATATTAACGTCACCTAATTAAGTGAAATTCACTGCTCGGGAAGTCTCAAAATCATCTCACCCGCATGCATTTCAATCGAGAAAAGGTTCAAAAAACTCATCCCAAGCAATACGGTACCTCGCTCCAGCCCCGGGCTAATAGAGCCTTGAACATTTTGTACGCTGAGCCCTCCCAGCGACACCTCGCCCAGCTCCGTTAACGCTCCTTCAACTCTGCCATTGGCGGTATTAAACCAGGCGCTGCGCCCTGGTTCCAAGCCTAACTCTGCCGCTAAGTCGGCGGGTACCGCTACATAGGTGGCGCCAGTATCAAGTAAAAAAGTGACGGGCGAGCCGTTAATGCGCCCTGGAGACTCGAAGTGCCCTGCACGGTTTCGCTTTAACGTGACAGGCTCGCCCGCTGGCAGCGTGTGCACAATGTTGGCATTGGGGCGCATCATGGCATCCAGGCCACCCTGTATCCACCAGGTGCCAACCGCCATTAGCAGTATCCAAAAGAACAGCATCATACCAATGCCGCCGCGCTGTAATGACTGCGTGGCCATAGGTCACCTCACTGCAGTAACGGTGTCTTATATAGACTTTCTCGTTATAGCCATTAGCGCTGGCTCTCCCAAGCAAGCGCAGCTTCACGGCCGCGTCGCTCGTTGACTCTGGCACAAATCAGCATCGCGATAACGAACAGGCCAACGCATAATAAAATAGATGCCTGTAGGCCAATCAGCGTTTGCAGCACGCCCAGCATTACGATGCCCAGCACGCCCGCTAATTTATTGGCCAGCCCCCAAAAGCCAAAGAATTCCGCTGACTTTTCCAGCGGTGAAAATAAGCCAACCAGCGCCCGACTTGCCGATTGGCTAGAGCCCAAACTCATGCCCGCTAAGCAGCCGACCACCAGAAAGACGTATTGAGCCTGCCACTGTACCTCAAAGCGCCCGTTCACCCATTGCGTCACCTCTGGCGTTGCCCATATAGCAATAATGGCTAATACCCACAGCGCCAGCGTGATTTGATAGGTGCGCTTGGCGCCGAGTCGATCCTGCAGCCAGCCAAACCCCAATGCCCCCGCGGCGGCGGTAATCTGGACAATAATGAACATGATGTTGCGCACACTTTCGTCCCAGCCAATCACTTGAGCGCCATAGATGAAAGCAAACGCAATGATGATGTACACACCGGCCATTGAGAAAAGCAGTGAAATCAAAAAGGTGGTCAGGTCTTTAAAATGGCGTAGTTCGTGAAACGTCACCATCACGCGATTCAGGGCAATGTGGCGATAAGAGACACCGCGTGGCTGGGGCGTGCCGCGCTCTTTCAGCCAGAGGAAGGTAGGAATCGCGGTAATCAGAAAAAACCCGGCGGCAAAGGGGCCCACCCAACGAATGCGCTCGAAGTTCTCCGCACTGGCCTCACCTAGCACCACCAGCGTGAATCCCGCGGCAAATAGCCCGCCAATGTACCCTAACGACCAGCCAAATCCGGAAATTTTACCCAGCGCCTCCGGTGGCCCCAGCTCGGGCAAAAACGCGGCAATAAATGATTCACCCATCGAATAGGCGTAGTTAGACAGCACAATTAATAGCAGCCCCATGATGACGTAGCTCGGCTCAACGAAGTAAAGCATCGCCGTGGTCACCACGGTGGCTAGATAGCTCACCAGCAGAAAACGCTTTTTCTCAGCCCGATAGTCCATAATCGCGCCGCACAGTGGCGCCGTCACCACGACCATCAAATAGCTGATCGCCAGGCCAAGGCTCCATAAAAAATTAGCGAGCCGGAAGTTGTCGCCCCGATCCCCGACAATCACGGTGGTAAAAAGCTCGCCAAATACCACCGTAATAATCAGCAGCGTGTAGGCTTGGTTCGCAAAATCAAACATCGCCCAGCCGAAGATTTCTCGGCGCGACGCGTAGGCACCGGTCACCTTAGCAGTGTTAGCTGGCAGCATTGGGTCTCTCTCGCAGGGGGAATCGTAAGCCTAGCAGGTGTTTGGCCAACATTCTTCAGCGCTACGCAAACGCCCAGCATCGCTGGGCGTCACGAAAAGCATGGCAAATCAAAACAAGCACTATCACTATCACTAACGGTAGAGCAACCAGTGCGCAATAACCGCGGCAAAACCAATGACCATCGCCGTCACCACCGCAACAGTCACTATCCGGTCAAGCCAGCGATCAAAGGCTATTCCTCTAGACAAGGCAGGCCGTTTAGCCTGCCTTCTCGTCGCCCCGTGGCGTCCTTGCCGAGCCATTAGCATATTTGCTGCATGTGGGTTTGCTCCTGAATAGCTCGCGCTTTAAACGCTAGCTCCCGCAATAGAAAGCTTTCTTATCTCTATTGATGCTGACTATTTAATGCGTCGATTAATCACGTTGGGCGCGCGACGCAGTCGCTCTTCTTCACCCAGTAGCTCCGCTTCAAAGGCATCGGCACCTACTGGCGTATCACCATGGCGACGGTATAGCTGCGTTAGCATGGCTTTACGATCTGCGCGCAGCTCTTTCACCAATACGAAGATCATCATATACAAAATAAAGGTGAACGGCAGCGCTGACAGCACCGCGGCCGATTGAAGCCCGGCTAACCCTCCCGACGCTATCAAGGTGAAACAGATAGCGGCAATCAGCACACCCCAAACAACGCGTTTGTACAACGGCGGATTAATGGAACCATTATCCGTCATTTGCGCCACAATATACGAGGCCGAATCAGCCGACGTGACCAAGAAAATAAAGATTAGCATCATCGCAACAACGGAAAGCACACCGGAAAATGGCATTAAATCAAACATTTCGAACAGTGCGGCGGTGATATTGTTCTGCGTCGCTGCGGCTAGGCCGATATTGGTACCATTAAGCTCCATATGCAGCGCCGCACCGCCAAATACGCCAATCCATAAACAGGCCAGCAGCGGCGGCACTAGCAGCACCCCAAACACATACTCTTTGATAGTACGACCACGGGATACACGAGCAACAAAGGTTCCCACAAAGGGCGACCAGGCAATAACCCATGCCCAGTAGAAAATTGTCCAAGTGCTGGCCCACTCATTATCGCTATAGGGGGAAATTCGCAGGCTCATGCCGATAAAATTCTGCAGGTAATCACCGATACCCACGGTAATCGTTTCCAATATCGCAAGCGTAGGGCCAGTAATGAGCACATACAGCATCAACCCGATGCACAAGATCATATTGAGGTTAGAGAGGCGCTTAATGCCCTTATCCAAACCCGACCAAGTGGATGCCATATAGGCGCAGAACATAACGAAGAGAATAATAAACTGCCATAAGCCGTTTTCAGGCAGGCCAAAGACGGCGTTTAAGCCACCGTTCATCTGCAGCACGCCTAGCCCCAGCGAAGTAGCAACGCCCATTACCGTAGCAACCACCGCAAACACGTCTAGCCATGAGGCATAGGGGCGTATCTTAGGATTTTTAGCGGTGACCGACGAAAGCACAGAAGAGACAAGGCCGGCCTGCCCTTTACGAAACTGAAAGTAGGCGATGATCAAACCCACGATCGAGAACGCCGCCCACTGATGGATCCCCCAGTTAAAATAGCTGTACTGGATGGCGTAACGCGCCGCGGCTTCGGTCTCAGCGGGGACATCGCCATAGGGCGGTTCAATATAGTGAGACATTGGCTCGGCCATACCATAAAAAACCAGACCTACGCCAAACCCCGCAGCCAGCAGCATGCTAATCCATGAGAAAAAGCTATAGCTGGGTCGACTGTCCTGCGGCCCTAAGCGAACCTTGCCATATTTACTCAGCGCCAAGCCGAATAAAAAAATCACAAAACCGAAGACAGAAAATAAGTAAAACCAGCCAAAAACCTCGGTAACCGTAGATAACGCCCCTTCTGCGAGGCTTGCAAAACCTTCAGGAAACGACGCTCCCACAATTACCAAGCCTAAGATAATCACCACCGATGCGATGAAAACCGACTTGCCTCCATGATTGGCCATATAACCTTCCTGTTAGATGAGCATTGTGCACCAAGTGAGTGCGTGTACAGCTTAATGCTAACATTTTAGGATTGCAGGCGCATTTCAAGGCAAGGCAAGCGAAAATCATCCCCATAACAAGATAATCAGCAATTTTCTTAGAAAAACGATACGCCTCGTGTCAAAGAGCGTTCGCACGCCGTGCATTCATACGGCGGATCTTTTGACTCACAATGCCGTAACGCGGGCCGCCGATAAACGCCAGCACAAAGAAAGCACCGGTCATTACCGCCATCATGCCGCCAATCGAGACGTTCCAGCGCACTGCGAGATAGTAGCCGGTAACGCTTGAGGCAACCGAGATAAAGGCACCGATTAGAAACATTAGCCACAGGCGATCAGTTAACAGATACGCGGCAGAAGGTGGAACGATGGCAAAGGCAATGAAAAGCACGGCACCTACCGCATCAAAAGCAGCGACGGCGGTGGTACTGGTCAGCATCAGAAGCGCATAAAAAAGGATACTCGGGGCAAAGCCCAGCGTTTTAGCCAGCGCAGGATCAAACGTCGCCAGCTTTAGCTCTTTATAAAACAATATAATAAACAGGTAATTAACCGCAGTCACGATACCCATCGACACCAGGGCTTGCGGCACGTTGTATCCAGCTATGGTGGTGATATCCAGCCATATAAAGCCAATCTCACCGAGTAACACCGTGTGGGTATCGATATGAACATCGTTGGCATACAGATTTAATAGCAGCACGCCGATCGAAAATAGCGCAGGAAAGACAAGGCCAATGGCCGCATCTTGTTTAACGCGTTTAGTATTGGCCAAAAGCTCCGTTAAAAACACCGTGAGCAGGCCTGTCAGCGCTGCTCCCACCAGCTGAAACCAACCACTTTGCTGATGCGTTAGCAGCCACACAATGACAATCCCAAAGACAATGGAATGGCTGATCGCATCGGTTAGCATGCTATTCCCGCGGAGCACTAGAAAAGTCCCAACGGCGGATGACGCAATGCCCACTAGCGCGCCAACGGCCATTATCTGTAGCTCGATGCTACTGAAAAACACGTCCAGCATCAGGTGATCTTCCCATTCAATTCAGCCATCACGCTTTGTGCTTCGCGAACGCCCAATGACGTTAACGACCAGCGACGCCCCGCTAACATTGGCAGGCGATTCGTCTTCTGGCTGACTAACAACCCTCGTTGGCGCAGCTGCCAAAGCGCTACCGCGGCGGAAAAATTCAGCCTAAACGGCAGGCCGTGAGACTCTTGGTCCCGCGTTGACTGGGTTTTATAGAGGGTATAAAGAATTTGCCGACGGCGCAGCTGAGACTGCTGGCTAAGATGCTGAAGCAGCCCCCACAAAAGTCCTCGCTGGGGCGCTATCGCTAGTGAAAGCAGCACAATAATAGACGCCGATAGAATAATCAGAGGCCCCGTTGCTAACCCGCGTGACAGCGCGCTAATCGATGCTCCAGAGACACCGCTTACCACGCCGACACCGGCGGCAATAAACACCATGGCGCCTAAATGACGGCTCCATTGGCGGGCAGCAACGGCGGGCGCCACAATCATGGCGGCCATTAACACCACACCTACCATTTGTAGGCCAACCACCACTGCCAGCGTCACCATGGTGGTCAGCAGCACTTCTATCAACGACACCGGCAGCCCCAGGGTATGCGCAAACTCCGGGTCAAACGTCACCAGCTTAGCTTGTTTCCACAAAACGCTAAGTAGCGTCAATGAAAACAACGTAATGCCCCCCATCAGCCATAAATCTGAGCGCAGCGTCGCGGCGGCTTGGCCAAAAAGAAAGGACTCTAATCCAGCTTGCGATGCGTTATTGCTGCCTTGAATATAGGTGAGCAGCACTACGCCTATGGCAAAAAAGATGCTCAAACAGATACCGATACTGGCATCCGTTTTAAGCCTACTCATGCGCGTTAACGCAAGCATCAAGAGCGCGGCTAAGGCGCCCGTCACCATAGCACCGACAATAATGCTGCCCATCTGGCGGCTGCCCGCGATAATAAACCCCAGGCAAACGCCCGGCAGCGCCGCATGAGAAATAGCATCGCCTAGCAGGCTTTGGCGTCGCAGCACTGCAAAACTGCCCAGCGGACCGCTAATCAGGCCTAACAACGCGGCCCCAATCACTACGTTTTGAAACGTATAGTCGTGAAAAATGCTTAGCCACTGCACCGTCAGTTATTCCTTTTCGAGGCAGCAAACATCAGTGCATTGCTGTCATCTAACAGAGCAATCTGGCCACCATAGGCTTTGCGTAGGTTATCGGCGGTAAAGACGTCATCAACATTACCCATCGCCACAACGCTAACATTCAACAGCAGCAGCCAGTCAAAATAACGGCGCACTGTTTGCAGGTCGTGATGAACCACAATCAAGGTCTTACCTTCATCACGTAAACGCCGCAAGATATCGATAATGGCACGCTCGGTGGTCGCATCAACGCCGGCCATTGGCTCATCAAGAAAATAGACATCCGCCTTCTGAACCAGGGCGCGCGCGAGAAAAACCCGCTGCTGTTGGCCACCCGACAGCTGACTGATTTGGCGATCCGCCAGCGCGCGCATCCCCACCATATCGAGCGCCTCAAGTGACTCTTGGCGCTCCTTGCGTCCAGGCCGCTTAAACCACCCCAGCCGGCCATATAGGCCCATTGTCACCACATCGAGAGCGGTAGTCGGAAAATCCCAGTCGACGCTTGAACGCTGGGGCACATAGCCCACGCGCTTGCGTTGCGACTTATACGATTTCCCGTCTATAAAGGCTTCACCGGAAAGTGAAGGTACCAGGCCCAGTAGGCTCTTAATCAGCGTGCTTTTGCCAGCGCCGTTGGGCCCGACAATACCGGCCATAACACCTGAGGGAATATCGATATTGATATCCCACAGCACGGGCTGGCTGTGATAGCTGACCGTCAAATCGTTAACACTTAACGCGATACGCTCATCACGCACCATAAACGCTCTCCGCGGCTAAACTGTTGCGTGCATTCACTCGGCTATCTCCCAGCGCCCCGCCCATTCAGAAAGCGCGTCTGGCATAGGCGCTAAGCTGCCTCCCAACGCCTCTACGATATGCCGAGTATTGGCGTAGATCATGCCGATATAAGTACCGTCTGCGCTATTGGCATCGCCCATTGCATCGGAATACAGCTCGCCGCCGATAGCAACCTCATGCCCACGCTGGCGGGCTGCCTCAATGACCGCCTGAATGGTGCGGGGATTAATCGTGCTTTCTACAAAAATCGCGGGAACTTCACGCTCAACCACCACATCGGTCATGCTACGAATATCAGCGATGCCGGTTTCAGTTTGAGTGCTAATCCCTTGAATGCCTTCGACCTCAATACCGTAGGCGCGTCCATAATAGCCAAAGGCATCATGGGCGGTTACTAAGATACGCCGACGCTCTGGAATACTTTCAATGCTTTCAGCCACCCACGCATGCAGCGCGTTCAGCTGCTCTTCGTATTTCGCGGCATTGGTTTCAATGGATGCCTGGCACTCAGGTCTTGCTGCCGTGAAAGCGTCGCTGATTGCAGGTATCGTTTGCGCCCAAAGCGAAACGTCCATCCATAAATGAGGGTCAATGCCATACACATCTTGAGACGTCATCAGCTCAGCAGGATCAATACCTGAAGGCCCTACCGCTAACGTCGGTTTATTGTGCGAAAAATTTTCCAGCACAGCGCCTAGCTGGCCTTCCAAAGAATAACCGGCATAGAGAATTTGCTCTGCCTGTCTCAGCATGGCGACATCGCTGGCATTTGCTTGATACAGGTGCGGATCAACGCCAGGGCCCATCATCGCCTCTACTTCAACGCATTGGCCACCGATTTCCTGGGCGACGTCGGCAATCATGCCAATCGTCGTCGCCACGTTTAATGGTGATTCATTGGCTGAAATTAAGGGTGCAAAGGACATCATCCCCAGTAAAGCCACTGCTCGCTTCATCGCTCTCTTCCCCCAAGAATGTCAAAACCTGTTTTCAAAGCATGTCGCTTAAAACTTAGCTCTCTAAACCCATCTATAGGGGTATCGATGCTGAAACCAGAACGTCGAGGCTAGTCGACAGCCTGCAACAAGATAAGCTTATGCAATTTATATTCACACATGGAAACAAACATAGCAATGGCTAACTTTACGATAAAACGATGCCCTTAAGAAAGCGAAACGTCTCTCTGTAAACGACCGACATATCGAGGTGAACTTATTAGCCAAGCTGGCCTCCAAAGCGTACTGTGCACTCAATGGTGCAAGTCAATGATGGAGGCTCTAATGCCACAGATGAATCGCGACCAACGTAACGCTGCATGGCAAGCGGCTAATCAATGGCGCGCCCGTGCAGCGCAAACTCAGCCCACCGGTTTAGCAGGCAGTTTAAAGCTGCTTTTCACATGGCTGGCGTTTGGCGCGCTGATGATAGTCGGCGTGGTGCTTGGTCTGTTTTTCTTATTGATTGGCTGGGCAATGATGCCGTTTATGCGCCATAAGATGAAAAAGCGCATGGAGCAAATGCGCGCTGAACAAGCGCAAGACATCGGTGGCGGCTACGCTAATCCACATACGTCATCACAGCGCCCAGGCCATCAGGACGCGTTAGACGGTAGTTATGAAGTCAAAGATGATCGCTAGTTATTTTGTCACTTTAAGCGCCAGGCATTTCAGCGCAAGACATCGCTATTAGCCACCGTGCGTGGCGCTTTTTTATGACACGGGTGCATATATCCAGGTAAATGCCGCGGCTAACGTTAGCGGCATTACGACCAAACTCCCCAAATTACCAATCAGTACCAGCGAGGCTACCTTGTGCGGTGCCAGCTGGTATTGTTCTGCAACCAAGTAATTCAACACCGCAGGCGGCATTGCTGCGAACACTAGTAGCACGGCCATCTGCAGTGCATTCAGTGGCAGCAGCCACATTAACGGTAACGCAATCACTAATCCGGAAAGTGGACACAGCACGGCCCCTAGCATACCCGTGCGCCAATCGCTAAAGTCGATTTCCAGCAGCCGAACCCCTAATGCAAACAGCATAAGCGGAATACATACTCCGCCCAGCATATGCATGGCCTCTAGCAGCCAGCTCGGCAGCGGGAAGTTACCAAGATTCACGGCTAAACCCGCCAAACTCGCCAATACAATCGGCATGCGCAGTATTCGCCACAGCGACGTACGTGGATTGAGCATATAAATCCCTACCGAAAAATGCAGCAGCATTTCGACAATAAACACCACGACCGCCGCAGGCAGCGCCTCAGGGCCAAAGGCCAGCACTAGTAGCGGCACGCCCATATTGCCTGCATTGTTAAACATCATCGGGGGTAGGAAGATTTTGATGTCTAGCGATAGCCATTTAGCCAGTGGCCACAGCACCAGCCCTGACCCCAGCACCACCGCAACCGCCGCCGTGGCGAGCCAAGCGTAATCGGCTAGCGGCGCTTGGCGGTCGGCCAGCACGGCAAACACTAGCAGGGGAACGAACAGCTCCATGTTCAGCGTATTGAGGCTACGAATATCCGGCGTGCGATAGCGCCCGTAAACAACGCCACAGCCGGCGATCAAAAATACCGGAAGCAGAGTGCCCAAAATATGCCCAATCATGTGGCTCGCCCTGCCTTACGCCTTGGCATCATTTATTCTTCCAAATTATGTTGATAGCGACGGTTGATTAGAGATTGTCAGCCATGGACGGCTCAAGAAAACGCTGCCAAAGGGCCGTCACTATTTCACGCTGATGGCGAAATTCCTCACCATCGCTGAGCGCTTTTTCACCGGTCAGCGCCGCACGATGAGTAGCGCTACGGTAAGCAAGATAGGCTTCTCGAAGACGCTCCGCCTCATCGGAAGGTAAGTACCCACTCTCGGTCAGGCTCTCTAAAATCCGAATATTATCACTGTAGGTCAGCAGCGCAGGGGTTTGGTTAGCAAGCGCTAACACCGCGTACTGGCACAGAAACTCGATGTCGACCATCCCGCCCGCATCGTGCTTAACATTGAACGTATCGCTGGTGGCTTTACTGCCCAGATGATCGCGCATTTTTTGACGCATTTTGACAACTTCGTCTCGCAGCGCGGCGTTATCACGCTGACGAGATAAGATATCGCCCCGAAGCTTGCCAAATTTTTCGGCGAGTAAATCGCTTCCAGCCACGACCCGTGCGCGCACTAATGCCTGATGCTCCCAGGTCCAGGCATTTTGATGCTGGTAATCAGCAAAGGCTTTCAATGATGTGACCAATAGCCCTGAGTTGCCCGAGGGTCGCAGGCGCATATCAACCTCATAAAGACTGCCCGCTGGCGTTACGGCCGTCAGCAGGTGAATAATGCGCTGACCCAGGCGGGTAAAAAAC
Organism: Vreelandella profundi; assembly: GCF_019722725.1. Lineage (NCBI taxonomy): Bacteria > Pseudomonadati > Pseudomonadota > Gammaproteobacteria > Oceanospirillales > Halomonadaceae > Vreelandella > Vreelandella profundi. The sequence continues at coordinate 2,855,905 of NZ_CP077941.1, forward strand.
ATCGCCGTATCAATGGGCCTTGGGCCGTCAGTCGCGCCTTTGCCGTCGCTATCATGCAAAAACACCAGGTCTAAATCGGAGCTGTAGCCCAGCTCAATGCCGCCCAGCTTGCCGTAGCCAATAATTAGAAACTCGGCTTCACTGGCATTGAGCCCCTCAGGCACGCCGTGCTTACGCGTAATGTGCTTCCACGCCATCGCTAGCACCGCATCAAGAATCACCTCGGCAATAAAGGTTAAGTAATCACTCACTTTCATCAAATGCCGAGTACCGGCAATATCGGAGGCGGCAACGTGCAGCTTTTTGGCATGCTTAAAGACACGCAGCGCCTCTAGCTGCGCCTCTTCATCATCTTCGGGCAAGCGGTTCAGCGTTTGGCGCAGCTCGTCCGCCAGGCGCGCCTTATCGGCGGGCGTATATAGCGTCTCCGGGGTTAACAGCTCGTCGAGCAAAATGGGATAGCGCGACAGCTGTTCGGCGATCCAGGGGCTGGCGGCACACAGGTGCATAAGGTGCTCAAGCGCATGCGGGTTTTCGCGCAAGAGTGCAAGGTAAGCGGTACGCCGCAAGACGGCTTCAATCAGCGGCTGCACGCGTACCAGGGCCGTATCCGGCGCATCGTTACTCGCCACGGCATCTAATAACAGCGGCATTAATGCGTCCAGCCGCTCAAAGCCAATTCGCTGCATGCTTTGTACTTGGCGCGAGTGATAAAGGCTCTGCAGCCGTCTCAGGGCTTTTTCTGGCTCATGAAAACCTGCCTCGGTCAGATGCGTAATGGCTTCGTCTGCCTCTAACTCACCGCGCCACATTAGCCGCCACTGAGCCAAACCCAGCTGGCTGGCGTCATTGGCATCGTCAACATCGTCTTCAGGATCCGCGATCACCGCATCAAAGTGTTGGCGCACCCGTTCACGCACTTCATCAAGCTGCGCCATCAAGCCAGACCAATCTTCGTGGCCCATGGCAAAGGCCACTCGCTCACGATCGCTATCATCGCTAGGCAAGGTTTGTGTCTGGCGATCTTCCAGCGCTTGAAGTGCGTGCTCAATATCGCGTAAAAAAGCGTAATCGGGCAGTAGCTCATCAACCACCGTTTGAGGCAGCAGGCCTAGCTCAGGCAGCCGGTTGAGCGCGGTTTTCAGCGACGTCACCTGCAGCTCCGTATCGCGGCCGCCGCGAATCAGCTGAAAGGCCTGCACCACGAACTCAACCTCGCGAATACCGCCGGGGCCAAGCTTAATGTTGCTCTGCATACCTTTGCGCTTTACTTCGCGGTTAATCATCGCCTTTAGCTCGCGCAGTGACTCAATCGCGCCGAAATCAAGGTAGCGGCGATACACAAAGGGGCGCAGGCCCGCTAGCAGTTCACGCCCTGCCTCTACATCGCCTGCCACCGGGCGCGCCTTCAGCATCGCGTAGCGTTCCCACTCGCGGCCCTGATCTTGGTAGTAGCTGGAAAGCATCGCAAAGCTGCCTACTAGCGGGCCGCCATCGCCGAGTGGCCGCAGGCGCATATCAACGCGGAAGGCAAAACCATCCGCGGTCATAGCATCCAGCGCGGCAATCAGCTTTTGGCCCAGCTTAGTAAAATATTCCTGATGCTCCAGCGGCTTGCGCCCGCCCTGGGTTTCGCCTTTTTCAGGGAAAGCAAAGATAAGGTCGATATCAGAGGAAAGGTTAAGCTCCCCGGCCCCCAGCTTGCCCATCCCCAAAATGACCAGCCGCTGGGGCGTTCCGTCTTTGCGTGGAGCGGGCGTGCCCCAGCGCGTGGCGTAAAACTGCTCAAGCCAGGTTAACGCAGCTTCAAGGCATAGTTCGGCAAGCTCAGACACCGCCGTGGCGGTATCCCACATGGTGTGGTTGGGCACTCGGTTAAGATCACGCCAGATAATGCCCAGCATGCGTTGACGGCGAAAACGGCGTATTACTCGCTGCATACCTTCTTCGTCATCGATCCGCTCAAGCGACTCGTTCAGCCAGTTTTCCAGCGCTTCGCGCCCTGGGTTTGCGTCTAGCTCGCCGGCGATATCAAGCTCAGTCAGCCAGTGCGGGTATCGGGCGAGGCTATCCACAAGGAACGTTGAGATCGACAGCACTCTGGACAAGGCCTCGCGGCGGGCCTCAGAAAGCCCCTGCCAGCTACTTGAGGGCAGCTCCTGCTGGGTCATCTCGGCGACATTATCAGCCTGGGCGAGCGCCTCAACCAAGCGCTGCCAAGCAGATTTGGCCACTGTTTGTAACGACGCTGGCAGCGTCGACAACGGTAAGAAATCGTTGTTCACTTGCATAATCACCTCGCTGCCAAGCACGTTTATCGGCGTTGAAAAAGTTCGTCTAGTTAGCTAGTTATTAAACTTGGCCTTCCAACCCCGACTTAGCTATAGAATTTTTCCCAACCTAACAGCCCCCAGGTAAGTCCGGCCATAATCAGCGACAGCATAACCGCCGCAGAGCCAATGTCCTTAGCCCGCCCAGAAAGCTCGTGGTGCTCGGTGCCAATGCGATCGACCACGTTTTCAATCGCACTGTTGAGCAGCTCTACTATCAGCACCAAAAACAGGCTTCCCACTAGCAGCAACCAGCTAACGGGGCCTTCACCAATCCACCAGGCAAACGGCAGCATAACCGCCGTGATGCCCACTTCCTGACGAAAAGCCGATTCGTTTCTAAACGCGGCTTTAAGGCCTTTCCATGAATAACGCGTGGAGTGAACCAAATGTGTTAAGCCGGTATGCCCTGGTTTCATACACGTTGCCTCACCTTGTGAGCGTAAAGTTGAATCAGTTCGCTAAAATCATTGCATCTAGGTCAAGAGACAGCGGATCCAGCACCTCGGACCAGCTTAGATAAGGCGTACTGCCGTTACCGTTGACCAGAACACTAAACACTCCCCAGCGCCCTTGTGCCGTACGAAAGTAACCCGCAGCAGCGCGAACCGCGAACGGCTGGTTTAGCGTACCTGTTTTTAACATGACATTGTTTTGAAACGTCGCTGAACCACGCCGAATAAAACGCATCACCCCATTAGCCGGCGATTGAAACGCCGCGACAAAGCTTGGAAACAGAGCGCTCTGACGAAACATGTCCTCTAGCATCACGTTCACACCCTGCGCAGACGTCCGATTTTCCGTCGTTAGCCCACTGCCGCTGTATAGCGTTAACGGCCCGTGCCCAGGCAGACCCTGAGCGTATGCTGCGACCGCTTGGCCCGCTTGGCGCAGCTGCGCTTGTGGCGTCTCGACTAGATCCAGCGCCAGCACATCAGCCATATAATTATTGGAGTAATTCATGATGCGCAGCAGTATTTCTTGCAGCGGCTGACCGTCAATCGCCGCCAATCGCTGGGCCGTGCTGGGCGGCTGGGTGGAGCTAACCCGCCACGGTTCACGCACTTGAATACCCGCCTGATTAAGCATACTCAGCAATACTTGTGCGGTTTTTTCAGCCGCATCGCCCGCACCACGATAGATATCCTGGGCGCTGGCATTGGTTGAAATCTGCCCGGTGAGACGCATGACATCGCCGCGTTCATCCGTCACCCTTTCAGCACTTATCTCTGTGCCGCTGTTCGCCGGGCGAGTCGTCACCTGATTATCAATGGTGATCAGCGGTGCCTGGCTGTCGCATAGGCCAACGCGTGCAGGTTCACCGGCAACGGCGGCAGGGGCAACATTAACGCACCAGGTGCCGAAATCAACGCCTGCCGAAGAAAGCGGTGCGCTATAGGCGTTAGTGACCTGGGTCAGGGCATTGCAGCGGTCAGTGGTAATGCAATCGACAGGCCCAAAGCGCCACTGGCTAACCACCAATGCACCGTCAACGTCGCGAACCCCCGCTAAGTGCAAACGTTGCACCAAGCGCCATAAATTTTCAGTGGTCAGGCCCGGATCTCCCCCACCCTCAAATACTAAATCACCGCGCAGCACACCATTATCCACCCGGCCAGAACTCACTAATTGACTAGTAAAGCGATGCTGGGGGCCAAAACGATTCAGCGCCGCCGCGGCCAGATACGTCTTGGTCACCGACGCCGGCGACATCTGACGTTCAGGGTTCAAGCTGCCTAGCAGCGCATTGACGTTTGAATCAGCGTCTAGCAGGCGCGCTTCAGCGCTGATCGAAAAGCCTTTATCTGCTAATTGCCCTAAGCGATTAAAGTCGGCAAGCAGCGGGGAACTGGCCAGCAGTGCCGCGGTGGTGATGCTAACAACAGAAATACCACGCTGCAGACGCGCAGCTAGGTTAAAAAAATGCGTCATGTTCGCTCCAAATCAACGCGTAAACGCCACAGCGCCTGGCCGCTTTGCGCATACTTAGCTTCAAACGGGGTTAAATAATCAACGGTGGGGGAAATTTCGGCAACGCTCGACTGCCTACCGGTCACCTGAGCAACCGCTAAAGCAAACTCTTCAACGTATATTGGCCAGTTAGAGCGCAACTCAAGGCATCCCCCAAGGGCCAACAGTGTGGGTAAAATAGGATGACCATGCCAGCGCATTTTAAGGTGGCCAGACTTAGGGTAAGGATTAGGGTAAAGCAGATAGTGCCGCTCGGGTGCCCAGCCAGCCTGGTGGGCAAGGCGCCAGAAATCGACAAGGTCTGCTCGCACCAGCAGAGCGTTCGCAGGCAGATCGCCGTGATCACGCCCTAACCGACTTTCACTACGATCAACGCCTATCACCGCTCGGGTTGGGAACTGGAGTGCCAGTTGACGTGTCGATAGTCCTACACCGCAGCCCGAATCAAGTATCAGCGGCGCTTGGCGGGCCTGAAACCACTCGGCCGCCTGCGCAAAACTGTGCTTGGTATGCTCGGCAATCGGCTTGCGCAGCGGGTACGCTAACGCTCGGCTGACTTGGCGCGCCAGGTCGTGATGAGGGCCAGGTTGATTAGAGGTCACTGATCGAGAATTATGCTGCATGCCATCTCTCGGCTGAAAAGCCGTGATTCTATCAGTCTAGAACGCTTGCGGCATGACGCCATTGCGCGCCCGGTGCTATCATCACGCCTTAATTGCATATGAAGCGCATGACTCTGGTCATTATACGGTCCGAGTATTGCCAAAAACCGTTATTACCACCATCGCACCACGAGGAACCCGGCTTGTCACACTTACCGGTGATTGTCGGCATGGGTGGCATCAATCCCGCAGGCAGAACATCAGGCCATCAGGCCTTCCGCCGCACCGTGCTTGATGCTCTTCCTGCTGACCAGCAACGCCAGACACTGGAAGGCTTGGCGGCGCTTATGCGTCTTGTTCAGCACTCCGACCAAGGTTGGCTTGATCAGTCTGGCCAGCCTGTAGATGCCCCTGCTGAGTCGCTGCGTGAACAGGTGCTTAACCATACCCTGATCCGCCGCAATGAAGACCCGCGTTTTCTCGACCCGGGGATGCCGTCTAATCGGCAGGCCAGCATGCATCTTGCTGAGCCGATGCGCTTTACGCTGCGTCGACGCCAGCTGCCCGACCACCTGCCGGCAGACTGGCAGGTGCGCGATATTGATGCCCGCGAGGTAGAGGTTAGCGTGCCCGCCGGCGTGCTAGAAGTGCTACTGCCCGATGCACAGGTTCCTAAAGTGCGTGCAGCGGCTCAGCTACCCAGCGGCTTTGACCCTGCCAGCCTCTACCGCAGCGTGCACCACCCTCGCGGATTATCGCTGGCGGTGTTTGGTGCCAGCGACTGCCTAGGTGCCAGCGGCCTTTCCTGGGAAACGCTGCGACAGCAGCTTAGCCCGGATCATATTGCCGTGTACGCCGGGAACTCTATCGGCCAATTAGACGATCAGGGCTGGGGTGGCTTGCTGAAGAGCCTGGTGAGCGGCCAGCGTGCTACGTCTAAGCAGATGCCGCTGGGCTATGGCCAAATGCCTGCCGACTTTTTAAATGCCTACGTGCTTGGCAGCGTAGGCGGCACCGGCGCCGCATTAGGCGCCTGCGCAAGCTTCCTTTATAACCTGCGCCTCGGCATTGACGACATTCGCTCCGGGCGACGGCGGATAGTGATGGTGGGCACCGCCGACGCCCCTATTACGCCAGAAATTATTGAAGGCTTTAGGGCCATGGGTGCGTTGGCTGACGATGCAGGCTTGAAAGCGCTAGATGCTCTGGAGCTGCTCACTGATGCTGACTATCAGCGCGCCTGTCGGCCGTTTGCACGCAACTGCGGCTTTACAATGGCAGAAGCCAGCCAGTTCGTAATGCTAATGGATGATACCTTAGCAATGGACGTTGGCGCCGACATTCTGGGCGCCGTGCCCGATGTGTTCGTCAATGCCGATGGCTATAAGCGCTCAATCTCCGCACCGGGCATTGGCAACTACATCACCCTGGGTAAAGCGGCGGCGCTAGTGCGCGATATGCTCGGTGAAAAAGCGCTGAAAGAACGCAGTTTTGTGCACGCCCATGGCACCAGCACGCCTAAGAATCGCACCACTGAATCTCATGTCCTGGATGAAATTGCTCGCGCCAACGGGATCACCGATTGGCCCGTGGTCGCCATTAAAGCGTTTATCGGCCACTCGCAAGGTTCAGCTGCGGGCGACCAGCTAGCGAGCGCCTTAGGCAGCTTTGCCCACGGCCTGCTGCCGGGCATCCCCACGCTTGACGCGGTGGCAGACGATGTCCATGCCGAGCGGCTGCGCTTTTCGCAAACGACACAGGCATTTCATGCCGATGCCGCTTTTATCAATGCCAAAGGCTTCGGGGGCAACAATGCCACCGGGGTGGTGCTTTCCCCAGCGGTGACCGAGCGCCTGCTAACTCAGCGCCATGGCGCAGCGGCGGTGAGCGCCTGGAAAGAGCGTCGCGAGACGACTCGCCTAACGGCGGCGGCCTATCTTGCCCAGGCAGATTCTGGCCACTACGCACCCCGCTATCAATTTGGCGAGGCGGTGCTTGAAGGGCCAGAGCTGGATATACATGCTGACCGAATTCACATTCCCGGCTACGATCACGCTATCTCGTTAACCAGTGACAATCCGTTTGGCCGGCTAGACGAGGAAACGTCGTCATGAGCACCGGCAATGCCAATATCGCCGTTTATCCAGGCACCTTCGACCCGATCACCAACGGTCATTTCGACCTGATTGAGCGCGGTGCGCGACTGTTCGACAAGGTGGTGATTGCGGTCGCCGAAAGCCCAGGCAAACGCCCCAATCTCACCTTGGAAACACGCATAGCCCTAGCAAAAACGGTTTGTGCGGCGTTGCCCAATGTTGAGGTGATTGGCTTTTCAAACCTGCTCACCGCCATGATGCACGAACAGGGCGCATCGATCATACTGCGCGGCCTGCGCGCGATATCCGATTTTGAGTACGAGCTGCAGCTTGCCAATATGAACCGCGCACGAAATCCGGAGCTCGAAAGCGTGTTCCTCACGCCTGCGGTAGAAAATTCGTATATTTCTTCGACCATTGTGCGTGAAATTGCCAAGCTCGGCGGCGACATTTCCCCATTAGTTCATCCGCAGGTCGCCGAGGCGCTGCGTAAGCATTACACTAACTAGCCAACGCCATTGTTGAGTAAAACACTCAGGTATTGATCCCCTGAGTGCGCCAGCCATCCGCGAGGTATGCCCATGGCCCTGATGATTACCGACGAGTGCATTAACTGCGACGTCTGCGAGCCCGAATGTCCCAATGACGCTATTTCCCCAGGCGAGGAGATTTACGTCATCAATCCTAGCCTGTGCACTGAGTGCGTTGGTCATTTTGATGAGCCACAGTGTCAGCAAGTGTGCCCGGTAGACTGTATTCCACTCGATCCTGAGCGTCACGAGAGCCAAGAACAGCTGATGACGAAGTACCGCATCATCACTGCCGCTTAAGCGGCTCAGCCCTTAACGTGCGTATTTGGGCCCTCGCCTGGCCAATCATTTTATCTAATATTACTGTCCCACTGCTGGGTCTGGTGGATACCGCCGTGGTTGGGCACCTGCCCGACTCTCGCTATTTAGCGGGCGTCACCCTAGGCGCGATGCTCTTTAGCTTCCTCTACTGGGGATTTGGCTTTTTACGCATGGGCACCACAGGGCTGGTCGCTCAAGCTATGGGGCGCGAGAACGACACTGACGTGCGCAACCTGCTGGGCCAGTCGTTGATCATGGCACTGGTGATCGGCGTTCTGCTTATTCTATTTGCGTCACCGCTAATCTCACTAGGGCTATGGCTATTAGACGGTAGCGAAGTGGCCACCCACCTAGCCCGTGAATATGCCCACATACGCCTCTGGTCGGCGCCAGCCGTTCTCGCTAACTATGCGATTTTAGGATGGTTTCTCGGCCAGCAAAATTCGCGCGTTACCCTAATGATTTTGCTACTCACCAACAGTGTCAATATCGCACTGGATATCTGGTTTGTGGTGGGGCTAGGCATGACCAGCAACGGCGTCGCTTGGGCCAGCGTAATTGCTGACTACACGGCTTTTGCGTTCGGCGGCTATTTAGTGCTGCGCCAGCTAGCCACGTTGAAAGGTACTTTTTTGCGCGAACGTTTGCTCGCGCTAGCGGCCTACACGGCGCTTTTTCACGTCAATGCCAATTTGTTCGTGCGCACGCTGGGGCTATTATTTGTCATGGCCTTTTTTACCGCTCAGGGGGCGCGCCAAGGCGACACCATACTGGCGGCCAATGCGGTGCTCCTGCAATTTATTATGCTGACCAGCTACGCCCTGGATGGCTTTGCCCACGCGGCAGAATCGCTTGTGGGGCGCGCTTACGGGCGCAAAGACTGGCGCGAGTTTGCGCTTACCGTGCGCGCCGCCGCACGTTTTTCCTTTTGGACCGCGGGCGCCGCTGCCTGCCTATTCGCCGTCGGGGGTAACGGGCTGGTGGCCCTGCTTACCGGCCTTGAAGAAGTGCGCATAGTCGCGGCGCAGTATCTGCCGTGGATGGTCGTTATGCCGCTGATTGCAGTATGGAGCTATTTACTCGACGGCATTTTTATCGGCACCACCGGCGTGCGCGAAATGCGCAACAGTATTTTTATCGGCCTCGCCGCTTACCTGCCCGCCTGGTGGCTAACCCAAGGGCTCGGCAATCATGGGCTCTGGCTATCGTTTATGCTGTTCACCCTGGTTCGCTCGGCGGTATTGATCCATTACTATCGCCGTCACTACCATCGCCGCTACCAGCTAAACCGCTGGCGCTAAAACGGGGCAATTAGCGTCAACTAAGCTAACGTGAGATGAAGCGTGCAGCTTCAAGGTGAAAAATACCGCCCTCCCCAGTATATTAGCCACGGATCAGCACGCACTTCCTAATAATGAGAAAAGAGAGCATCCCATGCTTAAAATGATATCAAAACCGGCGGTCAAGCTGGTGGAGCGCTATCTGCCTGACCCGTACATTTTCGTTCTGCTGCTGACGCTCATCGCGTCAGTCGCCGCGATTGCTATTGAGCGCCAGTCACCGCTGGCCGTCTTAAGGTTTTGGGGTGACGGTTTCTGGGGGCTGCTGACCTTCTCCATGCAGATGCTACTGGTGCTGGTGACAGGCTTTATGCTGGCAAGCTCTCCACCGGTAAAGCGCATTCTGCAAAAAATTGCCGGCACCGCAAAAACGCCCGGTGGTGCTATCATTTTAGTCACGCTGGTCTCATTGGCAGCGAGCTGGATCAACTGGGGATTTGGCCTGGTTGTCGGCGCGCTATTTGCTAAAGAGCTGGCCCGCCTGATTCGCGTTGACTACCGGCTATTGGTTGCCAGCGCCTATTCAGGCTTCGTCGTTTGGCACGCCGGCTTAGCGGGCTCGATACCGCTGACGATTGCGACCGAGGGCCACTTCGCCGCCGATCAAATTGGCGTGATTAGCACCGGCTCAACGATTTTTGCCTTCTTCAATATCGCGATTGTGATCTGTCTGTTTATTGCTATTCCTCTCGTCAACCGCATGATGCTGCCAGATGAAAAGGATAGCGTTTACGTAGACCCTAAAGTGCTCGAAGATGAGCCAGAGCAGATGGGGCGTATTACACGGCCGGCTGAAAAGCTCGAAAATAGTATGGCTCTCGCGCTACTGGTCGGGGTGCCTGGGCTGCTGTTTTTGCTTGATCACTTTTTACTGCGCGGAGGCAGCCTGAACCTAAACGTGGTTAACTTCCTGTTTTTATTCCTGGCTATTGTGCTGCACCGCACGCCACGTAATTTATTGAACAGCCTAAACGAGGCGATTAAAGGCGGCGCGGGTATCGTTATTCAGTTCCCGTTTTACGCGGGCATTATGGCGATCATGGTGCAATCCGGGTTAGCAGAGAGCATGTCCGAATGGCTTGTGTCCTTTGCCACGGCGACAACGCTACCGTTCTGGTCATTTATTAGTGCGGGTATCGTTAACCTGTTTGTACCTTCCGGTGGCGGCCAGTGGGCAGTGCAAGCGCCGGTCATGCTACCTGCGGCTCAAGCCCTAGGTGCCGATATTTCACGCGTTGCCATGGCCGTTGCCTGGGGCGACGCCTGGACTAACCTGCTGCAGCCCTTCTGGGCATTGCCCGTGCTCGCCATTGCCGGACTGAAGGCGAAAGATATTATGGGCTTCTGCCTGATTCAGCTATTTATCACCGGTATTATTATCTCCATCGGACTGGTGTGGTTCTAACCCGACACCTCGTTTGCACTTCTCCGTTGCTCGCCGCGAACTCACCATTGAGATGCGGCGGGCAATAATTAACGCTTTAAAATAAACGCAGGAACACCGCATGACCGACGCCGAAATAAGTGCGAACAGCGCCCTGCCTGGGCAGCACGAACTATCGATGACCGTACTGATGACGCCGGATATGGCGAATTTCAGTGGTAAAGTTCACGGCGGCGCCATTCTTAAAAAGCTCGATGAAGTCGCGTTTGCCTGCGCCAGCCGCTATTCGGGCCACTATGTTGTAACGCTGTCAGTGGATCAGGTGCTGTTTAAACAGCCGATTCACGTTGGCGAGCTAGTGACTTTTTTAGCCAGCGTCAATCACGTTGGGCGCTCATCAATGGAAATTGGCATCAAGGTCGTGGCTGAGGATATTCGCAATAAGCTGATTCGCCACACCAACAGCTGCTACCTGACGATGGTCGCTGTCGACGCTGATGGCAAGCCCGCCAGCGTACCGCCGCTTAATTTGGCAACTCCGCTGCAAAAGCTGCGATTTGAAAAGGCAGCGCTGCGTAAGAAGTTACGCAAACAGGCGGAGCGTGAAGAACTGTTGACACAACAGCAGTACCAATCACGGGCTCAGTAAAAAACGGCATCATCCCACCACAAGGAGTTCGAATGCCTGCCAGGGAACGCTACCTGCACCGGCCTAAAGCGGTCGAATATGCCCATATTGGTTGGGATTTTTTCATTTTGACGCTCGTGATCATTAACCTCGCCCTGCTGCTGTTTGATTCGCTGTTTCTGCTCGGCCCTATCAACCAAGGTATCGCCAGCCTCGCACCAGGGTTTCATACCTTTTACGATGACACGATCCACAGCCGCTTTATCACTATCGACTTAGTGTTTGTCAGCTTCTTTGTAGCCGATGTTTTACTAGGCTGGTCAATCGCTATTGCCGAACGGCGCTATCATCGTTGGTTCTTTTACCCCTTTGTGCACTGGTATGACGTGCTGGGCTGTATTCCGCTAGAAGGCTTCCGCCTGCTGCGTATTCTACGCGTCGTATCTTTAATCAACCGCCTGCATCGCCTGCGTATTATTGATGTAACCCGTTGGGATATTTACCTATTTTTTGCCAAATATTACAACATATTGCTTGAGGAGCTTTCCGACCGTATCGCTTTGCGTTTGTTAGGCAACGTGCAGCAGCAAATTCGCTCTACTGATTCATTGACCGAGCGTGTGATTGAACGTGTGATCATGCCGCGCAAAGCTCAGTTGATTCAGGAGATTGCTCAGAGGCTAGAGAGTACTATCGGCAAAGCCTACCAGCATAACCGCCAGTCGATCATGGCGGCGATTAGCGATTTAGTCAGCCGTACGCTACGGGAAAGCCCTGAGATTCAGCGCTTTAATCGCTTGCCAATGGGGCAGCAGGCAACCAGCGCAATGGAAGCCTCGTTAAGCGGCGTTGCCCAGCGTTTAGTCGATGAGCTGTTGCTCGGCATTCATTCTGACGAATTCAGGCAGCTAGTAGAGCGCACCGCCGACAGCGGTTTTGACACTTGGTTAACGGTCGATGAAGGCAGCAGCCGCGTGACAGAGCAGGTGCTATACGATGTTCTCGAAATGCTAAAAGACCAAGTGCGCCATCAAGAGTGGAAAGACCGCTATGAATAATTTACAACGTAGCGGGCGCCAGCGGGCGTTCAGTTAAACAGGCAGCAACAACGCTCAATGCATGGATGAGCTTGCTGCGGTCTGACGCGGCGCCAATACATAAACGAATCGCTTGTGGCGCTGGCGTGCTCCCGACACAAAATGGCTCTGCGCTGCTGACCTTCACGCCCCGCTGCAGTAATCGTTCACATAACTCCACCGCGCGACGACCCTCCGGCAGCGTGAGCCAGACGTTGCTGCTATGTGAACGCCCACTCAGGGTAAAACCTTGTAACCATTCGGCCGTTAACCGCTGACGTTCAGCTAACTCTTGGGTTTGCCAAGTAAGCAGCTCCTTAGCTGCCTCCTGACTGACCCAGTGACAGGCCACATCAACCATCAATGGGGGGACCATCCAACTCTGCGAGCGGAGCCCCGTAGCAAGTCGCTCATGCAAACATGTCGGCGCTCGTAGCACACCAATACGCAGTCCGCCCGCGAGTACTTTAGCGGTGCTGAAAACGAACAGCGTGCGCTCCGGTGCAAGCTGATAAAGCGGCGTGCCGCGCTGCTCCACCGGCAAATATTGCACGCCATCTTCAATCAGCCAAATATCATAACGCCTTGCTAACGCCACCAGCTGTTCGCGACGCGGCTCGCTTAAACAGGCGCCGGTGGGATTGTTCTGATCCGGTGTCAGGTAGATAGCTCGGGGAGGCTGTCGGGCACACTGAGCCTCAAGAAGATCCATCCGCATTCCTTCATGGTCTTGACCGATTCCAACCAGTTTAAGGTGCGCCTGTTGCGCGGCGCTAATAGCGCCAGGGTAAGTTAACGCATCAGCAGCCAGCAGCTCGCCCGGCCGCAGTAACGTACTGAGCGCTAGGCTAATACCGTGCTGGCCACCTTGAGTAATAAATAGCTCATCGGCACTAAACGGCATTCCCAAGCTATTCAACCAGCTCGCTAGCGCATCACGCTGCTCACGGCGGCCTTGGGCCTCTTGATAGGTAACCCCCCGAGCTAATGCGGCCCCTGACTGGCTTAAGGCAACCAGTGCTTCACTCAGCAGCAACTGACGCAAAGGATGTGGTGGCGGTACGCTAAGGCTTAAATCGATCACGCCAGGCGCTTCGTCATTGTGAAATGTCGGACTAAAAGCGCTGGCTTGGGATTCGCGTTTCACATAGGTGCCACTGCCTACCCTGGCCGACACCCACCCATTGCGCTCAGCCTCAGCATAACCGCGCGTCACCGTACCAACGGTCACCCCTAGCGCATCTGCCAACCGTCGCTGAGGCGGCAAACGCTCCCCAGGTAGCAGTGTCCCGGCCTGAATAGAGGATTCGATGGCGCTGGCAATAGCACGATAACGTGGTCCAGAAAACTCACTTAATGAAGGCACCCAAATTGTCATGGTAACAATAAAACCTTTGACGTCATATTAATCCCCATTATGCTAGCAAAAGCAGCCTTAACACAATCTTAAAACGCAAATTGTATGGATACAAAAAATGAATAGTGAATGGTTAATTCTGGGCCCTGCCGCACTTTATATGATGTCGATGACGCTAACGCCTGGCCCAAACAACATCATGCTCACGGCGTCTGGGGCTAACTTCGGTTTTCGGCGTACGCTGCCACACATGTGGGGAATTTTGGGCGGCTGCTTTGTACTGTTCGCGGGCATTGCGATGGGCTTAGGTGTGATTTTTGAGCGCTATCCATCGCTCCAGCTCGCCTTGCGCTGGCTCGGCAGCCTGTATTTGCTCTATTTGGCGTGGAAGATTGCCACCGCACCGCCACCCAATCTTAAGGCCCAGGAGCATAGCGTGCCGTTTACATTTTGGCAGGCAGCGACGTTTCAGTTTGCTAACCCTAAAGCGTGGGTGATGGGACTTGCACTGATGGCGGGCTTTCTACCGGAAAGCGGCCCTCCGATTCTCAATGCGCTGATACTCGCCGGCTTTGCGGAATTAGTGGGGTTGCCGTGTATAGCGCTATGGGCCGCTTTTGGCAGTGCGATTGGGCAATGGATCAAAAGCGACCGCGCATGGCGTGCGTTCAATATAACCATGGGTGCGCTGACCGCCGCCTGCGTTGTATTGATTTTACGCTAACGCTGCATGGGTCAAAGCGCCGTGCGTCTTAGCCGCAGCGCACATCGGCAATAACATCTTGATCATCAAGATGAATGTTCAAGCGATCAGGACGATGGTCCATGGTCGCCATGTCATTTGGACGTAAGACACGTACTTGGCTGGCGCCACTTTCGCTTTGCAGCTGGGACACCCCGGCTTCATCGAACGGCTCACCTATCGCATAGTTGATAGCCTCTAAATCACAGGTTGAGGCCTGCTCTTGAGCGGCATTGCTGGAAGTGACCGTTGGCGGGGGCGGCGCGGCATCTACATCATCGTTAGCCGGTGAAATCGGCATTTGAGAACTAACGCACGCCGTTAGCAGCATAGTGAAGGCGCCGATGGCCACCACTTTAGACAGGGTAAAGCGAGGCTTCATCCTTGAATCTCCAAAACGTAATCAAAAAATGAGACGATGAACCCAAACGGGCTAGGCGTTAGCCTAGCCCGTGGGAATACTAGCGTTATCTCTGATCCAGCCTTAACTAATTATTCAGCTGCATCTTGGACGGCTTTGCCGCCTTCTTGCACATCCTGGCCAGCGCCAGAAATAGTGTTACAACCGGACAGAACACCTGCCGTCATCAGCAGCATAAAGCTCATGGCCAATAATTTTTTCATTTACGTTCTCCTTAACGAGTCATTCAACATCGGGGGAAACTCCACTGGCAATGCGACTTGCCGCCGGGGAGTTTTTTTAGGGTAACAGCGTTTTCGCAATTGCGCTTGTTTTCCCTACGTCATGCCGCGACTGCTATGCTAATAAACACCTATTAAGTAGACGGGAGCCTATTACTTGAACGACTTCACGCTTGATGAACGCCTTGCCAACGACACATTCCCCGTGGCAGATCTGCCTCTTTGTCGCGTACTGCTGATGAATGACGCGCGCTACCCATGGGTCATTCTAGTGCCGCGACATGCAGCGGTCAGCGAAATATTTGAACTGTCCGCCACGGATCAACAGCAGCTATGGCGCGAGGCAACGCAGCTAGGCGAAGCAATGAAGGTAGCGTTTGGTGGCGACAAGCTCAATATTGCCTCGCTGGGCAACGTCGTGAGCCAGCTGCATGTGCATGTCGTCATACGTCAGCATGGCGATGCTACCTGGCCGGCGCCCGTATGGGGCAACGGCACGCCTGAACCTTATGACTTGGAAGGCCAGGCTCACATACGTGACCAGCTGATCGCACACACTCAAACGCTAGATGTTTAGTCAGCGCTTATCCCCTTAGCGCTTATCCGCTTAAAGGGTGCCCCACTCGGGCGGGCGGTTCGTTAAGCAGCGGCCCGCCGGCAGGCTCGGTGATTCCCGCAACGCTGAGTGAAACTCCTAGCGAGATGATGAATGCTCCACCGGTTAACGCCAGCCAGCCGACGGCCTTCTGCACACGACGCTCGCTATGCTGCTGTGTAGCCAAGCGCCGCTGCGCCCATCCACGTGCCAAAATGCTGGCGACAGCAAGCGCTGAAACGGTGAGGCCTGTGCCAATCGACATCGCCACTACTGACGCAACGCCCACGTAAAATTGGCCTAGCAAACTAGCTGCTCCAACCATCAGCACTGCGCCGCTACAGGGACGCATACCAATGGCGCCCACCGTCATCAGCGCCGTACGCCAGTCCAACACTTGCTGGGGCTCAATGTGATGAGCTCCGCCGCAGCAGTGGCTGTCATGGCTAAAATCGTGCTCGTGGCTGTTAACGTGCTCATGACCGTGCTCATGGCTGTGGCTGTGCGCTGCGACGTCAGGCTGGTAGGCACGCCGAAGCTGCTTGATGGCTCGCCAACATAGCCATATACCCAGGGCGGCTACGAGTAGAAAGCTTGCCTGTTCAACCCACACCACGCTGCCCATCGCTTGGCGCGTTACCCAGCCCAAGCCGTACACCAGTACCACCACCAGCATAATGGCGGTGAGCCCCTGGAGTAAGGAGGCTGCAAAAGAGAGCCCTAGCGCACGCTTCACCGCGCCGCCATGAGTCGCTAAATAGGTCGCCAGTACGGCTTTACCATGCCCTGGCCCAGCGGCATGGAACACCCCATAAACAAAGCTAATGCTCAGCAGGCTCACCCATGTGGTCAGCGTGGGAGCGCCTGACAGTTCGGTAATCGCCATCGTGAGCGACCGATGCAAACTTCGCTGCCAGGCCAGCAATTGATAGCTCACGCCCTGTAGCGCACCAGTCCAAACGATAACGGCCAGCGCTGCGCCCACCAGAAGCAAGCAAAGTATTAAGCCAGAATGGCGTGTGAAGGATCGTGTTAAAGGCCGTGCTAAGGGCATCGTTACGTCTCGCCGCTAAAAGTTATAAAATAACATATAAAGACCAATTATCAGCCGATATTTTGTGAAAAATAACACTCTTAGCGACCCGTACAATCAACGCTGCCCGTTTCCGCGAAATAGCGTCCCAACCCTGACTCACCGCTTTCACCTTTATCCAGCAATGCGGCTTGCATCACCAGTTCAGGATCAGGATTAGCGGGCAGAATGCTCAGCTCACAGGAAAGTTCTCCCTCTAGTATTAGTGCCTCATCGGTGGGCTGATTATCGTCCGCCTCATGCACTACTTCGATGTAGTAGGTGGGGTCAAACACTTGGTACGTAAGGGTTGAGTCGGTCAGGGATTGAGGCGTTTCCAGCGGCAGAATAAACATGAAAACTAGCCGGCCATCGCGTTCCATAGCGGTATATTCGCTCACCTCGCCCAGCGCCTGTTGCTCACCGTTAATGCTTACCTCGGTGAGATAGTGCTCGCTGGAGAGATTGTCGCGAATTTCTTTTCCCAACTGATCAAGCCCCTGTTCAAGGCTTGCGCCTTCTACCTGCTGCAGTTCTTCAAAGACAACCAGGCTGTAAAACGGGTCCATTCGCCACGTTTGATATAAACCGCTAGCGACGCCCTGATCATCTGTCATGACTCGGGCGCTAAGATCAATCCAGCCATGCGGGTGCGCGAGGACATCCGCGCTGACGGCCAAGCCGCTCACTCCCATCCCCAATGCCATAGCAGCGTGCGCTAGCCTCATGGCGCAACGCCTAGTTTGCTCTGTAAGGACACAAGCCATGGATCTAATACGTAGGGAGGCAGTGGCTGATTACCCCGCAGCGCGGAAACACTCACCCGACTACCGCTGCGCTCCTCGCTGACCTGCAGCTGTAAACGATATTCTGGCCACCGAGCAAGCGATGCCTCTGCTCGTCCTAG
The DNA here is from genome assembly GCF_019722725.1 of Vreelandella profundi. Taxonomy (NCBI): domain Bacteria; kingdom Pseudomonadati; phylum Pseudomonadota; class Gammaproteobacteria; order Oceanospirillales; family Halomonadaceae; genus Vreelandella; species Vreelandella profundi. The sequence goes on from NZ_CP077941.1 coordinate 2,873,498, forward strand.
TGAAATGTCCGCATGACGAACCACGTAGCCCTGCTCCACCATGAGCTCTACCGCTTCGCGAAAGGTCTCTTCAGGCGCAGTGGTATAATAAAGCTCGCGAGTCTCAAGCGGTGCCGTCGTTGCGCAGCCTGCCAGCCCGCCCAGCAGGCTTATCAGCAGCCACTGGCGAATCATCATAGCGGTGTCCTCGTTGCCGGCACGCGTTGTTCAAAACTGGTTTGAAAGCGTCGGCAGAAATCGTCGTTACTGGCGCTATAGGATTCACGTAAATCACCTACGTGATCAAAGCGGCGAATATCTCGGGAGATGCGTATATGGGCATCGCTCACCAGCAACGAGACACGCTCCACTTCAACTGGCTGCTGGCCTATCCCGCCGCCAAAACCGATTCCGCCGAGCCCGATACCCACCCCTGATCCGCCCCGCCCAAACCCCAATCCGCCAAATACCCGCATTCCTCGCCCATAGCCGTAGGCGTTGTCGTAAGGATCATAATACCCCTGCAGCGCACGCTCACGACTGGCGCTAATCAGACCTAATGTGGTATCGGTAGAGCTTAGGGTAAACCCTTCTTCGATGAGCACATCCACGCTGGTTTTAAGCGCACCCTCTGCTGAGGTGGGAAAATAACAAGCCGCGGCGGGGGCAGGCTCGGCTTGTGGCAAACGATCAGGTACCGCCTGGCAGCCAGCCAGTGTCAGCAGACAAGTTAAGCTTATCGGTATCGACTTCATGTTAGATCCTCTAACGGACGAGGCCGCTGGTTTACCGCTGATTAGCGCGCTGAGCTCGCCAACAATGGCCGTATTATGATGACAATATTTTGATAAGAACGTTTTGCGGAGTCCGTACCAATGAATATATTGCTTTGCCCTGACAGTTTCAAAGATGCGCTGAGCGCCCAGGCGGCCGCAGAAGCCATGGCGCGGGGTGTAAAACGCGCGGTGCCTGATGCACACGTTCAGACCTGCCCCTTGGCTGACGGCGGCGAAGGCAGCTTAGATGCACTGATCGATGCCACCGGCGCAGAACGGCGCCAGCTGAGCGTTCAAGATGCTCTGGGGCGTCCGCGCCAAGCAACGTGGGGCTGGCTAAGCGACCAGCGTACCGCGTTTATCGAACTGGCAGAAGCCAGCGGCTTACAACACCTCACCGCAGAGGAGCGTAACGCCTTAACGACCTCGACGTTTGGCGTCGGTGAGCTGCTACTCGCAGCGCTTGACCAAGGCGCTGAAAAGGCACTCTTGCTGCTCGGCGGCAGCGCCACTAACGACGGCGGTGCCGGCATGCTGCAGGCGCTGGGCGCGCAGTTTCTCGATCAACAGGGTAAACCGCTGCCCTCCGGCGGGGCGGCACTTAGCCAGTTAAATAGTTTAGAACTTGAGGGGCTGGATCATCGCCTAGCCAGCCTCACACTAGAAGCCGCGGTTGATGTGGATAACCCGCTGCTAGGCAAACGCGGGGCTAGTGCGGTGTTCGGCCCGCAAAAAGGCGCTTCACCACAGCAAGTCGAGCAGCTCGATCAAGCCCTTAGCCACTTTGCGGATATCAGTGCGCAAACGCTGGGCTGCGACCATCGAGCGCTGCCCGGTGCGGGGGCAGCTGGCGGCATGGGGTTTGCCGCAAAGGCGTTTTTGAACGCCACCCTAAAACCCGGTATTGAAATGATTATGCAGCAGGCCGGCATGGCCAAGCTGCTAGCCCATGCAGACTTGGTGATTACCGGTGAAGGCCGCCTGGATGGCCAAAGCCTAGCGGGCAAAACACCTATCGGCGTTTCCCGCGCGGCCCAGCGTGCCAATAAACCGGTGATTGTGCTCGCAGGCAGCCTCGGCGATGGCTGGGAAGCCTGCTTGGATGAAGGCGTGACCGCGGCATTTGCATTAGCCGATGGCCCGATGACATTAAAAGATGCTCTGCCACGCACCGCCGAGCTGCTTGAGGCACGCTGCGAAAGCCTGCTACGGCTATGGGCAGCCTCCCAGCGATAGTGAATGTTTCTCCTCAGGCCTTGAAAAAACCAATGGCTGCCAGCATTTAGTAATCAGTCACAGGCAGCCGACACAGACCTAATGTCGTGGCGCTATGGTAGCGATACATAAAACCTGTTTTGCATCGCGTCCAATACGCCCTATGCTGCATATCACGCATTAACCGCCGCGCCAGCGGCACCGATAGGGAGCAGGATATGACAGACACCAATAGCATTGGCCTACACGAAGGCAGCGCTAGCCAGCTCGCCGAAAAGCTTAATCATCTGCTGGCCAACTATCAGATTTTTTACATGAACGTACGTGGCTATCACTGGAACGTCAGGGGCAGTGACTTCTTCGAACTCCACGTCAAATTTGAAGAGTATTACACCGATCTACTGACCAAGGTCGATGAAGTCGCCGAGCGGATTTTGACGCTAGGCCACAAGCCAGTGCACGCCTACAGCGACTACATAAAGCTTTCGAACATTCAGGAAGAAAAGGATGTTCACGACGGCAAAACCTGCGTCAAAGGCGTTCTGAAAGGCTACCAAACGCTCATTGAACTGCAGCGTGAGCTACTGGCCCTAGCGTCGGACGCCGACGATGAAGGCACGGCCTCTCAAGCCGGTGATTACATCCGTGAGCAGGAAAAAACCATTTGGATGCTGAACGCTTACTTGAGTAAATAAGTGGTTAAATAACCGCCTAGCAATAGGTACGTCAAACGGCACCCACTAAGGGTGCCGTTTTTATGTTTCTAAGGAACCTCTGATTAACTATTGCGCTTGCCTATTCGGCGTTAAAAATCGCCTCAAAATGCTCATTTACAGCTCGTAAACTCCGCTTTTTCGTTGATTTTTGCCTTGTATAGCCTGCGCTCATTACGTTAATCAGAAGCTCCCTAAGCAAGCAATATTGAGTCAGCTTTTTAGCTACTCACTTTTAATGCCCGTGACACAGCAGGAAATTTTCATGCCCCTCGTTGTTTATATTCTTGGACTAACTATCTTCTCACTGACCACATCGGAATTCATGGTCGCGGGTATGATGCCATCGCTGGCAGCAGCGTTTGATATTTCGCTAGAGCAGGTCGGCTCTCTCATCTCAATGTATGCCTTTGGCATGGTGGTTGGCGGCCCACTGCTAACCGCTGGCCTGCTCAAACTTCGCGTACCCAACAAATCGGCGCTACTTTGGCTGCTAGCGCTTTACGCCGCCGCGCAGTCTATTGCCGCATCGACCGACAGCTATACGATTATGACATTAGCGCGCATCGTGACAGGCGTGGCGGCGTCAGCCTGTATCGGCACGTCGTTATCCATCTGTGCAGAGGTCGTCGCTGTCGAGGCACGCGGACGCGCTGCTTCAATCGTGTTGGGCGGGTTAATGCTAGCGGCAGCGCTCGGCGTTCCGATCGCCACGCTGATCGACCAGAATGTAGGCTGGCGCGCCAGTTTCTGGCTCGTGGTGGCGCTTACGGCGCTATGCGCCGTTGCCATTAGCATTCGAGTGCCGCTATCGAAATCGTCAGCTCCCATTGGCCTGCGCAGGGAATTGGCCGAGTTTAAGAATGGCCACTTGTGGGCTGCCTATGCCACCAGCGCCTTCATTATCGGCGCGACATTCGCAGCCTTCAGCTACTTCACACCGATCCTGACAGAAGTAACCGGGTTTTCCATAACGGCAATTCCTTGGCTGCTTGGCATGTATGGCGTCGCTAATATCGTCGGCAATGCGGTGGTGGGACGCTACGCGGATAAGCACACGTATTCGGTAATGGTTTGCGGGCTATTGCTGCTAATCGCGGCACTGGTGGCGTTTTCGCTGCTAGCGCAAAGCGCCACGGCCAGTATTATGATGGTCATTTTGATCGGGCTGGTGGGTGTCACAATGAACCCCGCGATGGTGGCACGGGTGATGAGAACGGCCCGGCCGGGCACGCTGGTCAACACGGTGCATGCATCGGTGATCAATATTGGCTTGGGAATGGGCGTTTGGCTAGGTGGTCTCGGTATCAGCGCAGGCTATGGCCTGCTTTCACCGCTTTGGGTCGGCACGCTGCTGGCCGTTCTTGGGCTACTTAGCCTGCTGCCCTATTTGGCACGGCGCGGTAGCGACAGCCAGACATCTCAATCAGCGCTTGGTAAGCAGGCATAGCGTCCTTTAACGATAGCGACATTGGCCCCTAACGTTTCAAGCCCTTGGGATAAACAACACCAAGGGCTTGAAATAGGCCATCTTTATACACGTATCTTTATACGCTTAAGCGCGTTATTTAGCTTCGGCAAGATCCTCAATTAACGCTCGCAGCATCAGCCAGAACTCCTCTACCGACGCAAGCTCTACCCGCTCATCCGGTGAGTGAGCACCGCGAATCAGCGGCCCAAACGAGATCATATCTAGATGCGGGTACTTGCTGCCTAGAATGCCGCATTCGAGCCCTGCGTGAACTACCTTTACCTCTGGCTCACGGCCTAGCAGCGCCAAATGGCGGGCGTTGAACGTCGCCAACAGCTTGCCATCTGGATTGGGCGCCCAGCCGGGATAGCCGTTTTCCACTTTCACCCGCGCGCCAATGAGGCCAAACAGCGCGTGAAAACGGTCGCTCATAGCAATTACCGCACTATCGTGCAGTGAGCGCACCAATGCACAAAGGTGTAGGCGGCCGTTTTCCAGGCTTAACACGCCCAGGTTATTGGAGGTTTCTACCACGCCAGGCACGTCGGCGCTCATCCGCTCAACGCCACAGGGAGCGGCATGCAGCGCGGCCAACAGCATTAAGCTAGCATCCAAGGTTAACGGCTCAGCAGCGGGTGTTTCCGTTACGCGCTGGGCGCTGATTTTAAGCCCACTGTCACCACTGCCCAGCTCTCTCAGCAAAATAGTCTCTAGCCCGGCGATGGCGACCATGGCCGCATCAACCTCATCGGCTGGCAGCGCCACTTGGGCAAACGCTTCGCGGGGGATCGCATTACGCAAGGTGCCGCCGTGATAGCTTATTAGCCGTGCATCAAACGATTCCAGAGAACGTAACACTCTGATTAGCAGGCGATTAGCGTTGCCCAGCGGTTTATGGATATCAATGCCGGAATGGCCACCTTTTAGACCGGTGAGCGCAATACTAATCACTTGCTCATGATCATTCACGGCAGCGCTGGGTAGCTGAGCATCCACTTCAACGTCAGCCCCGCCGGCGCAGCCAATATAGACCTGGCCGCGATCTTCGCTGTCCAGATTGAGCAGCAGCGAACCCTCTAACCAATTCTCGGCTAGATTCAACGCCCCACCCATGGAGGTTTCTTCTTCCAAGGTGAACAGGGCTTCCAGCGGCCCGTGGCGTAAATCGGGGTCTTCTAGCACGGCAAGAATAGCCGCTACGCCCATACCGTTATCAGCACCTAAGGTAGTGCCATCGGCGTGCAGCCAGCCGTCGGCGACATAGGTGCTGATTGGATCGCGGGTAAAGTCATGCGCATGATCGCTATTCGCTTGCGCCACCATATCCAGGTGGCCCTGAAGCACTACGCCGGGCGCCTGCTCGCAGCCTGGGGAAGCGGATTTACGTAGGCGTAAATTCCCAAAGGTGTCACGGTCATGGGCAAAGCCTTGCGCATCGGCCCAGGCCTCAAGAATGGCGACAAGCGCCGCTTCATGGCCAGACGGGCGTGGCGTATTACAGAGCGTTCGAAAGTGGCGCCAAACGATTGTGGGCGCTAGCGCTTCAAGATGTGCGTTCATGGTGACTCTTCATTATAGGCAACCGGCCTACTTTACCGGTTCAATGAGTGTATGCACAGCGAAGCGTAAGGCTTGAACTGCCTCGCCATGAGCCTTCGCTAGCGGTCGGTTTTGAAATGCCCACGCGGCCAATTGTTGGTGTGCGAGCTGTTGCGACTCCGTTAAAACGCAGCGGCTGGCTTCACGGGCCAGAGCCTGCAGCGCCGCTCTCGCCAGCGCCGGATCGCGATTCGCCAAAGCCACATCGTCAATATCTTGACGTTCACGCCCACTCAACGCCGCGCCAGGCAATGTAGCGAGCAGCAGCGCAACCATTGACGCGGGCAGCGTGTTAAGTTCAAACGCCAACAGGCCTAAAAGCGCTGCCTGGAAGCGCTCGCTAAGATCAGCCAGCACATCCGTTCCCTGTCCATTCAGCGCTTTTGCGACCATCACGGCAAACTCACCGGTCGAGGTCTCGCGGCTAATGCCTAAGCGTATCGGGATGAAACCTTGCGCCAGCCAAAATTGCAGCAGCGATGCCTCAGCGCCAAAGGTGGCCCCATACAGCGCCACGCCCTGCTGCGTCGCGGCGTTCATGTCCGCCTGTAGCAGCGCATGCCCCAATCCTTGGCGGCGCCGCTCAGGATGAGTGGCGATACGCACTACCCGGCGCCAGCGAGCGGTCAGCGCGGCGCGGCTACCCGTGTGAGTGGCGAGCGACTGAGCCAATAAATGCCCCTGCGGACGACGCTGACCGCGGGCAACCTGGTCAGCAAGGCCCGCCTCAAAACCACCCTCCTCGCGAGTGACCAATACGGCCTGAGGCTCATTGGCCTGTTCGATAGTGCGCAGCTCAACACCCGGGCCGTCAATCAGCTGGCGCAGGTCGTTGGGCGAGGTGCGATAGTGCGACTGCACCAGCAGCCCAAACAGTTTCTCCAGCCTAGTGTCTTGCTGAGCGAGCGCGGCGCGATCAACGACAGTGGTTATTTCAGCGCTTTCTTGCGCCTGCGCGTTAGGCAGCGGCGCTTTTAACAGCAGCAGTCGATTGACTAAATCTTCCAGCGGGTCATTGATACGCCAGCGAATCGGAGTTTTAAGCGTGAGCGCTTTCCACTGCGGCGCCAGCCGGTCTAACGTGGCCCGAAAGCGCAGCGCGAAGCCGCGTCCAGAACCCTCGTAGCCATGCACCGTGGTCGCAAACGCAACGCGTGGAAAAGCGCCAAGCCACTGGCCCAGCAAAGCAGCAGGAATGGCCGCCGCCTCATCCACCAGCAAATAGCTGCCATCGCCGCCCTGCTGCTGCGCGTTGATCTGCTCGGTTAAAACATCCGGCGCTAGATAAAGCAGCTCGCTGCCCTGAGGCAAGACAAAGTGACCCGGGGCAACGCGGCTGCCGCTTGGGCAAAGAGCCACTACGCGTTCAAACACGCTCTCGACCGAGCTAAGGCGCGGCGCGGTGAGCACGATCGTACGGGACTGATCAGCAAGCAGCCTAGCGCAGGCAATCCCCAGCGACGCGCTTTTTCCACGCCCGCGGTCAGCGGTTATCACCAGCGGCCGGCGGCGCTTCAGGCCCACTAACGCTCTAACAGCCTGCGCCTGATCGGCCGTCAAGCAGTCGCTATCGCCACTCAGGCAGCCATTATTAGCGTCATTGTGGCTATGCTCATTGCCATGAACGCTACGTGGAAGTAAACGGGGCAAATGCAGCGCGCCGCCCGCACGCCAGCACACGATCTGATCAGAGGCCTGCAGCTGGCGTGCTAATCGCGCAAGATAATGACAGCTGAGCTCTTCCCAGCGCAGCGGATGGTCCGCAAAGCGGGCGTAGTCTGGGTCGGGTGCCTGCCCCCATGGCTGTGGCGTGATAAGTACCAGCAAACCACCGCCGGTTAGGGTTCCTGACAGCGCGCCCAGCGCCTCAGGATCAAAGCCGGTGTCATGAGTATCGAGCACTACCAACTGATGCTCAGCCCCCAGTCGCGTGCGCGCTTTACGGGGCGTGAGTACCGGCGAACACGCAGACGACTCACATTGGTTCGTCTCTTTGTCGCTGCCTATCCACACCGGCGCCTGCCAAGGATGTGCTTGCCACAGCGCCTGGGCGAGGCGCCGAGACTGCTGGGCACCGCCGCTTAGCCATACCAACTGACGCCAATGGCGGCGTGCCAAACGCTGGGCGTGATGAACTAACGCCGCCACTCTGCGTAGCTGCTGGCTATCTAGCGCATGACTCTCTGCCTGTGTTTCTGCATCCACCGTGATTCCCTTTTCTATTTGCCGCCACCGCTTACCATAGCGTCACCCCATCAAATCAGTCGCCGAGCCTCTCATAGCGGGGCTTTGACTTACAACTTTGGTTGCATAATTCGGCTCATTTCAACGCTGACTCACTACTTAACCCTTGTCAGGACAACTTCAAAAAAAAGTTAATTCATTATTTAACAGATGCTTAGCTATTCTTTCAGCACAAGACTCAACCGAAACCTCTTCATTAGCTGATATTGCGTCGCAGCGGGGTGAGTGTGCTAGTTTAGCGTTGCAGCGCTAAAATCTCCTTGTTTACGTAAACGTAACCTTTGCTACGCTGCACTTTCCTGCATCCCGGTAACAAACACTAATAACGCCATACGCCAAACCAGGAAATACATCATGAAAAAAACCACAAAATTTGCCCTCAGCGGTCTTGCCGCTGGTATCGCTTTTGCTGCTTTCACCACTACCGCCCAAGCACAAGAAGAGTGGACGATGACCTCTACCTGGCCGGAAAACCTTGATTTGATCAAGATTGACCAGCACTGGGCTGAGCTGGTCAATCAGCTGGCGGGTGACGAACTGCAAATCAACTTCCGCGCGGGCGGTACCTTAATGCCCGGCACCGAAGTATTTGATGCCACAGAAACGGGCAGTATTGAAGCGGCTGGCGATTGGCCGGGCTACTGGGCGGGACTAAACCCCGCCTTCTCACCGCTGGCGACGACCACCAGCCTATTTAATGGCGTTGATTACCTTAACTGGATTCAGCAGTGGGGCGGCCGCGAGTTGTACGAAGAGATCTACGGCCAGTTCAATATGATCTATCTGCCCTACGGCATTACTAACAACGAATCCGGCTTTATGGGCCGCACGCCAATCGAAAGCATCGCTGACCTTGAAGGCAAGCGCCTGCGCCTATCGGGTCGTGATCAGGGCCGCGTACTAGAAGAGCTGGGGGGTTCACAAGTCACTCTTGCCGGTGGCGAAGTGTATCAAGCCATCGAGCGTGGCGTTATTGATGCTGGCGAGTTCTCAACCCCGGGCGTTGATTTTAAGGCTGGCTTCGCAGAAGTCGCTGACTACTGGGCAACGCCAGGCTGGCACCAGTCCGCTAGCGTGTTTGGCGTAATGATCAATAAAGATGCCTGGGATGCACTCTCAGAAGACACGCAAGAAAAACTGCGCATTGCTGCAGATGCCACCATGGCATGGTCACTTGCTTGGTCTGAGCGACAGTCAACTGAAGCCACGCAAAAGTTTATTGATGCCGGCATCACGATTAACCAGTTCTCTGAAGAAGATTTGGCACGCATTCAAGAAATCACCAACGACGTTATTCTACGCGGCGCTTGTGAGAATGCTGACCATGCCAAAGTGTATCAATCAATGATTGCTTATCTTGAGCACTATGCTACTTGGCGCGACGTATCGGCGCCCTTCAACATGAGCCGAGTGATGGATAACCTCCCCTCATTGGAAGAAATCGAAGCCTGCCTATAAGGCGCTTATGCACCGCCTCGGTTTTGCTGAGGCGGTTTTTTTGTGCTGACTGCGGAGATCTTCCATGAATGCGATTGCCAAGGCGATCGATGCCATCAACGAGGCGTTTGGGCGCATCATCGCACCGCTGATTGCCATCATTACCCTGATCGTTCTTTACGATATTGCCTCACGCTTTTTCTTTGGCCGGCCCAGCGACTGGGCGTTTGACGTTACCAAGATGCTGTTTGGCGCCCACTTTATGCTGATGGCAGCCTATGGGTTACGCCATCATGCGCATGTTGAAGTTGATGTTTTAAAGCGCCTGCTGTCGCGTAAGAAGCAGGCGGCACTTGAAGTACTGGGCTATCTGATTTTCTTTGTGCCTTTTATCTGGATGCTGATCACCCTGGGCTGGAGCTTCTTTGAGCGTGCCTGGAGCCGCGGTGAAACCACCTATGGCATGGTCTCAATTCCGGTTTACCCGATTAAAGGGGTGATTGTAGTGGCCGCCGTGTTAATTCTGCTGCAGGCGATTGCTATTGTGCTGCGTGCCATCATGCAGCTTCGCGAGGAGACATCAGCATGAACTTAAGCCCTGAATTACTCACGCTGGTGATGTTCGGCGGCCTGCTGATCGGGCTATTCATGGGTCATCCACTCGCTTTTGTGCTCGGTGGCGTGGCCGTTATTGGCGCGTTTTTGGGTCCTGGTGAGCGCATACTCGGCACCTTAGTCAATAATATCTTCGGTAACGCCATGGACAACTACGTGCTGGTGGCGATACCGCTGTTCATTTTGATGGCGAGGTTCTTAAACGATTCGGGCGTCACCGAGAAAATGTTTGATGCCATGCGCCTGCTGCTCGCAAACCTACGCGGCGGCTTAGCGCTAACCGTGGTCATTGTGTCGGTTCTGCTCGCGGCAACCACCGGGATTGTTGGCGCCTCCATTGCGGTAATGGGCATGATCGCCTTGGTACCCATGCTTAAGTATGGCTACAACAAAGAACTTAGCGCGGGCGTCATTATGGCCAGCGGCTGCTTAGGCATATTGATTCCGCCGAGCATCATGCTGATTTTAATGGCGAGCTACTCACCGGTCTCTGTGGGCGCACTGTTTGCAGGCGCGCTAATTCCCGGCCTATTGCTGGGCGTGATGTATGCACTTTACGTGCTGATCATCTGCTATCTCAAGCCCAGCTATGGCCCTAAAGTACCGGCAGAAGAACGCGCAGAAGTCAGTACAAAGCAGCTGCTTATCATGCTGGCAAAGTACGTGGTGCCGCCGATGTCATTAATTCTCGGGGTGCTAGGCGCTCTATTTACCGGTATTGCCACGGCCACTGAGGCGTCGGCAATCGGTGTGCTTATCGCCTTCATTCTGTTTTTGATCTTCGGTGATCGCAAAATATCCACCTGCTTTTGGACCATGGTGGAAGCCGGCAAAACCACTACCATGGTGATGCTGGTGCTAGTGGGCGCCACGGCCTTTACGGGCGTGTTCTCCCGCGGTGGCGGCATGACAGTAATCAGCGATTTAGTCATGGCGATGCCTGGCGGTACCGTTGGCGCGCTCATTCTTATGCTGTTCCTGGTATTTATTTTGGGCATGTTCTTGGACTGGACCGGCATTGTGCTGCTGAGCTTCCCGATCATGCTACCCATTGTCGACGCTATGGGCGTAGATATGCTGTGGTTCGTGGTAATGGTGGCGGTCGTACTTCAGACATCGTTTCTCACCCCACCGTTTGGCTATGCGCTGTTCTATTTAAAAGGCGTCGCACCGCCGGGGGTCGAAATCGTTGATCTATACAAAGCCGTTGTACCCTTTGTAGCGCTGATCCTATTCGCCTGCTTACTCATGTCATTCTTCCCTTGGCTGATTACCGGGCTGCCTAGCATGATGTTGGGATACTAATCTTTCTATTCACAAACGCGTATTTAAGGGCCCGCTTCGGCGGGCTTTTTGCGTCAAGGGCCGCTGGTAACGCTGCAGCCGCGAACGGCTAATGCTACTATTCACAGCCGTCAGTGATTCGCATTAGGCGTTTGCTGCACTAATACTGCTGATGTAAGGAGTGTGCGCTTGTTCAGATCCGGCTATCGCGGGCTATTCGCTTTTTCCTCTTCGCTTAGCCATCGCGCCACCCCCTGGTCGATAGCGCTAATCGCAGTGGCGTTCATCGTTGCGCTGCCGGTACTGGTAGTGTTTGCTCATATCGTGATGCCCACCGATGGCGTTTGGCAGCACTTAGCCAGTACCGTACTAGGCCGCTATCTAAACAACACTTTTTGGCTGGTATTGTCGGTAGGCTTGGGCACATTAATCATCGGCACAGGCACTGCATGGCTGGTGGTTATGTGCCGCTTTCCCGGTAAACGATGGTTTGAGTGGGCGCTGCTCTTGCCCCTTGCCGTTCCCACCTACGTAATTGCCTACGCCTACACCGATTTTTTGCAGTTTGCGGGCCCCTTGCAAAGCATGCTGCGCGATATGTTTGGCTGGGAATATGGCGACTATTACTTTCCCAACGTGCGTTCGCTAGGCGGTGCTGCGACGGTGATTACGCTGGTGCTTTATCCTTACGTCTACCTGTTGGCCCGCGCCTCTTTCTTAGAGCAATCGGTATGCGTACTGGATGTGGGCCGCACGCTAGGACGCGGCCCGTGGAAGCTGTTTGCGACCGTTGCGGTACCGTTAGCACGCCCGGCGCTAGTGGGCGGAGTATCACTGGTGCTAATGGAAACGCTGAATGAATTCGGGGCGGTCCAATTCTTTGGTGTCGATACCTTTACCACCGGCATTTACCGCACATGGTTTGGCATGGGCGAGCAGGTCGCCGCGGCTCAATTAGCGGCCTGTTTGCTGACGTTTGTGATTGTTCTGGTGCTGCTGGAGCGCTGGTCGCGGGGCAAGCGGCGCTATTTTCATACCACGAATCGCTACCAGCAGCTGCCCGAATACGCGCTGCGCGGCTGGGGAGCCCTGGGAGCGACGCTGGCATGCCTGCTGCCCGTACTGGTTGGCTTTTTACTGCCCAGCGGTATTTTGCTGAATTTAGCGTTAAACGGAGGTGATTCTCAGTGGGGCTCACGTTTTATCGGCTACGCCTGGAATAGCCTAGGTCTGGCAACAGTGGCCGCGCTGATCGCCGTAGGCTTAGCCGTTGTGTTGAGCTATGGCGTGCGCATGCACGACACGGCGTTTGCACGCGTGGCATCCAGAGTGGCCTCCATGGGCTACGCGATTCCTGGCTCCGTCATTGCCGTGGGTATTTTGATTCCCTTTACCTGGTTAGATAACGCGCTTAATACTTGGCTCCACAGTCACTACGGCTACATCATCGGCCTAGTGTTTAGCGGGTCGGCGTTTATTTTGATTTATGCCTACGTGGTGCGCTTTTTAGCCGTTTCCTTCAATGCGGTTGAGGCAAGCCTGGGCAAGGTGACGCCGAGCATGGATGCGGCCTCACGCACTCTGGGCCAAACGGCAGGCGGCACGCTGCGGCATATTCATACGCCGATGATGCGCAGCAGCCTGCTGGCGGCAGGTATTTTAGTTTTCGTGGATGTAATGAAGGAGCTGCCCGCGACGATTATTCTGCGCCCATTCAACTTTGATACGCTGGCAGTCAGGGCACATAATCTAGCGTCAGACGAGCGACTTGCCGAAGCCTCGACGTCGTCGCTGGCGATTGTAGTGGTGGGTATTCTGCCGGTTATCCTGCTCAGTATGGCCATGCGCCGCTCACGCCCTGGCGCTAAGCACTGATTGATATACTTTAAGCCCTGAGCGGGAAAACAAATACTTGAGAAAGATCGAGTTGAATGTCCACCGGCTGCCCCTCTGTGGGTAGAAAAACCCCAGGCACTCTGGCGTGCAGGTGAGCTTCAAGGCCGCTGTCATCATGCGCGCAAAGGTGTAGGAGGCTCGAACGCCCCAGCAGTTTCGACATCACAACATGGCTATGGCGGTGGGCTTCAATAGGCAGATTCCGCTCAATAATGTGCAGCGCTTCGGGGCGTATCATGACCTGCACATCGGTGCCCTCTGCTAACTCATTGGCAGGTATCCGCCCTACTGGCGTGCTCACGAAGCCATTGTGTACGCTGCCCTGAAGCTCATTCACATCACCAAAAAAGGTCACTACAAACGGATCTTGTGGTGCGCAGTAAAGCTCTTGCGGTGTTCCCGTCTGCACAATCTGACCATCGCGCATTAAGGCGATGCGGTCGGCCATAAACATGGCCTCTTCGGGATCATGGGTCACCAGCAACGTGGCCGCCCCCACTTTTTTCAACACATGCAGCGTATCGTCGCGAATACGGTCTCTTAGCCGCGCATCTAAACTTGAAAATGGCTCATCCAATAGCATTAGGCGAGGCGATGGTGCCAGCGCCCTTGCCAGCGCTACCCGCTGCTGCTGCCCGCCGGAAAGCATGTGCGGATAGACATCAACATACTTCGCCATACCCAGCTGTTCGAGTAGCTGCGTGGCGCGCTCACGGCGCTGTCGAGACGCCAAATGTTTCAGCCCAAAGGTCACGTTTTCCAGCACGCTGAGGTGTGGAAACAGCGCCGAGTCCTGAAACGCCAAGCCTACATTGCGCTTTTCCGGGGGCAGATGACGCTGGCCAGGCATAGCAGTATAGGTATCGTCTAAAGTGACGCTGCCCTCTTGCAATACTTCAAGCCCCGCAGCAATACGTAACAGCGTGGTTTTTCCGCACCCGGAAGGACCTAAAAGGCATACCACTTCACCCGGCGCTACGCTCAGATTCACGCCTTTCACGACCGCGTTTCCATCATAAGCATGGCGGACATTGTGAAGAGCCAACGCTGTTGCGCTAGGCGCTGCCTGGGTTACCTTCAGTGTTGCGGTCATAAATCATCACTTTACAGGTGAGCACGTCGCGCCGATAAATACCTAAACGCGGATTCAATACATTTGAAAGTTATTTGCATTCTATTTTTAATTACGACCAGATGCACGCTCACGTCTCAATGTAAGGTATTGCTAGCATTTCTCTTGACGGCGTTCGTAAGAAGCGCTTCAATGCAGATCGACGCTAATGAAACGTATTATCATAAACATTTGGGATTCTTGGTGATGAAAAAAGTACGCCTAACTGCTTCCGTAGCCGCCATCATGGCTGGCTCTGCCTTTGCGAGCAGCGCTCTTGCTGACGCGGTCAACATTTACTCTGCTCGCCATTATGATTCTGATGAAATTCTTTACAAAGCGTTCACTGATGAGACCGGCATTGATGTAAACGTGCTGGAAGGCGACTCAGATCAACTGATGGAGCGTATGCAGCGCGAAGGTATCGCCAGCCCTGCTGACGTAATGCTGACGGTAGATGCCGGCCGCCTATGGCGCGCAGAGGAAGACGGACTTTTCCAAAGCGTTGATTCTGAAGTGCTTAATGATCGTATCCCAGCGTCAATGCGTGATCCTGAAGGCTTATGGTTTGGTTTTAGCCAGCGTGCACGGGTAATTTTATACAACCGTGAAAACTTCGACCCCAGCCAGCTGGAAAGCTACGAAGACCTTGCTGACCCGCAGTTTGAAGGCCAAGTGTGCATCCGCTCTTCAAACAATATTTACAATCAGTCGCTGCTTGCCTCGATGATTGAGCACCACGGCGAAGAAGGCGCGCAAGAGTGGGCACAGGGCGTTGTGAATAATATGGCGCGCACGCCTGAAGGCGGCGACAGCGACCAAATTCTGGGCGTGGCCAGCGGCGAATGTAACCTAGCCGTGGCTAACCACTATTACTATGTGCGTATGCTTCACTCCGATGACCAAGCAGAGCGCGATGCAGCACGTAAAGTAGGGATTATTTTCCCTAATCAAAACGATCGTGGAACGCACATTAACGTGGGCGGTGCGGGTCTAGTCGCCAATGCTCAGAACCCTGAAAATGGTATTCGGTTCTTAGAATTCCTCGCCTCTGATGCTGCTCAGGAAGTGCTTGCCGAGCGTAACTACGAGTTCCCGGTAGTGGCAGGCGTTAAAAAAGACCCGGTACTTGAATCATGGGGCGACTTCAAAAAAGACGACCTGAACATGAGCGTGCTGGGTGAAAACAACCCTGAAGCCATCCGCATCTTTGATCGCGTCGGCTGGCGTTAAACGCTAAACATTACGTTTATACCTAACACCCCCGCAGCCTAGGCTGCGGGGGTGTTGCGTTTAAGATCACATGCGCATCAACTTAATGAGCCTCATCCCAGTTAGCGCCGCTTGCTGCTTCCACAATCAGCGCCACTTTTAGCTTGGCGGCGCCCTGCATACACGCTTGAACCTGCTCGATAAACGTATCGACCTGCTTCTCGGCCACTTCAAACACCAGCTCATCGTGTACCTGCATCACCATCAGCGCATCAAACTCGCCTTGGGCTAACCACGCATCCACATCAATCATAGCCTGCTTGATAATATCGGCGGCCGTGCCCTGCATCGGCGCATTAATCGCGGTACGCTCAGCACCTTGGCGACGATTACGGTTCTGCGAATGAATCTCCGGCAGATACAGCCGTCGACCCAGCACGGTTTCAACAAAGCCATCTTCAGCCGCCTGAACGCGAATACGCTCCATGTAACGGGCAACGCCCGGGTAGCGGTCGAAGTAGCGATCAATATAGGTCTGAGCCTGGTTGCGATCAATGTGCAGTTGGCGCGAAAGCCCCCAGGCGCTCATCCCATAGATCAGCCCGAAGTTGATTGCCTTGGCGCTGCGGCGCTGGTCACCGGACACTTTCTCAAGCGAGGTACCGAACACTTCCGCCGCCGTGGCGGTGTGGATATCGCGCCCTTCAGCAAACGCTTCCAGCAGTCCTTTATCTTCTGAAAGGTGCGCCATAATACGCAGCTCAATTTGCGAATAGTCGGCGGCCACAATGCGATAGCCGGGCCGGGCAATGAACGCCTGACGGATTTTGCGGCCTTCTTCGGTACGAATAGGGATATTCTGTAAGTTGGGGTCCGACGATGACAGCCTTCCTGTGGCGGTCACCGCTTGGTGATAGCTAGTATGCACTCGCCCAGTGGCTTTATTGAGCAGTCGTGGCAGTTTATCCGTGTAGGTGGATTTCAGCTTAGCAAGGCCACGATGCTGCATGATGACTTTGGGCAGCGGAAAATCCAGCGCCAGCTCTTCTAGCACGCCTTCCGCCGTTGAAGGTGCACCTTTAGGCGTTTTCTTGAGCACCGGGATTTTCTGCTCTTCAAATAAAATCTGGCCCAGCTGCTTGGGCGAGCCCAGATTAAATTCACGCCCGGCAAGCTCAAATGCCTCGCGCTCTAGCTCGCGAATACGCTGATCAAGCTGCTGGCTCTGCTCGTGAAGGCGCTCGGCATCTACCGCCACGCCGTTGCGTTCGATGCGTGAGAGCACTTTAATCAGCGGTAGCTCGATATGATCAAGTACGTCTGCCAGGCGCCCTTCGCTCTCAACCTGAGGCCGCAATGCTTCCTGCAGCCGCAGAGTGATATCCACATCTTCGCAGGCGTAAGGAGCCGCCTGTTCCAAGGCAATCTGGTTAAAGGTCAGCTGCTTGGCACCTTTACCGGCAATCTCCTCAAAAGAAATGGTCTTTTCGCCTAAATACTTCAGCGCCAGCGAATCCATATCATGCCGCGTGGCGGTGGAGTTAAGCACATAGGACGCCAGCATGGTGTCGGCAAACGGACCCGCGACGGAAATAGCATAGTTGGCCAGTACGGAAATATCGTACTTAAGATTTTGGCCAATCTTGGTCTTACTCGAGTCTTCTAACAGCGGTTTTAACGCGGCCAGCACCGCTTTGCGGTCAAGCTGTGCTGGAGCATCTAGATAGTCATGCGCAAGCGGAATATAGGCCGCCTCACCCGCCTCAAGAGCCAGGCCAACGCCGACAATTTCTGCATCCATGTAGTTGAGGCTGGTAGTTTCCAGATCAAAACAGAAGCGCTCAGCTTTGTTTAGCCGCTCAAGCCAGCGTTCGAAATCCGCCTGTTCGAGAATGACCTGATCGTCACGCGGGGCACTGGCACTTTGTACCTCGCTCACGGCCTCCTCAACGCTTGAGGGCGCTGGCTCACCGCCCTTAACGTCATCGACGCCTGCGTCTTTGCCTTCCAGCAATTCGCTCAGCCACTGGCGAAACTCCATCTCTTTATACAGCGTCACCAGCGCTTCGCGGTCGGGGTGCGCTATATCCAAATCATCCAAACCCACCGGTAGCTCGCAGTCGACTTTAATGGTCGCCAGCTGATAGGAGAGAAACGCCTGCTCGCGGTGCTCTTCAAGCTTTTTAGGCAGCGTCTTCGCGCCCCTGAAAGTAAGCGTGGCTACGCGCTCTAAATCAGCGTAAATAGTGTCCAAACCGCCGCCCATGCCTTGCAGTAAGCCAATAGCGGTTTTTTCACCCACGCCAGGCACACCGGGAATGTTATCGACTTTGTCTCCCATCAGGGCGAGAAAATCGATAATCAGCGCCGGCGGTAGGCCGAACTTTCCTTCCACGCCGGCCTCGTCTAGCGTTTCATCCTTCATGGTATTGACCAGCGTGATATGGGCATTGACCAGCTGCGCCATATCTTTATCGCCGGTCGAAATCACCGCATCGCGACCGGCCTGAGTGGCGTGATGGGCCAGCGTACCAATCACGTCATCGGCTTCGACGCCCTCAATGCAGAGCAACGGCAGGCCCAATGCTTGCACGCAGGCGTGCAGCGGCGCGATTTGGCTGCGTAAATCGTCGGGCATGGGCGGACGATGGGCTTTATAGTCGCTGTACATATCATCGCGGAAGGTTTTTCCCGGCGCGTCGAACACCACCGCCATAGGGCTTTGCGGGTAATCTTTGATCAGCCGTTTGAGCATATTCAGCACGCCTTTTACCGCGCCGGTGGGCTGGCCCGTAGCGGTTGTGAGCGGCGGTAGCGCATGAAACGCACGGTAAAGGTAAGAAGAGCCATCAACGAGAACGATTGGAGCGCGAGCCATAACCAAGTTCCATGTTTAAAAATGAAGTGTAAAAAAGCCGTGCTAAAAAGAGTTACCACATGATACGCGTTGCGCCAGCTACCGGTAGAGGCAATCCGACTATCTAATAACAACAAGGCTGCCAACTAAGCTTTCAAGCCGCTACAATAACGGGCTTAGCAATCTGGGCGAGATTCTGATGGCTGTATTCACCCCGCTGAGCGACGCACAGGTCGCCGCGTTTTTAGACAAGTTTGATGTGGGCAGCTTCGTTTCCCTTCAGGGAGTCGCAGGCGGCACCGAAAACTCGACTTTTTTTGTGACCACCGACCGGCGCGAGCTCGTGTTAACTCTGTTCGAGCAGGGTGAGCACGAAGAGCTGCCGTTCTTTGTAGAACTGCTGGACTATTTAGATGAACACCGTTTACCGGTCCCGGGTACGATTCATGACCGCGACGGCATTGCGCTGCATAGCCTGGAAGGCAAACCGGCTCTGTTATTTCCACGGCTGCCTGGCCGCCATCCCGAAGCGCCTAACCTAGCCCAATGCCACGCCTTGGGCGATACATTGGGTCGCCTGCACGTGGTGTCAAAGCACTTTCACGGTCACCGTCCTAATCCGCGTGACCTGACCTGGCTACAGGTGATGCACCACAAGGTGCTGAGCTATTTAAGCCCTGCGGATCAAACGTTGATGAAAAATGAAGTCGACGATTTTGAGAGCGCTTTTATCCAGTACGGTGAGCTGCCTCAAGGTGCCCTGCACGGTGATCTATTTCGCGACAATACGCTCTTTGAGGGTGACCAACTTGGCGGTATTATCGACTTTTACAACGGCTGCACCGGCGACCTGCTGTTTGACCTAGCGATAGTCGTCAACGACTGGGCATCGAACGATGATGGCTCGCTGAATGCCGAGCGCTACGACGCACTGTTGAATGCCTACCAGGCACGTCGCCCGTTAACGTTTGACGAGCGTGCTCTGTGGCCAACGATGCTGCGTGTGACGGCGCTGCGCTACTGGCTATCTCGGCTGCTGGTGGTTTACGTTGACCCGCCAGCCCACGATTTGACGCCTCATGATCCCGAGCGTTTCCGAACCATTTTAAATGCGCGCATTGCCCACGGTGCGCTGCCGCTGCCTGAGGTTTCTGCATGAGTGTAATGGCCACTACTAGCCCTGCGCTGCGCGCTCGACGCACCTGGAATATCGATCAATGGGGCAGCGGCTATTTTGATGTCGACGACGCAGGCCAAGCCCTAGTACGCCCGCTGGGTAGCGATGCCGAAGGCCCCGCCCTGCCATTGAGCGGACTGGTTCGCCAACTGCAAAGTGCCGGGCTGCGTCTGCCGGTGCTGGTGCGCTTTAGCGATATTCTTCACGACCGCGTTGAGCAGCTTTGCGGCGCGTTTGATTCTGCCATGAGCGATTGCGAGTACCAGGGCGGCTATACCGCGGTTTACCCTATTAAAGTGAACCAGCAGCGCCGTGTGGTCGAAGAGATTTTAGCCACCGCCGAGCGCGGCAACGGCCGCGTGGGGCTGGAAGCAGGCAGTAAGCCAGAGCTTTTGGCGGTACTGGCGCTTTCCGACGGCGGTTCCTCGTTGATTGTTTGCAACGGCTATAAAGACCGCGAATACGTACGCTTAGCGCTGCTGGGAGAAAAGCTTGGCCATAAGGTTTATCTCGTGGTCGAAAAGCTTTCTGAGCTGCAGATGATCTTAGAAGAGGCCCGCGAGCTTGACGTTATTCCCCGCATTGGCCTGCGCGCCCGCCTGGCCTCCGTTGGTAAAGGCAAATGGCAGAACACCGGCGGCGAAAAGTCTAAGTTCGGGCTGACCGCTAGCCAAATTCTCGAGGTCGTAGACACCCTTCGTCATCAGGATGCGCTGGAAAGCCTGCAGTTAGTGCACTTTCATCTGGGTTCTCAGATCGCCAACATTCGTGATATTCAACGCGGATTACGCGAGTGCGCGCGCTTCTACCAAAACTTGATGGAACTAGGTGCGCCCATCGACACCGTGGACGTCGGTGGCGGCCTAGGCATCGACTACGAAGGCACGCGCTCGCGCAGCTTTTGCTCGGCCAACTACTCGATGCGTGAATACGCACGCAACGTGGTGAGCGCCTTTGCTCAGCTTTGCCAAGAGTCGGGGCTGCCACAGCCTCATCTGATCAGTGAGTCCGGCCGTGCGCTAACCGCCCACCACGCGGTGCTTATCACCAATGTCATTGGTGAAGAGCGCATCGACGACACGCCGCCCGAGCGACCTGTATCAGCAGAAAACCAAGAAGATCCTCAAGTGGAGCTACTGTGGCGGGTGTTTGAGCAGTTAGCGACCACCCAAGAGCCGCGCATGCTGGTAGAAGCATGGCATGACCTGCTGCAAGCCGTAAGTGAGCTGCAGGATCGTTTTGTGATGGGGTTAAGCGATATAACCGCTCGCGCTGAAGGCGAACGGGTTTACATGGCGGCCTGCGCGCGACTGCGTACCCAGCTTGATACCCGCAACCGCGCCCATCGCGAAATCATGGATGAGCTGGCGGAAAAGCTCGCCGACAAGCTGTTCGTTAACTTTTCACTTTTTCAGTCGGTACCTGATGTTTGGGGCATTGAGCAGATTTTCCCAGTGCTTCCCCTCAGCGGGCTTGATCAAGCGCCCACTCGCCGAGCCGTCATTCAAGATATCACCTGCGATTCCGACGGCCGCATCGACAGCTACGTTGATGGCCAAGGGGTAGAAAGCACGCTGCCTCTGCCAGAATGGACGTCGGATGACGAGCGCTGGCTGGGGTTCTTCTTGGTGGGTGCCTACCAGGAAATTCTCGGCGACCTGCACAACCTGTTTGGCGACACCGACTCTGTTGATGCCGCGCTCAATGCAGACGGCGAATGGACGCTTTCGAACCCGCAGGCAGGTGACTCGGTCGCAGACGTGCTGGCGTACGTTAACTTCAATGCCAACGTGCTCAAGCAAAAGCTGACCGACCAACTGGCGGCCAGCGGTTTTTCTGCCGATGAGCAGGCGGGCTTTGCGGCAAGTTTGAGCGAAGGCCTTGAGGGATACACCTATCTTGAATAGCGTGGTGTAAATACGCGGGTTACAACGTTCCAAACTAGAAACGCCACTCTGATGCAGAGTGGCGTTTCTATTGGGCTTGGCGGTAGGTTGAGCTTAGCGACAAATGGGTTTAGCAATAGCGCTTATTCAACCACTGATTACTCAACGACGCTGGTTTCGATTTCTAAACCACCGGTCAACGTAAAGCGCAGCGATGAGCCACGCACCAGCTCACCAACGCCTGACGGCGTGCCGGTCAAAATGACATCGCCTGGCTCTAGGGTAAAGTGGCGGCTCATTTCTGCTACCAGCGTGGGAACGGCGAAAATCATATCGGCGCCTTCACCGTGCTGACGTTCTTCCCCGTCAATTTCAAGCGTAAATTGCAGCGCGTTCCAGTTGGGAACACGGCTTAGCGGTAAAAAAGGCGAAAGAGGGCAAGCGCCATCGAAGGCCTTGGCAATTTCCCAAGGGTGCCCTTTCTCTTTAAGCTTTGCCTGAACATCACGCAGCGTCAGGTCCATCGCTAAACCAATCCCAACGATGGCGCGCTCGGCTTCATCTTGAGTAGCATGGGTTAACGTCTCGCCTACCAGCAGCGCAAGCTCTGCTTCATAATGGACGTCGCCACGAGAAAAAGGCGGATCTAGCGGCTTGGTTAAATCCACCACGCTGGTCGACGGCTTAATAAACAGCAGCGGCTCAGTGGGAATAGGATTATCTAATTCTTTCGCGTGTTCGGCATAATTGCGGCCAATGCAGATGACTTTGCCCAGCGCGTGGGGAAATTCCTGACCATCTGTAAACTGTAGAACAAAACTCATGGCGGGTATTCTCCTTCTCATTATGCGTGTCGCTTTCGCAACGACAGGCGCAACAGTCTACCCCACCTATGCACAGGTTCCACCGATTTTAGCCCTGAATCTTCACATGATAAGGAATAACACGTTGAAACGACTGCTCGCTTTTTCTATTTGTATCAGCGCTTTATTGATCACCGCTGGCTGCACCGCTGCCTCAACGGATAATGCAAAGTCCAACGAGCGCCCTGATAAATCGCTCATCAACACCTACTGGAAACTCGTGACGCTTGATGACAAACAGATCATCACTCAAGAGAATTCTCGTGAAGCCCACTTTGTTCTTCATCAAGAAGCCTCGCGCCTAGCCGGCGCTACCGGCTGCAACTCACTGATGGGAAGCTACCTTGCGCAGAATGAGCGCATCGAATTCAACCAAGTGGCCACCACTAGAATGGCCTGCCCACCGCCCCAGATGGAAACCGAGCAAGGCTTTTTAGCGACGCTTGAACAAACCGCACAATGGCGTGTAGACGGCGATACGCTGGTGCTTTCTGATGACCAAGGCGAGCCGCTGGCTCACTTTCAGGCGGTGCATCTTTATTAGCGTTTGAGCCAAAGCGCATAATTAAGCCAAACCCCTGCCCAATGCTTTGCATGAGGCAGTGGCATTTGTGCGCGAACTTAAGGAATGATTTTTTCTTCCTTAAGCCGGGTAAACAGATCAAAGAACGCGGCACGCGTTTCACGGAAATGATCAAATCCATAGTCGCGTGATTTCGTCGTATCGTTGACGCATTCTTGGTCGCGACCAAGATCCGCATCTGTATGCCACCAGGATGCCAATTTGCTGACATCCGGCTCCACGAGCGCGTTTTTCTGAGCAATATCGCGCCAGATAGAGTCAGCATCTTTCATTTGCTCGTCAAGTGGCTGCGGTGTTTCAGGGCAGTCAGCCACTTCAAGGCCGAAGTACTCACCAATCTCACGCCACATCCGGCGCCAGCGGAAGACATCGCCATTGACCGTATTGAAGGCCTGGTTGGCAGCCCCTGGCGTCGTGGCAGCCCATTCCATTTGGCGTGCTAACACAAGCGCATCGGTCATATCGGTCAGTGCATTCCACTGAATTTGAGAGCCGGGAAACACGAACGGCTTGCCTGTCGCCTTGCAGATAGAAGCGTACACAGCAATGGTGGTGCCCATGTTCATAGCGTTGCCGCGCGCATTGCCAATCACGGTATGCGGACGGTGCACGTTCCAGGAAAAACCATGGCGCTCAGCCGTTTCAAACATCACATCTTCTAGCGCGTAGTAGAAGTTGTCGCCTGGCACACGGGGCTCAGATTCTCTGAAGGGGGTTTCAATACGCCCACTTCCGTAGGCCTCGAACGAACCCAAATACTGCTTCGTCCCAGTCACCAGTGAAGCGTGTTGCAGCTGATCGCTGTCGAGCGCCTCAAACAAATGACGCATCATGGTGCTGTTAGCCTCGACGTTGGCTTTTTCGTTGTCACGCCGAATCCAGGTGCAGTAAAAAACATGAGTGATGGGCAGGCCGTTGAGCGCCTTGTCGGTCGCCTGCTTATCCATTAGGTCAGCGGCGACGGGGATGATACCGCTCTGCTCAGGGGCACTGCGCGAGAGGCCGTAGACGGCCCAACCGCTGGCCACTAAATAAGCGGCAAGATTACCGCCGGTAATGCCGGTGGCGCCGACAACAAGTGCTGTGCCTTTACGCATAATGGGTACTCTCTTTGAATGTCTATGCAGACCAGGCATGTCCTGCCAAGCCGTTAGCACTATTCTGGTAGCGAACAACTATTGCTACAATCGAAAGTATCGCAAATCTTTATTGCATAGAGCGCAACTAGATGAACATCAATACAATGGATCTTAATGCTTTGCGTGTCTTTGAACGCGTTGCCGCGACGGGCAGCTTCACCGCGGCTGCTCACCATTTTCATCGCGCGGTATCATCGGTTTCGCGTCAGATCCGCGGTCTGGAAGAGTCGGTGGGGCAGGTATTACTTTACCGGCATACTCGTGCCGTCACGCTGACGGAAGCAGGAGCACGTTACTATGAGGAGATTCGAGAGATTTTAGAGCGCCTCGACCAAGCCACAGAGGCGCTGGCTTTTCCTAATACTGAACCCAGTGGCACGCTAAGGCTGAATGCGCCCGTGGCGTTTGGTCAACGCCAAATCGTGCCGCTACTGCATCAGTTTCAATGCCAGCACCCAGGCATTACCGCTGAGCTACAGTTGAGCGATCAGGTGGTTGACCCCGTCCGCGAAGGGCACGACATCACCTTTCGCGTCGGCGATCTTGCCGACTCAACGCTGATTGCCCGCCGCCTGGCACCGATGAATTACGTGGTAGCCGCAGCACCAAGCTATCTCGCCACCTGCGGTGAACCCGCCACGCCCGACGAGCTGCTCAACCACAACTGCCTGCTCTATCACGGCGAACTAGGGCGTCAGCGCTGGTATTTCCAGGCGCCGGGACAGAGCCGATCAACCGCCTACGAAGTTAACGGCAATCTCTACAGCAACGATGCCATTACCCTGTTGCAGGCGGCCTTGTTGGGTCAAGGACTCGTGATGTTCCCTACTTGGCTCGTCGCCGATGAGCTGCGAAACAAGTCCCTGATAGCCGTCTTGAAGCTTTGGGAGGGAGAAGTCATGCCGGGGCGGCGCGATATTCACGTGCTGACAACCGAACGCCGCCTGAAAACACCTAAGGTGAGCGCCTTTCTTGACTATCTTTTTGCGTCGATCAGCCCTAAACCGCCTTGGGATTAAAGCGCTGGGCATCATCACACAGTCTTTGAAAAGCAGTCCTTTTCTGTAAGCGCTCGACCCAACCCGACAATGCCGGCCAACGAGCAGCATCAAGCTCGAGACTTGATAGTAAAAAGCTGCTCATATGTGCCCCAAGAGCAATGTCGGCATAGCTAAACGTCGGGCCCATCAGCCACTCACCACCCAGCGTTTGCAAACGCTCTTCCAAATGATCAAACACCGGGGGAATCTGTTCGCGCATCGCCTTTTGCACGACCGCCTCATCCGCCGGCGTACCAAAACGCACGGGCTTGACCAAGCGCTCAATCAGCGGAGCAAGCAGCACCGGCGCGACGTCCTCATCGGCGTATTTATCCCACTGCACGGCGCGCGCCACGCTCTCAGGGTTAGCGGTATCCAACAGCTCAGAAGGATAGCGACTCAAGAGATAGTGACAAATGGCTGATGAGTCTGAGATACCAAACTCACCATCTTGAAACGCCGGAATACGACCCAGCGGGCTCAGCGCTCTAAAATCAGCAGAAGTGTCACCAGGCACTAGGAATCGCTGTTCAAATTCAAGTTCCAGCTCATATAGGGTAAACAGCACCTTGCGGACAAACGGCGAGAGCGGCACTCCGTAGAGGATCATGGTGTTTCTCCAGCGTGATGAAAAAGCCTGTAGCGTAACCAAATATTTAATCGACGCATACGAAAAAGCCGCCCTTTCGGACGGCTTAATCTAATTCTCTGACGCTTTACTTTTAACCATCTTTAGATGGTGCCGACACCAGGAGTCGAACCCGGGACCTACTGATTACAAGTCAGTTGCTCTACCAACTGAGCTATGTCGGCGCTTCACGTTTTCTTGAGAATATGATTGCTTCGCTGCTAAGCTCTGCAATCAACAAGAAATTTTGTTGGCAATGGCTGGGGTACCAGGATTCGAACCTGGGAATGCCGCTACCAAAAAGCGGTGCCTTACCACTTGGCGATACCCCAACTGCGTGGTGGCCAGAGACGGAATCGAACCGCCGACACGGGGATTTTCAATCCCCTGCTCTACCGACTGAGCTATCTGGCCGCTGCCAACGGTGCGTATTAAACTAAAAACGCCGCTTTTCGTCAACACCTTTGTGAAACTTTCTTTCGATACCGATGCTTATGGGTATTTTGCGCCACTGCCTTTACTAGAATGGCGGCAAAGCCTATGCCTGCGTCGGCGGCACATACCCTTCAGCTTTATCTGTTTCCTGATTATCCAGGAAGCGCTGCATCTGATCCATAAGATAGGCCCGCGACTCCGGATCGAGCATATTTAGATGCTTCTCGTTGATCAAGCGAGTTTGCAGCGCCTGCCAAGCTTCCCAGGCGGGCTTGGAGACCGTTGCCTGAATCTCCTGGCCTTGCTTGCCCGGCAAGGGCGGGAATGGCAACGCTTCTAACTCTGTTTGGTACTTACGGCAAAAAACGGTATTGCTCATAGCATGCTCCTGGTTGTGCGATTTCATTCAATGGCCCCTCCCACACGGCTAAGACGCCTATGCGTGACCTATAACGGGGTGAGGGTAAAAGGCGTTAGCTGACTCAGCAGCGCTTTGACCGGCGCCGCCAGCCCCAGCGCCGGCGGATCGTTGATGTCGTACCATACGCCGCTTTCACGAATACCGCCCAGCCTATCGCAGGTCACCGGCTGCGGGGTAATCTCTAAGCGAAAATGGCTAAACGTATGATAAAAGCTCGGCGCTGTACTGCCGCGCTCAGGATTGACGACGTGATCCTCTAGCCAGTCGTTGAGTTCGCCATGCTTATCAAACTGCGGCAAGCTCCATAGCCCGCCCCATAGGCCACTCGGAGGACGTTTTTCTAACCATACGCGCCCTTTTGCATCGCTCAGCATTAGCATAATGGTCTGCCGTGTGGGCAACGCTTTTTTCGGTTTAGATTCAGGATAGCGCTGTGGCTCGCCCTGAGCATAGGCCAAACATACGTCATCAAACGGGCAGCTTAAACAGTTAGGCTTGCTGCGCTTACATAGCGTCGCACCAAAATCCATGATCGCCTGGGTGTAATCGGCTAAGCGCGCGCTGGGCGTGTAATACTCGGCCAGGGCCCATAGCTTTTGCTCCACCGCCGGCTTGCCCGGCCAGCCGGAAAGCGCATGCAGGCGAGTAAGCGAGCGTTTGACATTACCATCTAAGATGGCGGCCCGCCGCCCCGTGCTTTGCGCAACGATGGCACCTGCGGTGGAGCGGCCAATGCCGGGCAGCGCTCTGAGGGCATCGACACTTTCGCTGGGTAGTTCAGCGCCGTGCTGCGCTACCGTGATTTGAGCGGCCTTGTGCAAATTCCGCGCACGGGCGTAATAACCTAGCCCTGTCCATAGATGCAGCACCTCATCTTGCGGCGCGCTCGCAAGCGTCTCCAAGGTCGGAAAGCGCGTCATGAAGCGTTCAAAATATGGAATGACAGTCGCAACCTGTGTTTGCTGCAGCATAATTTCAGACACCCATACGCGGTAGGCGCTGCGCGGTGACTGCCAGGGCAAGTCGTGGCGCCCATACTGGTCGAACCAGGCTAATAGTCGACGTTGGAATTCAGCGGCCGTCAGCCGCGGTGCGGGCATATCTGCCATGCACGTTCCTCATACAGAAGCATGTAAACGATCCACGATGCTCATAAAAAAGCGCCGGCACTGAGGCCGGCGCAGAATAGGCATGCATCGTTACTTAGTTAAATAAGTTACGCAGACCCTCGCGAAGTTTCTGGCCCGCTCCTTCGCCGAGACTCTCGTCGAGCTGATCCAAAGAATCACCCAGGCGCTCTTCCAGCTCTTCGTCAACACGATCACCGGCTTCGTTACGCAGCAGGTCGACAACGGCCGTCTGGAATGCCGCCCGGTCAAAGCGGCACCACTCGCTGCGCTCATCGCTCAGGCTGCCTTCACAGCGTACGGGGAGCGGCAATTGCGCCAGTCGCGGGTTAACGTTGCAGGCCGCGTCAGCCGTATCGACTAAGCGTGCGTTGGCGTGGGTGTCGAAAGCCATGCTGCTGAGATTAAGCTCGCCGTCGCCCTGAACATTGATACCCGGCAGAGTGATGAGTAGATCATCGCTTTCCACCAGCCCGTTGCTAATTTGGAAGGTGCCATCGAACTGCTCGAAGCGAGTATCATCATGCCATTCGCGAACGGTGCCCTCACCTTCTAGCTGAGCGACCAGCTCACACATTTGCTGTGAAATATTGGTCTCTAAGATCGCCCCGTCCTTTAGGTGAGCCGTGAGCTCGCCATTCAGGTTGCTCGTCAGCGCTTCCCGAGTATTGCCAAGGCTGGTGAGGTCGCCAGACAAATCAAAACGACCGCGCAGCGGTGACGTTTCTTCACTCATCGCTTCAATTAACGGGGCTACTTGCACGTTGCTAATCGTTGGCGAGAATGCCCATTCAAGCACGGAATCAGAGGCGTCCACCTGGCCAGTAGCGTTGAGCTTACCTTCATAGAAACCGGACTCAAACGCCGTTAAGCGATGGACGCCATCATCCCCGCGCAGCTGCAAACTAGGCTTATTGAACGTCAGTCCAGCAAAAACGAGGGTATCAATACTCAGATCACCTTCTAGCGCTAACCCTGCAAGCACGGATTGTGGGAGTAGCGAATCACTGCTTTGGGCAAAAGCGCTGCGTAGCAAGCCGCGGTTTGCTTGCTCCGCCGTGGCCTCACCGGGCAAGTAACGGTCAAGTGACAGCTGATCACCGGCCAAATCAAACGCTAACCGTGAGCCGTCTAGCGCCGCCGATAGCTCTCCGGTAAAGGTGCTGTCGTCGATGACTAACGACAGCCTGGGCAGTGAGAACTGTTCGGCGTCGCCTTCAATAGGGCTGGTCATTGCCACATCACTGAGCGCGGCTTCGCCCGCGGTGGTGAGGGTAATACCCGCGCGTGCTAGCCAGGGGCGCAGCGTGAAAGGCGCTGCGGTTAGCTGCCCACGATAGTTCGGCGCATCAAGCATCTGCTCAATATTAAGGTGGCCGCTCACTCGTAGCCCATCAGGGCCCGTGAGCTGGAGATCTTTAAGCTGGGCGGTCTGTGCTTGCCAGTCGCCTTCTAAGCCAAAGGCAAGCGCCAGTGCTAGGCTGCCCTGCCAGCTGTCTGCATTGCGCAGGCCCGCTTCCAGCAACCCTTCTTTAATCGATAGCTGCTGCTCGCCCATTCGCGCGACTATTTCGGCGGCTTTCAAACTAAGCTGCTGCGGCTCGCTGTCAGCTTTGGTGCTGGTACGCGTCGTTAATGACATGTTTTCGAGTACAAAAAGCTCTTCTTCTAAACCAAGCCGCATGCGCGTTTCAAGATTGATGTCACTGGTAATATCCGGAGCGCGCTCCAATACCTCGGCATCCAGGCGGTTATGCTTGGTTAAAGTGAACATGGCTTTAAGTGGGAAAGCACGCACCGGATTAACGTTACTACCCGATATGTTCAACTGCTGCAGCCGCCACAGCGCTTGGGTTTGCTCATCACGAAAGCGTATATCGGCATTTTTTACTTCCACGCTCGCGATATTCAGCACTACCGCCAAACTCCCGGCGTCGGCATTAGGGCCTGCGCTGGCAGGCGCCAACACCGTTTCAGCGGCGCCGTTTGTCTGTTCAGACAAGCGCTCGACCAACGGCTCCCAGTTGCCTTCGCCTTCAGCATCGCGCTCTAAGTTGAGGCGCATGCCATCCAATGTCAGCCCATCAACGGCAATCTCGCCGCGCAGCAGCGGTGCAAAGGCAACGCTCACTTCAGCGCGGTTAATCGCCGCAAAAGCGGCACTGTCTTGATCTTGCTCAGGCAGCCACGCGCGTGCCTGCTCCACGCTGACCCCAATACGCGGATAGAACGACCAGTTAATCGGGCCATCCAACACCAAATTCAGCCCCGTTTGCTCTTCTACTACGGCGGTTAAGCGCGGCTTGAAGTCTTCTGGATCTAAAAAGGTAGTCACGTAGACCACCGCAGCGACCGCCACGATGGCAAGAATGCCGACGGCCGCTAGCAAAATACGTAATAACTGTTTCATTACCCTTTCCCTTGTGGGTCTAACTCAACAAAATCGCTGGTGGCAGGCATCCCCGCCGGTGTCATTGGATTGGCCATGGGCCGATAGCCTAACTTGGAAAGCAACACACGGTCAGCCAGTGGCAGTGAAGAGGTTTCAATACGCAATACGCGACCTTCTTGTTTGGCCTGCTCACCCAGCAGGGCCATTAAGCGCGAACCAACGCCACGGCGGCGTGTGGTTATGCGTACGCAGAGCTCAGAAAGCCACCATGCGCGATCTGCACCTTCTTGTACCGCGACGGCTCCCAGCAGTCGATCATTGAAAAGCGCGCAGGCAAAAAAGTGCCGGCCGTTAAAATGTGCATCGATAAACGGCTCAACCGTGGGAGTGGGCATACGCTCTTGAGGCGCGTCCTTATAAATGCGCACTAGATCAAGGCGCACCTGTTCATCGGCTTCCCAACGGGCCTGGTCGACGTGGTGCAGTGTCACCGGCATGGTGAAATCCTCTTCGCCAAAGCAGCCTTGCTGCTATTTTGCCATCATTGATAACGGCTACATTTCGCGCATTGTAGCGGATGAGGGCGTCGATTCACTATAATGGTCGCTTCGCCAGAGGTCATGCCCTGATCAAACGGTGGTAAGTTGATGCAAAACCACCGACCATTCCTTAGGATCATCCCTTAGGATCGTTCCTCAGGGCTCCCCTCAGAGTGCGCTTCAGCCTAGGAGATGCAACATGTCAGCGCGTATTGCCACGGTTAGCCGTGACACCAACGAAACGCAGATCAAGGTCAGCGTAAACCTCGACGGTGAAGGCCGTCTTAGCTGCCAAACCGGCGTTCCGTTTCTGGATCATATGCTTGATCAAGTTGCCCGCCACGGGATGATCGATCTCGACATCAATGCCACCGGCGACCTATATATTGACGACCACCATACCGTAGAAGACCTGGGTATTACGCTAGGCCAAGCTTTTTTTGAAGCCATTGGCGATAAGCGCGGCATCTACCGGTACGGACATGCCTATGTGCCTCTGGACGAAGCGCTTTCGCGCGTGGTGATCGATTTTTCCGGACGCCCCGGTCTCTTTATGAACGTTGATTTTACGCGCGACACGATCGGCAGCATGGACACCCAGCTTTTCTGGGAGTTTTTTCAAGGCTTCGCCAACCATGCCCGCGTGACGCTGCATATCGACAACATTAAAGGCTTTAATGCTCACCATCAGGCTGAAACGATTTTCAAAGCCTTTGGACGTGCACTACGCATGGCGGTAGCAGAAGACCCTCGCATGGCCGGACAAATGCCCTCAACCAAAGGGAGCCTGTAATGCTTTGCAGTACCACTAGCGACTATCCCTTTACTTTCACAAGGAGCGCTTCATGACCATTGCGGTGATCGACTATGGAATGGGCAACCTGCATTCCGTGGCCAAAGCGCTGGAACACGTGACGCATGAAAATGTGGTTATTACCCGCGACCCGCGGCGTATTCTTGGTGCGACTCGCCTAGTACTACCGGGCCAAGGGGCCATCCGCGACTGCGTTGGCGAACTTGAGCGCACCGATTTACGCGGGCTGGTGGATGAGATTTTAACGCGCCAAGATAAACCGCTGCTAGGTATTTGCGTGGGTCAGCAAATGCTGCTGGAGCGTAGCGAAGAAAACGGCGGCGTGGCGTGCCTAGGGTTCTTCAAAGGTAGCGTAGATCGTTTTCCTAACGATATGCGCGATGCTCACGAGCAGCGTTTAAAAGTCCCTCACATGGGCTGGAATGTCGTTGAGCAGCATCACGACCATCCGCTGTGGGCGGGCATTGATAACCGCGAACACTTCTACTTCGTGCATAGCTATTATGTCAATGCCGCAGACGATGCTCAGGTGTTTGGCACGACTCAATATGGCAAGGTAAACGCCCATGTCGCCATTGGCCGCGATGCGACCTTCGCGGTGCAGTTTCACCCCGAAAAAAGCTCCCGCGCCGGTCTTCGCCTACTCGAAAACTTCGTCACCTGGACGCCCTGAGAGGATTGTTTATGTTAGTCATTCCCGCTATTGATCTCAAAGACGGCCAGTGTGTGCGGCTAAAACAAGGCCGCATGGAAGACGCCACCTCTTACGGCGATGACCCGGTAGCCATGGCGGCACGCTGGGTGGAAGCCGGTGCACGCAGGCTGCATCTTGTAGATTTAAACGGCGCCTTTGAAGGCAAGCCGGTGAATGGCGATGCCGTGACCGCTATCGCCCGCGCCTATCCCAACCTGCCGATTCAGATTGGCGGCGGCATCCGTAGTGCAGAAACGATTGAGCACTACCTAAGCGCTGGCGTCGCCTACGTCATTATCGGCACCAAAGCGGTAAAAGAGCCTGCCTTTGTAGGCGAAATGTGCCGCGCATTCCCAGGTCATGTGATTGTTGGGCTCGACGCTAAAGACGGCTATGTCGCCACCGACGGCTGGGCAGAAGTGTCGACGATTAAAGCCACAGAACTGGCCAAGCGCTTCGCCAACGATGGCGTATCCAGCATCGTTTACACCGATATTGCCCGCGATGGCATGATGCAGGGTGTCAACGTAGAAGCCACCGCGGCGCTTGCTCGCGAAGGCGGCTTACCGGTGATTGCCTCCGGCGGCGTGACCAATCTAGACGACATCAGAGCGCTGTGCGATGTCGCTGACAGCGGTATTTTAGGCGCTATCACCGGCCGCGCTATTTACGAAGGCAGCCTGGATGTCGATGAAGCACAGCGCCTGAGCGACCAGCTAACAGGAGACCGCTCATGAGCCTTACTAAACGTATTATCCCCTGCCTGGATGTAGACGCCGGGCGGGTGGTTAAAGGCGTTAATTTTGTCGGCATTCGTGATGCCGGCGACCCGGTGGAGATCGCTCAGCGCTACAATCAGCAAGGTGCTGACGAAATCACCTTTCTGGATATTACCGCCAGTCACGAAGATCGCGACACTACAGTTGAAATGGTCGAGCGCATTGCGGGTGAAGTGTTTATTCCATTAACCGTGGGCGGCGGCATTCGCACCTGTGATGACATTCGCACCATGCTTAACGCCGGGGCGGACAAAGTCTCGATCAATACCGCAGCGGTCACCAACCCCGACTTCGTGCGCGAAGCCGCGGAACGTTTTGGCAGCCAGTGCATTGTCGTCGCAATCGATGCCAAGCGAGTGTCTGCCGAGGGCGAAACGCCGCGTTGGGAAATTTTCACCCACGGTGGCCGTCGCGCAACGGGGCTCGACGCCGTTGAATGGGCAAAGAAAATGGTGGAATTCGGCGCAGGCGAACTGCTGCTTACCAGCATGGATCGCGATGGCACCAAGATTGGCTTTGACTTAGGCGTCACCCACGCGATTTCCGAAGCGGTGAGCGTTCCTGTGATTGCCTCGGGCGGTGTGGGCAACCTGGATCACTTCGTGGACGGCGTGTTAAAAGGCGGTGCCGATGCGGTGCTGGCCGCCAGCATTTTCCACTTCGGCGAGTACACGATTCCTGAAGCAAAACGCTACATGGCAGAGCGTGGCATTGAAATGCGCCTTTAAGATGCCTTTCTTCAATCAGGAGCGGCGAATGCGCCGAGCATACCCATGGCTGGGGTGGCTAGCGGGCATGGCGCTGAGCACGCCCGCCGCGGCGTTTTCGATGCCCGACTGGCCGCCTGCGCTGGAGTGGGATCACACGCTGGTACAAACCAGCCTTTATACCCGGCACTTCAACCCAGACCCCGATCATAACAATCATCAGGATCTGATTAGCATTGAACTACACAACCCAGACCGCTGGTTGGCGGGTGCGGCGTGGTTTAAGAACTCTTATGAGCAGCCGACGTGGTATTTCTATGCAGGCCGCGAGTTTCCTGTTTGGCAGTTTAGCCAGGGCTTGAACGTGCGCGCCAAAATAACGGGCGGGCTTTTGCGCGGCTACAAAGACGAGTATCGCGACAAAATCCCGCTCAACCATCTGGAAGTGGCACCGGCCATCTTGCCCAGTATCGGCGTGCAGTGGGGTCGATTTGAGTCCGATCTCATCATATTCGGAACCGCCGGCATGATGGTAACCGCAGGCGTGCGCTTTTAGCCGCTATTCATCACCCTCATCAAGCGTTAAACCCAAGTTACTGATGCCGCCATTGCGGCCCAGCTGACGCACCTCTTTCAGCGCCGCTTTATCTAGCGGCTCGCAGACCGCTTCCAGCACGGCATCCTGGAAGTCATTTTCATCGTCCATCAGCGGATGGTCTCGAATAATCAGCGCCAACGCCTGGGCATCGTCTTCACCTTCAGTGAGCTCAATAAAGGCGCGCACGCCCGCACGCGAGGTGCGACTCACATCTAGCACGGCCTCTGGAGCGTCGCCCTGCAGCGTATCAAGCAGTGCCGAAAGGGACACTACCGCGTCCAGCGCGCGGCGGGCGCCAAAGCTGTCGTCGCCTTCAGGCGGCTCACATTCGGCTAGCTTTTCCGCCTGACGGGCAAAATCGATACTGGCGCTAGGCACGCTCAGCCGCTCCCAAACCAGACTCAGCACCGCACTAAGCGTGTGACCGTCGCCCTGTCCGGTGGTTTGCTCATAGAGCGCGTAGTTGGGCAACAAGCGTTCGCAAAGCGCCGCCATAAAGGCCTGCTGGGCGGGTAACGAAAGCTCTTGTAGTCGTTGATAAAATCCTATGGGTTTAGGCGCCATGCGGAGTTCCTGAAGCTTCTTATACGAAGTATTGGTGAAAAGTAGCGGGTGCGTTATGGTCATCAGATGATGGAACGGCCGGCGAGGAGATTACCATGCATATTCATCTGCTACAGCACGGCCCTGACCATGGCCCCGCCCGTTTGACGGATTGGTTAGCCAGTATGGGCCATAGTTACAGCATTTATCATCTCTATGCGGATGAATTAACCCCGCGCCCCAATGAAGCTGACGCGCTCATAGTGCTTGATGGACCGGAGGAGCTGCTCAGCGAACCTCCCCGCTGGTTCAAAGCCGAAGAAAAACTGATTAATCGCTACCTAGATGGCCAAAAACCGCTGCTGGGCATTGGCTTGGGCGCCCATTGGATAGCGCGTGCGCTGGGTGCAGTGGTCGCGCCTGGGACCTATGCCGAAGCCGGCTGGCACACCGTGACACTGGCGCCAGAAAGCACGTTCGATTTACCAGAAACGTTTAGCGCTTTCATGTGGCATCGCTTGATTTTCAGCCTGCCTGATGAGGCCATTGCGCTCGGCGGTAGCGAAGCAGCACCGCTGCAGGGGTTTGCTTGGGACAGAGGTCGCGTCATGGGTCTGCTGTGCCATTTAGAAGCCACTCCCGCCAGCGTCAACTGGCTACTGAGCAATACTCAGCCATACGCAACGTCTAAAGCCGGCACGCGCTATGTGCAGGATAATGCAAAAATCACTGAAAACGCTGACCGTTTTATTCAGCTAGCGCCGCTACTAGACCGGTTAATGACGCAGTGGCTGAAAGCAACATAGCCGCACAAGCACGTCGCTAGCAGTTCCACTGCCTGGCAGCGGTCAAGCAGCTGTCCCAATCGCCAACATGAATTTCTGGCGGTGCCACGGCTCGCTGCTTCTCTAAATGGTAGCGATAGAGCGGGTCATAGTATTCGGTAAGCAGCGGAGCAAGCCATGCCTCATGGGCCTGTGGATTGCCATGGGCATGCTCCTTAAATGCCAGCGCCTGCAGGCGTTGTAACCGCTGCAGCCGAGCATTGCCTAAGCGTTTTCCTAAGCGCAACAGCGCGTTGCTTAACTGCTGCTGCATCAGTGGCCAGCCTTTATAAACCCCGTGGCGGACCGCATAGGCCTGCTCAAGATCGATAATATAGTCCTGCTGAATCTGCGAGAGCCGCCAGTCTAGCGGCATTTCGATACGCACTCGCGGGGCTTGCTGTAATGCTTTCCAGAAGCTTAGCGGAATATTGGCGTTACCAATGTGACGAGACTCATCTTCAATGACGAGCCCTGCGGGCAGTGCTAATAGCCGTTTAGCTAACGCATGTTCAAAATTTATTTGGGTAGCAGGCTCCTCTGGCCTACGCCCAAAGGCAGAGCCCTTATGATGCGCAAAGGCTTCCAAATCGACGCCGTTGTCGAGCTGATTAATCAGCGTAGTTTTCGCACACCCGGTTAGCCCTGCAATAACGAGCATCGGCTGCAGCGCCGCGGTGTCAATGTGCTCACACAGCGCTTGGCGCATGGCTTTCCAGCCACCGTCTAGGCGCGGTCTTGAAACACCGATCTCTGCTAGCCATTGCTGAGCAATTTGCGAACGCAGCCCGCCACGAAAGCAATATATTAACGCGTCAGGATGCTCGGCTAGGTACGCCTGCCATGCCTGAACGCGAGCTTGCTTGACCTCACCGCTCACCAATCGCTCGCCTAGCGCAATCGCCGCGGCCTGCCCTTGCTGCTTATAGGCGATACCGACCTGATGACGCTCATCGTCTATCATCAGAGGTAGATTAACCGCGCCTGGCAGCGCCCCCTGAGCAAACTCTACCGGGGCGCGCACATCGATGAGCGGCCGCCCCTGTTCAATTAAGCGCAATGCCGCAGGCGTCGTGGCCAATGTCACCCAATCACCTCGATGCTCGCCTTAGCGCTGCGCGCGGCCATCACGCCAAATGACTGTAAGTCCAAGCCGTGCTCTCGGCCAATGCGCTTCACATCATCTTCCCAGGCGGGGTCAACGCTAATCAGCAGCCCACCAGAGGTCTGTGGGTCGCATAGCCACTGCCAGTGTGCTTCATCCATGGCGGGCAAACTCTCTCCCAGCGCTTCGCGATTGCGCAGCGTACCGCCCGGCACGGCGCCTTTACGCCGGTATGCCTCAGCTTCGGCTAGGCGCGGCAGGCGACGAAAATCAATGCGAGCCATCACGCTGCTTGCTTGACACATTTCAGTGAGATGGCCCGCTAAGCCAAAGCCGGTGACGTCCGTCATGGCGTTCACCCCTTGAACCTCGGCAAGCTTCACGCCAATACTGTTCGCTTTCAGCATGGTTTCACGGGCTAGGCCGTGATGACCGACTTCCAACCAGCCGCGCTTTTCAGCCGTGGTTAACATACCCACGCCAAGCGGCTTGGTTAAAAACAGTAAGTCGCCGGGCTTGGCGGTGCTGTTCAACTTGAGCTTGTTGAGATCAACCAGGCCGTTTACAGCGAGCCCGAAAATGGGCTCAGGTGCGTCAATCGAGTGACCGCCAGCCAGCGCAACGCCAAGCTCGCGGCAAACTGCCTGCGCCCCTGCCATAACGTCGCCAGCGACCTCTGCACTCAGTTTATCCAGCGGCCAGCCCAAGATGCCCAATGCCATCACCGGCGTGCCGCCCATCGCATAAACGTCGCTGATCGCATTGGTGGCAGCGATGCGGCCAAAGTCAAAGGGGTCATCAACAATCGGCATAAAGAAGTCCGTGGTCGCAATCATTCCGCGTCCATCGCCTAGGTCATACACGGCGGCATCTTCGCGCCCTTGATTACCGACGATAAGCTGCTTATGCCCCGCCGCTGGCCCGGCCTTGGCTAAAATGCTGTCCAGGACGTCGGGAGCAATTTTGCAGCCGCACCCGGCGCCATGGCTATACTGGGTTAAACGAATGGAACTCATCGTGTCTCTCCCTGGCACATTTGTGTTGTCAGACGCTTTAAGGATAGCTCATGCTACAGCGCGTCTAGGGCGTCGCTTAATTTATCCACGGCAATAACCTCCATGCCTTTTGGCGCCTGCTTGGGGGCATTTGCGCGGGGTACAATGGCGCGCAAGAATCCGTGCTTGGCAGCCTCGGCAATGCGCTCTTGGCCGCTGGGCACCGGGCGTATCTCGCCTGACAGCCCCACTTCGCCAAACACCACTAGCTCTTTGGGCAGCGCCCGATTTTGCAAGCTCGACACCACCGCTAAAAGAACGGCTAAATCGGCACTGGTTTCCAGCACCTTCACTCCGCCGACAACGTTTAAGAAGACGTCTTGATCGCCGGTAAACAAGCCGCCGTGTCGATTGAGCACCGCCAGCAGCATAGCCAGACGGTTTTGATCTACGCCCACCGCCACACGCCGTGGATTGCCCAGCGCGGATTCGTCAACGAGCGCCTGCACCTCGACTAAAATGGGCCGCGTTCCTTCCCATACCACCATGACCAAACTACCCGGCGCCTGCTCTTCCTGGCGGGAAAGAAAAATTGCGCTGGGGTTTTTAACCTCTTTAAGACCCTGCTCCAGCATCGCGAAGACGCCTAACTCATTGACGGCGCCAAAGCGGTTTTTCTGGCCACGCAGGGTACGAAAGCGTGAGTCTGCGCCGCCCTCTAACAGTAGCGAGGCATCAATCATATGCTCGAGTACTTTAGGCCCCGCCAGGGTGCCATCTTTTGTGACATGCCCAACCAGCAGCAGGACGGTATTGGTTTTTTTGGCAAAGCGCGTCAGCGCGGCAGCAGATTCGCGCACCTGCGCAACGCCGCCAGGCGCCGAGCTGATATCTTCCAGGTGCATCGTTTGAATGGAATCAATCACTAGGATTTCGGGCTTTTCGCGCTCAGATACCGCCAGAATGGTTTCTACGCTGGTCTCGGCCAGCATTTTCAGTCCGTTGGTAGGCAGCTGCAGGCGATGCGCACGCATCGCTACCTGAGAAAGCGACTCTTCCCCGGTAACATACAAAATGCGTCGTTGCTGCGCTAATTTACAGGCCGTTTGAAGCAGCAGCGTCGACTTTCCTGCCCCAGGATTACCGCCCAACAGCACCGCCGACCCAGGCACAAGCCCGCCGCCCAATACGCGATCAAACTCTGCGAAAGTAGAGCTCATACGAGGCACTTCACTGAGATCAACATTGCCAAGGTCGATCACTTCACGCGAAAGATCTCCCGCGTAGCCTGACCGGCCGGATGCGGCTCCGCCGCCCGGACGAGCACTCGCCAAGTGCACTTCGCTTAGCGTGTTCCACTCTTGGCAACTGCTGCACTGCCCCTGCCATTTGCGATATTCAGCACCGCATTCGGTACATACAAAGGCGCTTTTGGCTTTGGCCACTGAGATTACGCTCCCATGGTTGCTATGTCTGAGACGCTGCTGGGCCATCACATCCGGCCCATTCTCTTCAAACTAGTGTTTATTTAACAGAGTTTGATTGAGCCAACAGATATATATACAAAAGGCGGCCATCGGCCGCCTTTTGCATTACTGATTAACGCGCTACTGACGCGTTAGCTGTAGCATCTCACCATTTTCAAAACGGCGACGCTCAGGGTCGATCAACTCCAACGTGCGCTCATCAATGCGCATGAAGTAGTAAATCTGGCCTTCGCCATTTGGCGTTAGCTCGTAAACCGTAGCATCTGGATCAGACGGCGTGCCTGTCAGCACTTCCCAGTTGCCGGCGTAGTTTTCATCCGGCGGTGTTTGGGGATGGTTACGGTAAGTCGCGTTCAGTGTGAACGTGCGCTCTTCAGCTGCGCTCATTTCTTCACCGATCATCGTGACATCCAGGTCAATACCGTCGCAGTTACGGCAAGGCAGTGAGCCCTTGTAGTTAGCCTGCGCGGCAGCAGCCTCTTCCTGCTGCTGTTCCATTTGGCCGCCCGCACAGCCAGCCAGCAGTGCCAACATAGCCGAACCGGCTAGCAAACTCCTGAGTTGCATAGAGTGTCTCCTTAATCTCGTGTTGGATATCACATTTATTTACGCGCACTTGTGACAGCATAACTGCTACAAGGTGCGACGCACACCCCTAGCGATGCGAATGCTTGCGCTTGGTTAGCCTTCAAGCGACCATGGCATACCTTCGCTAGGATAATCAGGTTACCGTCATGAGCCAATACTGGAGTCCGGCCGTTCGCGAACTTACGCCTTACGTGCCCGGCGAGCAGCCACGCGAGCAGCTGGTGAAGCTCAATACCAATGAAAACCCTTACCCGCCGGCACCCGGCGTCGGTGAAGCACTGCGTCATTACGCTACCGATCATCTCCGGCTCTACCCTGACCCAACCTCTGCCGATCTGCGCGAAGCGCTGGCGGAGAATTTTCAGGTGGCTAGTAGCCAAGTGTTTGTTGGCAATGGCTCCGATGAGGTGCTCGCGTTTGCTTTTCAGGCTTTCTTTTGCCATCCGGCGCCACTTGACGTGCCGGACATTACATACAGCTTCTATCCTGTGTATGCCAACCTTTACCGCATAGAGCTGCGCAAGCATCCACTTACGGCGAACTGGGAAGTCGATACGGACGCGCTTGCGGCAGATACAGAGCGCAGCGGCGTTATTTTCGCCAACCCGAATGCACCTACTGGCCATGCCCACTCTCTTGAGACGATTGAGGCACTGCTTAAGCGCGTGACAGACCGGGTGGTACTCATTGATGAAGCATACGTCGATTTCGGCGC
Source organism: Vreelandella profundi (assembly GCF_019722725.1). Taxonomy (NCBI): domain Bacteria; kingdom Pseudomonadati; phylum Pseudomonadota; class Gammaproteobacteria; order Oceanospirillales; family Halomonadaceae; genus Vreelandella; species Vreelandella profundi. Next base: position 2,913,986 of record NZ_CP077941.1, read on the forward strand.
TGAGAGCGCCGTGACGCTGGTTAACCGCTATCCTAATCTGCTAGTCACAGGGACATTTTCAAAATCCCGCAGCTTGGCGGGCTTACGTTTAGGCTATGCGGTGGGCTCAGAGGCGTTGATCGACGGCCTTCAACGAGTCAAAGACTCCTTCAATTCGTACCCGGTGGACAGCTTAGCTAGCGTTGTCGGCATCGCAGCACTTAAAGATGCTGAGCACTTTGAGGCATGCCGCGAATATGTCATCACCACGCGAGAACGTACTCGCCAGCGCCTTGAGGCATTAGGGTTTGAAGTGTTGCCATCTAAAGCTAACTTTGTGCTTGCCCAGCATGCTAGTTTTGCAGGTGCTCAACTATATGCTGGACTACGCGAGCGCGGCATTTTGGTGCGTCACTTTAATACCCCAGAGCTCAATAACTTCTTACGGATTACCATCGGCACCGATGATGAAATGGATAATCTGATTGAAACGCTAGAGGCAATCTGCGCTTAACGCTCTAATTTTTAAGTCTTTATCTGGGCGGCGCAAGCCGCCTTTTTTATCGGCCGCTTTTCTTGCGCAAAAAAAATCCCCCGGGGCATGTGCCCTGGGGGATTTTTCATATAAGTGCCTGACGATGACCTACTCTCGCATGGGGAGACCCCACACTACCATCGGCGCTAAGCGGTTTCACTTCTGAGTTCGGCAAGGGATCAGGTGGTTCACGCGTGCTATGGTCGTCAGGCGTAACTGGTGGTATATCATGCTGATGTGACTGTTTTATCTTTTTACGTGCCACCTGCCTGTCTCACTTTTGTGAGTTAGCTTAGCCACACGCTGCGTATCCGGCTTTTTTGATGCGTTAACATCATCACGTTATCATTTTGAGCCAGACCCCTTGGGTGTTATAGGGTCAAGCCTCACGGGCCATTAGTACACGTTAGCTCAACGCCTTGCAGCGCTTCCACACCGTGCCTATCAACCAGCTGGTCTCGCTGGGCCCTTCAGGAGGCTCTAGGCCTCAGGGATGTCTCATCTTGAAGGGGGCTTCCCGCTTAGATGCTTTCAGCGGTTATCCCGTCCGACCATAGCTACCCGGCAATGCCACTGGCGTGACAACCGGAACACCAGAGGGTCGTCCACTCCGGTCCTCTCGTACTAGGAGCAGCCCTTCTCAAACATCCAACGCCCACGGCAGATAGGGACCGAACTGTCTCACGACGTTCTAAACCCAGCTCGCGTACCACTTTAAATGGCGAACAGCCATACCCTTGGGACCGACTTCAGCCCCAGGATGTGATGAGCCGACATCGAGGTGCCAAACACCGCCGTCGATGTGAACTCTTGGGCGGTATCAGCCTGTTATCCCCGGAGTACCTTTTATCCGTTGAGCGATGGCCCTTCCATACAGAACCACCGGATCACTAGAACCTGCTTTCGCACCTGCTCGACGTGTCTGTCTCGCAGTCAAGCACCCTTATGCTCTTGCACTCAATGCACGATGTCCGACCGTGCTGAGGGTACCTTCGTGCTCCTCCGTTACTCTTTAGGAGGAGACCGCCCCAGTCAAACTACCCACCACACACTGTCCTCGATCCGGATAACGGATCTGAGTGAGAACGCCAATGATGCCAGGCTGGTATTTCAAGGTTGGCTCCCTTCGAACTGGCGTCCGAAGTTCAAAGCCTCCCAGCTATCCTACACAGGCAACATCAGCGTCCAGTGTGAAGCTATAGTAAAGGTTCACGGGGTCTTTCCGTCTAGCCGCGGGTACACCGCATCTTCACGGCGATTTCAATTTCACTGAGTCTCGGGTGGAGACAGCGTGGCCATCATTACGCCATTCGTGCAGGTCGGAACTTACCCGACAAGGAATTTCGCTACCTTAGGACCGTTATAGTTACGGCCGCCGTTTACCGGGGCTTCAATCAAGAGCTTCGCCTTGCGGCTAACACCATCATTTAACCTTCCGGCACCGGGCAGGCGTCACACCCTATACGTCCTCTTACGAGTTAGCAGAGTGCTGTGTTTTTAATAAACAGTTGCAGCCACCTGGTATCTTCGACCGGTTCGGGCTAGGAGAGCAAGTCTCTTCACCCTACGCCGGCGTGCCTTCTCCCGAAGTTACGGCACCATTTTGCCTAGTTCCTTCACCCGAGTTCTCTCAAGCGCCTTGGGATTCTCACCCTGACCACCTGTGTCGGTTTGGGGTACGGTCGCACATGATCTGAAGCTTAGAGGCTTTTCCTGGAAGCGTGGCATCAGTGACTTCCTGACCGTGGTCAGTTCATCTCGTGTCTCGGCTTTAAGATCCCGGATTTTCCTAAGATCTCGGCCTACTCACTTTCACCAGGACTACCAACGCCTGGCTCACCTAGCCTTCTTCGTCCCCCCATCGCAACCATGTCCGGTACGGGAATATTAGCCCGTTTTCCATCGACTACGCCTTTCGGCCTCGCCTTAGGGGCCGACTCACTCTGCTCTGATTAGCATCGAACAGAAAACCTTGGTCTTCCGGCGAGGGAGTTTTTCACTCCCTTTATCGTTACTCATGTCAGCATTCGCACTCGTGATACCTCCAGCAGACTTCTCAATCCACCTTCATTGGCTTACACGACGCTCCTCTACCGCTCATTCCGAAGAATGAACCCGTAGCTTCGGTACCTGGTTTAGCCCCGTTACATCTTCCGCGCAGGCCGACTCGACTAGTGAGCTATTACGCTTTCTTTAAAGGATGGCTGCTTCTAAGCCAACCTCCTAGCTGTCTAAGCCTTCCCACATCGTTTCCCACTTAACCAGGATTTCGGGACCTTAGCTGACGGTCTGGGTTGTTTCCCTTTTCACGACGGACGTTAGCACCCGCCGTGTGTCTCCCACGCTGTACTCACCGGTATTCGGAGTTTGCCTCGGGTTGGTAAGTCGGGATGACCCCCTAGCCGAAACAGTGCTCTACCCCCGGCGGTAATACGTGAGGCGCTACCTAAATAGCTTTCGAGGAGAACCAGCTATCTCCGAGCTTGATTAGCCTTTCACTCCGATCCACAAGTCATCCAAATCTTTTTCAACAGATCCTGGTTCGGGCCTCCAGTTGATGTTACTCAACCTTCACCCTGCTCATGGATAGATCGCTCGGTTTCGGGTCTATATCCAGCGACTGTGTCGCCCAGTTAAGACTCGGTTTCCCTACGGCTCCCCTATACGGTTAACCTCGCCACTGAATATAAGTCGCTGACCCATTATACAAAAGGTACGCAGTCACAGAACAAGTCTGCTCCTACTGCTTGTACGCACACGGTTTCAGGATCTATTTCACTCCCCTATCCGGGGTTCTTTTCGCCTTTCCCTCACGGTACTGGTTCACTATCGGTCAGTCAGGAGTATTTAGCCTTGGAGGATGGTCCCCCCGTCTTCAGTCAAGGTTTCTCGTGCCCCGACCTACTCGATTTCACATGATCAGATTTTCGACTACAGGGCTATCACCTGCTACGGCCAGACTTCCCAATCTGTTCGTCTAATCAGTCACATGCTTAAGGGCTGGTCCCCGTTCGCTCGCCGCTACTAGGGGAATCTCGGTTGATTTCTTTTCCTCAGGGTACTTAGATGTTTCAGTTCCCCTGGTTCGCCTCTTACACCTATGTATTCAGTGTAAGATACTGACCTTATGGTCAGTGGGTTTCCCCATTCAGAAATGTCCGGGTCACAGGTTGTTGCCACCTCACCGAACCTTATCGCAGGCTACCACGTCTTTCATCGCCTCTGACTGCCTAGGCATCCACCGTGTGCGCTTCATTGCTTGACCCTATAACCCGAAGGAGTCTGGTATCTCGCAATGATAACGTTCATTTGCCGGATACGTATAAAACGTATCACAATTTAAGAACTCACCTTGCGGTGTGTTCTTGTCAGCATGATATACATTGTTAAAGAGCGACTGCTATAAGCAGTGATAAGTGTTCTTTCACATTAAAAGAAGAAGAAAAGAAGAGACCTTTAAAACGTCAAAGGCTATTTTTTCTTTTTAATGTAAAAAAGACAGAGACACTTATCACTGCGTATCAACAGCATTTTGATCAGGTAATTCATTGTGGACGCTTACTGACTGTGACGCATCGTTTAAGGAGGTGATCCAGCCGCAGGTTCCCCTACGGCTACCTTGTTACGACTTCACCCCAGTCATGAACCACACCGTGGTGATCGCCCTCTTGCGTTAGGCTAACCACTTCTGGTGCAGTCCACTCCCATGGTGTGACGGGCGGTGTGTACAAGGCCCGGGAACGTATTCACCGTGACATTCTGATTCACGATTACTAGCGATTCCGACTTCACGGAGTCGAGTTGCAGACTCCGATCCGGACTGAGACCGGCTTTAAGGGATTCGCTGACTCTCGCGAGCTCGCAGCCCTTTGTACCGGCCATTGTAGCACGTGTGTAGCCCTACCCGTAAGGGCCATGATGACTTGACGTCGTCCCCACCTTCCTCCGGTTTGTCACCGGCAGTCTCCTTAGAGTTCCCGACATTACTCGCTGGCAAATAAGGACAAGGGTTGCGCTCGTTACGGGACTTAACCCAACATTTCACAACACGAGCTGACGACAGCCATGCAGCACCTGTCTTATAGTTCCCGAAGGCACAATCGCATCTCTGCAATCTTCTATAGATGTCAAGGGTAGGTAAGGTTCTTCGCGTTGCATCGAATTAAACCACATGCTCCACCGCTTGTGCGGGCCCCCGTCAATTCATTTGAGTTTTAACCTTGCGGCCGTACTCCCCAGGCGGTCGACTTATCGCGTTAACTTCGCCACAAAGTGCTCTAGGCACCCAACGGCTGGTCGACATCGTTTACGGCGTGGACTACCAGGGTATCTAATCCTGTTTGCTACCCACGCTTTCGCACCTCAGTGTCAGTATCAGTCCAGAAGGCCGCCTTCGCCACTGGTATTCCTCCCGATCTCTACGCATTTCACCGCTACACCGGGAATTCTACCTTCCTCTCCTGTACTCTAGCCTCACAGTTCCGGATGCCGTTCCCAGGTTGAGCCCGGGGCTTTCACAACCGGCTTATAAAGCCACCTACGCGCGCTTTACGCCCAGTAATTCCGATTAACGCTTGCACCCTCCGTATTACCGCGGCTGCTGGCACGGAGTTAGCCGGTGCTTCTTCTGCGAGTGATGTCTTTCCTAATGGGTATTAACCACTAGGCGTTCTTCCTCGCTGAAAGTGCTTTACAACCCTAAGGCCTTCTTCACACACGCGGCATGGCTGGATCAGGGTTGCCCCCATTGTCCAATATTCCCCACTGCTGCCTCCCGTAGGAGTTCGGGCCGTGTCTCAGTCCCGATGTGGCTGATCATCCTCTCAGACCAGCTACGGATCGTTGCCTTGGTAGGCCTTTACCCTACCAACTAGCTAATCCGACATAGGCTCATCCAATAGCGGGAGCCAAAGCCCCCTTTCTCCCGTAGGACGTATGCGGTATTAGCCTGGGTTTCCCCAGGTTATCCCCCACTATCGGGCAGATTCCTATGCATTACTCACCCGTCCGCCGCTCGTCACCCAAGAAGCAAGCTTCTCTGTGCTACCGCTCGACTTGCATGTGTTAGGCCTGCCGCCAGCGTTCAATCTGAGCCATGATCAAACTCTTCAGTTTACAATCATTGTGATCCTTACTTGTCATCCGAGGACAACAAAAGCGGAATCAAACTTGGCTCAAGGTTCAAACGAATTCATTCAAAACGGATTAAAAAGGCAATGCCTTTAAAATCTTATTGCTTGAGTCGCTTGCCTTGATATTGGGTGATTTGTCACCAACATCAGCAAGCGCCCACATGAATTACCTGATCAAATTGTTAAAGAGCGTTTCGCTGTGGCTATCGTGTTGTGATAGCGGGCCAACCGTTGAACTGTTTGGCCTCAGCGAGAAAGGCGTATTCTACGCACTTCCGAGCGTTTGTCAATCTGCAATTTTCGCGGCCAATTTGACGACCCAACAAAAACGCTAACCTACTGACAAACCGAAGTTTTTCAACTTCATTCACCGCTGGTAACGCTTGGCGTCCCCGGCAGCGGATGCGGACTTTACGGACTCGCTGACGAGTTGGCAAGGGCTCTGATGAAAATAAGTATAAAAATAGACTGAAAGGTTTAGTTCTTGGATTTTGCTTTGCGCATAACGGCTAAAACAGGGCCTGAAGCCACGTAGGTACCAAATAGCAATAGCAACATCACTGACGGCTCGACCGAGATCAGCACAAAGGCTAGTACGATGGCTAACAGCACTACAAAAGGCACCGGCTTACGTACATCAAACTCTTTAAAGCTGTAATAGCGAATATTACTCACCATTAATACGCCTGCGGCGGCTACAACGACCAGCATCAGCAGCTTGAAGCCAAACGCATCGGCATCAAAACTGTGGAAGGTCCAAACGCTAGCGGCGACTAACGCTGCGGCAGACGGGCTTGGCAAACCGATAAACCATTTTTTATCGACACTGCCAATTTGGACATTAAAGCGCGCAAGGCGCAGCGCAGCGCAGGCAACGTAAAGGAAAGCGACTACCCAGCCGGTTTTGCCAATGTCTTGCAGAATCCAGGTAAACGCGACCAATGCCGGCGCCATACCGAACGAAATCATATCGGCCAGACTGTCGTACTCAGCCCCGAACTCGCTCTGCGTGTTGGTCATACGTGCGACACGGCCATCCAAGCCATCTAGCACCATCGCAATAAAAATCGCCACGGCTGCCGAGGTAAATTCACCATTAATGCCCGCAACCACGGCAAAGAAGCCAGCAAACAGTGCCGACGTGGTAAATAGGTTGGGCAGTAAATAGATACCTTTGCGGCGAATCTTCTTGCCGTCTTCTACCGCATCTTCGACCACTTCGGTTTCACGCAGAAAAGCGGCCGCCAGATCTTCATTGCCGCCGACATCTGAGTGCTCGGCTGGGTCATGATCTGGTTCAATCGAGCCTGGGTGCTGTTGATCGCGAGCGTCCTGTGTCATAGGTTTCATCCATTAAAAGTGAAGTCACGGGAACAGTATTGGCTTTCATTCTACACGGTGAATGACACTCAGCCAGCCAATTGCAGCTAGCCATCGGCAAACAGAGGCGCAAAGCCATCCATAAAAAACGCCGCCCCATGTAAATTGTGGAAGCGGCGTTCTTGGCTTGCTTATCGTGTTACTGACGCTTAGAGCGACAAAACCTTATCACCCCGAGCAATACCCGAAACGCCGGTACGCGCAACTTCGAGAATACCCACGGGCGCCATTGCCTGCAGAAACGCATCCAGCTTGCCCGCATCGCCTGTAATCTGCACGGTATACAGGCTGGGCGTAACGTCGACGATCTGCGCGCGGAAGATGTCCACCGTGCGCTTCACCTCATCGCGGGCTGCACCCAATGCCTTCACTTTCACCAGCATCAGCTCGCGCTCAATGTGGTTCCCTTCGGTGAGATCCACCAGCTTGACCACATCAATCAGCTTATTAAGATGCTTTGTGATCTGCTCAATCACCCGATCATCACCTACGGTCGTGACCGTTAGGCGCGAAAGTGAGGGATCCTCTGTTGGCGCGACGTTAAGCGTTTCAATGTTGAAATTACGCTGAGAGAAAAGCCCGACTACACGTGATAGCGCCCCCGGCTCGTTCTCCATCAGAATCGAGATGATATGACGCATCAGGTACGCTCCGTTTTAGACAGCAGCATGTCACGCATCGCGCCTAACGGCACATGCATCGGATAGACGTGCTCAAAAGGGTCAACCTTCACGTCAAGGAACACCAGCTCGTGCTTATCAGCAAACGCACGCTCTAGCGCGGGCTCGAGCTCTTCAATGGTGGTCACCGTAATCGCCGTAAACCCATACGCTTCAATCAGCATATGAAAGTCGGGGAGCGATTCCATATAGGAATGTGCGTGGCGAGATTTATAGTTCAAATCCTGCCATTGGCGCACCATGCCAAGCGACGCATTGTTCAGATTGACGATCTTAACGCCCACGCCATACTGCTTACAGGTTGAGAGCTCCTGCATCATCATCTGAAAACTGCCCTCACCCGTCACGCAGACGACGTCGCTTTCCGGATAATTCTGCTTGATCCCCATGGCGGCAGGGAAACCAAAGCCCATAGTGCCTAGTCCGCCCGAAGTAATGAGCCGGTTAGGTTTATCAAACTTGTAGTACTGGGCTGCAAACATCTGATGCTGACCAACGTCGGTCGTCACATACGCCTCGCCCCGCGTAACGCGGCAGAGTGCCTCGACGACTTCCTGAGGCTTAAGCGCCTCGCCGGGCTTTGAAGGCTCATAAAGCTTGCCGACACGATCGGCACGCCAGCCATCAATTTTCTGCCACCACTCGGTGAGCGCCTCCGGATGAGCAATTTTCTGCCCTTGCACCAGGCTAATCATCTCATTGATGACACTTAGCGCAGGCCCAACGATGGGCACATCGGCACGCACCGTTTTAGAGATAGAGCTTGGATCAACGTCAACGTGAATAATTTTGGCTGTCGGGCAGAACTTTGATGTGCTGTTAGTCACGCGGTCATCAAAACGCGCCCCGATGGCAATGATCAGATCGGCATGGTGCATGGCCATGTTGGACTCATACGAGCCGTGCATGCCCAACCACCCCAAACACTGCTGATCACTCTGGGGGTACGAACCAATGCCCATCAGCGTCGTAGTAATCGGATAACCCAGCTGCTTAACCAGATCGGTTAGGCCTTCGCTAGCTTTGCCGGTTACCACACCACCGCCGGTATAAAACACCGGCCGCTTGGCCTTGAGCATTAGCTCCACGGCTTTTTTGATCTGCCCGGTATGGCCACGCGTGACGGGGTTATACGAGCGCATCTTGACCTTCTTAGGGTAGATGTACTCGTAGCGCTCGGTCGGCGCGGTCATATCTTTGGGGATATCGACCACGACAGGACCAGGACGGCCCGTGGCAGCTAAATAAAACGCTTTTTTGAGCACTTCCGGGATTTGAGAAGGATGACGAATCGAGAAACTATGCTTCACGATAGGGCGAGTGACCCCGACGATATCCGTTTCCTGAAAAGCATCTTCACCAATCAGGTGGCTGGCGACTTGACCGCACAGCACCACCATGGGAATTGAATCCATATAGGCGGTGGCAATGCCGGTCACGGCGTTGGTCGCCCCTGGGCCTGACGTGACCAGCACGCAGCCGGGCTTACCCGAGGCACGAGCATAGCCATCGGCGGCGTGAGTGGCCGCTTGTTCGTGACGCACTAAAATGTGCTTCACCTTGTCCTGACGGAAGAGCGCATCATAAATATGCAGCGCTGCACCGCCGGGGTAACCATAAATGTGTTCGATGCCCTCATCTTGCAAGAAGCGGGCGATCATATCTGCGCCGGAAAGCAGTTCCACTGTATTTCTCCCCTGAAGGTCTCGAGTGCGATCCGTATCCAAATGGGCACGGTGTCGAGTGCGGCGGTATGCCGCTGCCGGCCAATGCCGGCACCTGATGCCAAACCCTGGCATATGGCCCGGTTAGGGCCTGCACTCTCATCGGAAACGCTGCTTTATGGCAACATAAATCAGCTGTTCCCTTGCACGGCGGTTTGCCGCGTCGGGGCGTTGGCCAGGCTGGGCGGTTAGCCCAAGCCCGGAATTCCTTCGGCGGGTAAAGGCCTTAGCCTACCCTTCGCACGGGGATGAGGGGTTGCCCGTTAAGTCCGTGCCCGCAAATCAGGAACCGATAAGATTCCATTAGCACCCTCAGCGTGTCAACCTCCGATCAGGTCAAACGCAACAAACGTCGCCGTAAGCCATTAAAAAAGCTCCGTCAGCAACGCTGAAGGAGCTTTTTGCTTATTCAATTGCGCAAAAATAGCGACATTTATCGTTAAACAAACACCAGCTTGCCGTCTTCCGCCGTGATATGAATGGTATCGCCCGGCGCAAACTTACCGGCCAGCAGATCCTGCGCCAGCGGATTTTCAATACGCCGCTGAATTGCCCGCTTAAGCGGTCGCGCGCCATACACAGGGTCAAAACCCACCACCGCTAGCTGAGCCATGGCATCGTCACTGACCTCAAGCTTCAACTCATGTTCGGCAAGGCGCAGCTTCAAGCGCTCCAGCTGAATACCGGCAATGGCCTGAATCTGCTCTTGCCCCAGCGCATGAAACACAACCACTTCGTCGATACGGTTGATAAGCTCTGGCCGGAAGTGATTACCCACCATCTCCATCACCATGTTTTTCATCAACTCATAGCGACTATCTTTATCAGAACTTTCTTTATCGGCGCCAGTATCACCACCCATGCGCTGAATAATGTCCGAACCCATATTGGACGTCATGACGATCACGGTATTGCGAAAGTCCACGGTGCGGCCCTGGCCATCGGTTAAACGGCCATCTTCTAATACCTGCAGCAAAATATTGAAGACATCGGGATGCGCTTTTTCCACCTCATCCAGCAGCAGCACGGAATAAGGCTTACGCCGCACGGCTTCGGTTAAGTAGCCGCCCTCTTCGTAGCCCACATAGCCCGGAGGCGCACCGATTAGACGAGCCACGGAGTGCTTCTCCATAAACTCCGACATATCGATACGCACCATGGCGTCTTCAGTATCGAACAAAAAATTCGCCAGCGACTTACACAGCTCGGTTTTACCCACCCCGGTTGGGCCGAGGAATAAAAACGATCCGTTGGGCCGATTGGGGTCCGAAAGCCCGGCCCTAGAGCGGCGCACGGCGTTAGCCACGGCCTCTACGGCCTCGTCCTGGCCAATGACGCGCTCGTGCAAGGCGTCTTCCATACGCAGCAGCTTGTCGCGCTCACCTTCCAGCATTTTCGAGACTGGAATACCCGTCCAACGCGACACGACTTCCGCAATTTCTTCTTCGGTCACATTAGAGCGCAGCAGCTGGTGGCTTGAGGTATCGGCCTCGCCTTCACTGCTTTCAGCAATTTTTTTCTCAAGCTCAGGAATTTTGCCGTACTGAATTTCCGACATGCGGCCAAGGTCGCCCTGGCGGCGCGCCTGTTCAAGGTCCAGGCGCACTTGCTCAAGCTCAGCCTTGAACTGAGCGGCACCTTGAATACTAGCCTTTTCCGCTTTCCAGATTTCATCCAGGTCAGCGTACTCACGCTCTAGCTCATGAATCTGATTATTGAGGGCCTCGAGGCGCTTTTTAGAGGCGTCATCGGTTTCCTTCTTCAGCGCCTCACGCTCCATTTTGAACTGAATCAGGCGGCGATCCAGGCGATCCATCGCTTCTGGCTTGGAATCCAGCTCCATGCGGATACGCGAGGCGGCCTCGTCGATCAAGTCGATTGCTTTATCGGGCAGCTGACGATCGGTGATATAGCGCGTCGAGAGCTTGGCCGCCGCAATGATGGCGGAGTCGGTAATATCCACACCGTGGTGCACTTCGTAGCGCTCTTTTAGGCCACGCAAAATCGCCACGGTATCTTCTTCAGAAGGCTCATCGACCACGACTTTTTGGAAGCGACGTTCCAGCGCAGCATCTTTTTCAATGTACTTACGGTATTCATCAAGCGTGGTAGCGCCGACGCAGTGCAGCTCGCCACGCGCCAGTGCAGGCTTAAGCATGTTGCCCGCATCCATCGCGCCCTCTGCTTTGCCAGCGCCGACCATGGTGTGCAGCTCATCGATAAACAGAATGACGCGCCCCTCTTCCTGAGAGAGCTCTTTTAGTACGGACTTCAGGCGCTCTTCGAATTCACCGCGGAACTTGGCTCCGGCTAACAGTGAGCCCATATCCAACGACAGCACGCGCTTATCTTTTAAGCCCTCAGGCACCTCACCGTTGACGATACGCTGCGCCAACCCTTCGACAATGGCGGTTTTACCCACGCCCGGCTCGCCGATTAAAACAGGGTTGTTTTTAGTCCGCCGCTGCAATACTTGAATAGTGCGGCGAATCTCATCGTCACGACCAATCACAGGGTCGAGCTTGCCATCCAGCGCCCGCTGGGTGAGATCCATCGTGTACTTATTGAGCGCTTCACGCTGATCTTCAGCGTTCGGGTCATCAACAGTAGCACCGCCACGCAGGCTGTTAATCGCCGCTTCCAGGGTTTTACGATTAATCCCGATTTCTTTAAGTAGCTTAGTGAGGGGCGAATTCATTTCTAGCGCCGCAAGCAGCACAAGCTCGCTGGCAATAAACTGGTCGCCGCGCTTTTGCGCTTCGCGATCCGTTAAGTTGAAAAGCTTGATGAAATCGCGCGATGGCTGCACTTCGCCGTCGAACTGACCCACCTTCGGCAAATTATCCAGCTGCTGGACTAAACCATCGCGCAGACGCGCGCTATTGCCTTCGGCTTTGTCAATCAGCGCTTTAATACCGGTGTCTTTAGTGTCGAGCAGGGCAAGCAGCAAATGCGCAGGGTCTAGCTGATTATGTCCGCGGCCAACGGCAAGCGACTGCGCTTGGGCAATAGCGCTTTGGAGCTTGGCGGTAAATTTATCAAAACGCATGGAATTCCTCCTGGGGTAGCCATGCGTTTGGACGCATCGCGTAACCCGTTAACGTGTCGTTAGACGTGCTAATAATTTTTAGCTTGACAAGTTAAATGGCGTCATTTCTGCGCTTTTCAAGAGGTAGAGCAACAAACCGCTGACTTATTGAGTCTTTAACGATCGCTAGTCGAGCCAAATCACACTGGCCATGCGCCCAGTTTTGCCGCCATCGCGACGATAAGAGTAAAAACGTGATTCGCAGGCGGTACAGAAATGACCACCGCTGATGTGGGTAATGCCCAATGCTTCTAACCGAAAACGCGCCAGCCGATACAGGTCAGCCATGTAATGACCCAGCCGATAAGGGCTGTGATCAAAGGCTTCAGCCGTATCCGGATGAACCGCTACAAAGGCGCCGTAAACCTCAGGCCCCACTTCAAACTGGGCATTTGAAATAGCGGGACCCAGCCACACCAAAATATCATCGGGGTCGGTATTCATCGCCGCGATGGTTGCTTCTAAAACGCCCCCGGCTAAACCACGCCATCCTGCGTGAGCGACCGCCACCTGAGTGCCGGCACGATTACAAAACATCACAGGCAAGCAGTCGGCCGTCAACACGACACAGGCGTACTCATTGGTGATCGCGAGCGCCGCGTCCGCATCGGGCGCTTCCACGCCCGGCACTTCCGCTTGATAACCCTGCTGAACCCGCGCGCCATGGGTTTGATTGAGCCATAGCAGCGGCCGCTCATCGCCTATCTCTTTTTGCAACAGCCGGCGGCACAGCGCCACGTGGTCGGGGTTGTCGCCAACGTGAGCGGCAGGGTTAAAAGCGGCAAAGTCACCTTGACTAGGCCCGGCCTCACGCGTGGTGACAAAAGCACGTACGTTGGCCGGTGCGGGCCAGTCTGGGATTAGCAGCGTGGGCCGTAAATCAATGGCATCGCTCATCTCATGGTCTCGTTATCTTCACGCAGGTAGTCCAGCAGCATCAGCAAATCATCGGGAAGATCCACCTGAAACGTTAAGCTTTCGCCACTTGCCGGGTGCTTGAAAATTAATTTGCGCGCATGCAAAGCCTGGCGGGGAAACTCGCGCAGGATTTCCTTCAAAGGCTCAGCGGCCCCAGGCGGCAGCTTGGCGCGGCCGCCGTACATTGGGTCTCCCACCAACGGATAGCGGGCATGCGCCATATGAACACGGATTTGGTGAGTACGCCCCGTTTCTAACTTGCAGCGAACGTGCGTGTGGGCGCGAAAACGCTCAACCACCCGAAAATGCGTGATGGCCTGCTTGCCCGCCGTCGTCACCGCCTGGCGCTTGCGATCTTTCGGATGACGGCCAATCGGCGCATCGATGGTACTGCCTGAGACCGGCTTACCAATCACCACCGCATCGTACTGGCGTGACACGCTGCGCGCCTGCATCTGATCAACCAGTGCAGTTTGCGCAGGCAGCGTCTTGGCCACCATCATCAACCCCGTGGTGTCTTTGTCTAGGCGGTGTACGATGCCTGCACGGGGCACTTGAGCAATGGCCGGGTGATGATAAAGCAGCGCATTGAGCAGCGTGCCATCAGGATTACCCGCGGCCGGATGCACCACCATGCCGGCGGCTTTATTAATCACCATCATGATGTCGTCTTCATAGACGATATCCAGAGGGATATTCTGCGCTTCAAAGCGCGTATCTTCTTCAATGGTCGCCTGCAGCGCCAGCACTTCATAGCCATGCAGCTTGGCTTTCGGCTTGAACTGAGCGCCATCTACCGTTAATTCTCCGCTATTAATCCACGCTTTTAAGCGCTCGCGGGAATAATCGCTGAACAACTCAGCCGCCGCTTGGTCTAAACGCGCACCGGCTAAAGAGGCGGGCACACGCTGCGTGTCTTCAACTATTCGAGACATGAAAAACCTCTTTAAAACGCAAAAAACCTAGCCAGACGCAAAAAACTTAGCTAAAGCATGGCACTATTTCCAACAACGACACTCGGCGAAACGTCGCTAAGCCTGCGTTTTAGGCCGAGGTGTTTTATAGTGGGTGGACTGCGACCTATACTATCACGGCCATCGCCGCTTTTTTGGTGATTGAGGCTTGTTTGCAACGAGGATGATGATGCGCGTTTTTTCAGCTGCCAACCGCTTTGGTGCTCTAGCCCTAAGCCTTGCCCTGCTAGCGGGCTGTGCAAATAATGACACCAGCGATGAAGAGCCAGATGAATTTGCTGGGGTACAAGAACGCGAGCTGTATGAGCTTGCTCGTACGGCCCTAGACAGTAATCGCTACCCGATTGCGATAGAGCGTTTAGAAGCACTGGATACTCGCTATCCGTTTGGTGCGCATGCCGAGCAGGCACAGCTTGAGTTGATCTATGCCTACTACGAAAACAGCAACTGGGAAGAAGCGCGTGCAGCGGCTAGCCGCTTTATTCGCCTCCACCCCGACCACCCACAGGTAGATTACGCCTACTATCTGCGCGGTCTTTCCGCGTGGCAAGCAGGGCGCTTCAGCTTAGAGCGTCTGCGTTTAATTGATATCTCAAAGCGTGACCTGGGCGCTTCACGGGATGCCTATAATGATTTCCGTGAACTGATTCAGCGCCACCCGCAAAGTGAATACGCGCCCGATGCTCAGCAGCGTATTGTTTACCTGCGTGAACTGATGGCACGGCACGAGCTACACGTCGCAGATTACTATCTACGCCGCGGGGCTTATTTAGCCGCCGTTGAGCGTGGCCGCTGGGTAATCGAAAACTACCCCGAATCCAGCGCCACTCGCGATGCCCTAGCCACCATGGTAGAAGGCTATCAAGGGCTGGATATGGATGATCGCGCCAGTGAAGTGCTCGCGGTGCTGCGTGAGAACGCGCCCGATCACGAACAGCTGCAGGGCAATCGTTTCGTGCCCAAGCACGTCAAAAAGAATGACTAACGAACCGTAACGGCTTCGTGAACGACGTTCCTTAAGAACTAAAAAACCACGCCGAGGCGTGGTTTTTGGGGTTTTCCTACTCGCCGGGCTGCCATCCATTCACAATCGGATAGCGACGGTCGCGGCCAAAGCCTCGCGGAGTGACGCGAACGCCAATAGGTGCCTGACGGCGCTTATACTCACAGCGATCGACGAGCTTAACGACTTTATACACATCTTCATGATCGAACCCGGCGGCGATGATCGCTTCCGCGCTCATATCGCCTTCGATGTAGTTGACCAAAATAGCGTCAAGGACGTCGTAGTCCGGCAACGAGTCGCTGTCCTGCTGATCGGGCGCCAGCTCTGCGCTGGGTGGGCGCTCAATCACACGCTCAGGAATCGCCGGCGACTGGGTATTGCGCCAGCGAGCCAGACGATACACCCAGGTTTTATACACGTCTTTAATCGCGTTATAGCCACCCACCATATCACCGTAGAGCGTCGCGTAGCCCACCGCCATTTCGCTCTTGTTTCCGGTGGTCAGCACCATCAGGCCTTTCTTATTCGAAAGTGCCATTAGCAGCACGCCACGACAGCGCGACTGAAGATTTTCTTCCGTCGTATCCCGTTCGGTGCCTGCAAAGCTCTCCGCCAGCGTCCCCATAAACGCCTCGACCATGGGTTCAATCGGCAGAACTTCGTAGTGCACACCTAGTAAATTGGCCTGCTCGGCAGCGTCCTGCTTGGAGATGTCTGCCGTGTAGTGATAAGGCATCATCACCGCCTGTACCCGCTGAGGCCCTAGGGCATCGACCGCAATGGCCAGCGAGAGCGCGGAATCAATGCCACCAGAAAGCCCCAGCACGACCCCGTCAAAACCACTCTTGTTGACATAATCGCGCAGTCCGGTGACCAGCGCGCAGTAAAGGCTCTCTTCGGGTGCAGCTTCAGGGTCAATCTCACCCGGCTGAGGCTCCCATACCGTGGCACTGGTTTGTAAAAACTGAATCGGCATCAAGCCAGCCTGCCAATACGGCGCTAACACCTGCAGTTCGCCGCTGGCGTTAACGCAGCAGGAGCCGCCATCAAAGACGAGCTCGTCCTGGCCGCCAATGGTATTCACATACACAATCGGGCGTTTAACGTCTTGGGCGTGCTGCTCCAATAAGCGCAGCCGTTCGGCGGGCTTGTCCTGGTGGTAAGGCGAGGCATTCAGCGTAATCAGCACTTCAGCACCCGCCTGGGTCGTGGCCTTGACCGGCGCACCATCCCACAAGTCTTCGCAGATCAAGATGCCTAATCGGGCGCCCTTATGCTGATATACCAGCGGCTGTGTGCCGGGCGTGAAATAGCGCTGCTCGTCAAACACCTGATAGTTAGGCAACGCCTGTTTGGCGTACTCGGCTTCCCACTGCCCGTTGTAAAGCAACCCAGCCAGGTTATAACACTGCCCTTCGCGTACGCCTGGGTAGCCGATAATCACCAGCACATCGCGGGAGATTTTCGACGCCATCAAAGCGCGGGCTTCGCGCAGGCGTGTTTCCATTGAGGGGCGCAGCAGCAAATCTTCCGGCGGATAGCCCGACAAAAAAAGCTCCGGAAAGACCACAATATCCGCCCCATGTTCAATTCGCGCTTCGCGCACGGCTTCAATTGCACGCGCGGCGTTGCCGGGAATATCCCCGACCAGAGGATCGAGTTGGGCCATTACCAGCGTTAAGTCTTGCATGGGCATCAAAATCTCTTGAGAATCTTAAGAATAGGGTTGCACCGTCATACGGCATTGTCCCGCAAGGGCCGCCAGCTAGCAAAGGCCGCGCGACACACTCACCACTTCTATCCCTGCTTCGGGAGACACAAAAGGATGAACCTCTTGATCATTCGGCTGATTATCTTCGCCGTACTATTCTATGTCGGTTTAAAGCTTTACGGCCTCTACCGCCAACGCAAACTCGACCATCAGACGCAGAACAACAAAATCAACCGCCATGAAGGTGGCGAAATGGTGCGCTGCCGCTGGTGCGAAGTCCACGTTCCCGAACAAGAAGCGCTACGAGACCAAGAGCAGTGGTTCTGTTCCAGCGCCCATCGCGACCGTTTTTTGCAAGAGCAGCAAAATAAAGACGGCACGCCTTAAATCGCGGCCAGCCGTGCGGGCGTAAGCTGATAAGGCGCCGGGTCTACCAGCGGCGTGCGGCCTAGCAGCTGGTCAACGAGTAAATGGGTCGAGGCCGGCGCTAACACTAACCCATTGCGATAGTGCCCGGCATTGACGAACACGTTAGGCCGCTCAGGCAGTGCGCCAATAAAAGGGACGCCATCAGGGGAGCCCGGACGTAACCCGGCCCACTGATTCGCCACTGGGCAATTTGCCAAGGCGGGCACGATGGCCTCTGCGCTCTGCTTTAATGAGGCGAGCGCCGCCTCGTCGGTGGTCTTATCAAAACCTGCCTCTTCCAGGGTCGAGCCCACTAGCAGCAGGCCGTCTGCGCGCGGAATGATGTAGCGGCCGTCTTTTAATACCACGCGCTGCACCAAGCCTTTCGGGGCTTGATAAGCGATCATCTGCCCTTTCACCGGCCTTACCGGTAGCCGAACCTCTAGCTGCGCTAACAGCTGAGCGGCCCAGGCACCGCCGCACACCACAATGCGCTCAGCCTTCAGCGGCCCCTGAGAAGAGACAATGCCATCTACCTTGCCATTGCTATCACTAAACCCACTGACATCACACTGCTCGCGCAGCGTGACATTAGGTATCGCTGCCAGCCGGGCTTTCAGCGCTTTAGCTAGGCGTGGGTTGCGCACGCTGCCCAGCGTCGGCATCCATAGGGCGCTGTCAGCTGCCATCGCCACGTCTGGTTCTTTATCGCGGACAAAGTCTTTTTCCACTCGCTCAAGAGGCTTGCCCAGCTGGCGCGACCAGCGCAGCGCGTCCTCAGCATCGTCCACGTTCAGATACAGCAGCCCTTTTTGGCGATACTCAGGATCAATACCGGTTTCTTCCAACAGCCGCAGCGCTAAAGAGGGATAAACGCCTTCAGACCAGCGTGACAGCTGCGACACCGCCGCGGCGTAGCGCCATGGATAAAGCGGCGACACAATGCCACCACCGGCCCATGAAGCCTCTTTCCCGCACTCGCCGCGTTCAACCAGCGTTACTTGCTGGCCAGCGTCGGCTAATTGCAACGCCGTCATCATACCGATGACGCCGCCACCAATAATTAAGAAATCGCTCACAAAAATGTCCGTTTTAGCTTACATAAAAAATGCTCAGCGACGTCTAGTGTGACCTATGAGCTTAAGAGATTCGCTGCTGGCAACGGACAATGAGCATAGCGCGGGCATTAACAGGGTCAAGTGGGGAGGTGGCGATGAGCGACAGCAAGATCAAAAAAAACACCTCGTTTGAAGGTGGATTTACGCTGCTAGAGCTTCTCGTCACACTACTGTTGGTGGGTATTATTAGCGTCTGGGGAGTGCCGCGCTTTCAAGCACTGGGCGAACGGTCCGCACAAGCAAGCGAGGTTAATCGTCTGCAGAGTGCGTTTTCGTTAGCGCGTAATACCGCGATTAACCAACGCAGCCATATCACCGTTTGCCCGACGGCTGGCGACCGCAGCGCCTGTAATAACGATTGGGCCGGTGAGCTAATAATCGTGCGTGGGAGTGACACCGATGGCATACAAGCTCAAGATATCCTGCGCATTATTCCTCTTCAGCAGAACACACAGGTTGCTTACAGCCGCGGCTGGTCGCGTATACGCTACGACCCGATGGGCTCTACCAGCGGCTTCAACGGCAGCTTTACCGTATGTGCCGGCCATCGCGCCGAAGGTACTCAGGGTCAAAAGCTGGTGCTCAGCCAACTGGGGCGGCTGAGAGTTGATGAAGCGCCTATCGATTGCTAGACGCTTCATCATGTAGGCAAAGATTAACCGGCAATACCGTCTAGATAACGCTCGGCATCCAGTGCGGCCATGCAGCCACTGCCCGCAGAGGTAATCGCTTGGCGGTAAATGTGGTCCATCACGTCGCCGCAGGCAAATACGCCCGGTATATTGGTGGCGGTCGCATTACCTTCCAATCCAGAATTCACTTTAATATAGCCGCCATTCATCGTTAGCTGGCCCGCAAAAATGCCGGTATTAGGGCTATGGCCAATCGCAATGAACAAACCCGGCGCATGAATTTCTTTGCTTGAACCATCTTTGGTGGATTTAACGCGAATACCGGTGACGCCCGAGTTATCGCCCAGCACTTCCTCGATCTCCTGGAACCACTCAAGCGCGATTTTGCCCGCTGCGGCTTTCTCGAACAGCTTGTCTTGCAAGATTTTTTCCGCGCGCAGAGTGTCGCGACGATGCACCAGCGTCACCTTGGAAGCGATATTGGAAAGATACAGCGCCTCTTCCACGGCAGTGTTACCGCCGCCCACCACAATGACTTCTTGGTTACGATAGAAAAAACCATCACAGGTAGCGCAGGCAGAAACGCCCTGACCCATAAACTGCTGCTCAGTGGGCAGCCCCAGATAACGCGCGCTGGCACCGGTGGCCACAATCAGCGCATCACAGGTATAAAGGCCGCTATCGCCTTTCAACGTAAACGGTTTTTCGCCTAAACTGACCTCATTGATATGGTCGAACAGTACTTCCGTATTGAAGCGTTCAGCATGCTGCTGCATGCGCTCCATCAATTCTGGGCCTTGAACACCCTGAGCGTCACCCGGCCAATTATCCACGTCGGTCGTCGTCGTTAGCTGCCCGCCGGCCTGAATACCGGTGATCAATAACGGTTTCAAGTTTGCCCGCGCGGCGTAAACGGCGGCCGTGTAGCCAGCCGGGCCGGACCCAAGAATAATCAAACGCTCATGACGAGTTTCCATGACACCACCTTCTAGAGACTTAACTGATAGCGTTATCGATAGCTGTGTAAACAATAGCTACCCAAACAATTTGGCAGAGAGTCTGCCTGAAATGGCGTCAAGTACAAGCTATTGCAAGGTTTGTCCTAGGCTATTGGCGAATAAACCTTGAAAGCCACTGTGCAAACACCCATGTATTATTACTACGGTAAGCCATACTATAAAGAAAGACCGTGACCGTCACGTTGAGCTAAACGCTCAGCAACAAGAGGAGAATGGCATGAGCAAGATACCTGATACGCTAAGTACCTTAGAGGTTGGCAACACCACGTATCACTACTACAGCCTCCCCCAAGCGGCCGGAGCGCTCGGCAATATTGACCGGCTGCCCAAAACGCTCAAAATTCTACTCGAAAACCAGCTGCGCTTCGCCGACGACGAGAGCGTAGCCGAAGAAGACATGCAGGCCTTGGTCGACTGGCAGACCGAAGGCAGATCTAGCCGCGAAATAGGTTACCGCCCCGCGCGCGTATTAATGCAGGACTTTACCGGCGTGCCCGGCGTGGTGGATTTAGCCTCCATGCGCGCCGCCGTAGAAAGCCTTAACGAAGACCCTTCGAAGATCAATCCGCTGACCCCTGTCGACCTGGTCATTGATCACTCAGTGATGGTCGATAATTTCGGCAACGCTGCCGCATTTCAAGAAAACGTCGATATTGAAATGCAGCGTAACCGCGAACGCTATGAGTTTTTGCGCTGGGGCCAGCAGGCCTTTGACAACTTCCGCGTTGTGCCACCCGGCACTGGCATTTGCCATCAGGTGAACCTGGAGTACTTGGGCAAAACCGTATGGACCAAAGAAGAGGACGGTAAGTCCTTTGCTTACCCTGACACGCTGGTGGGCACTGACTCACACACCACGATGATTAACGGCCTGGGCGTGCTTGGCTGGGGCGTGGGCGGCATTGAAGCCGAAGCAGCCATGCTCGGCCAGCCGGTGTCGATGCTGATACCCGAAGTGATTGGCTTCAAGCTGACCGGCAAGATGCGCGAAGGCATTACCGCCACCGATTTGGTGCTGACGGTCACTGAAATGCTGCGTAAAAAAGGCGTAGTGGGTAAATTTGTTGAGTTCTACGGCGACGGCTTGAAAGACCTGCCGCTGGCCGATCGTGCCACTATCGCCAATATGGCACCTGAGTACGGCGCTACCTGCGGGTTCTTCCCGGTCGATGATGAAACGCTGAACTATTTGCGCCTAACCGGACGCGAAGATGACCAGGTTGCGCTCGTCGAGGCTTACAGCAAAGCCCAGGGCCTATGGCGCGAGCCTAACGATGAGCCGATCTTCACCGATGCCCTGCAGTTAGATATGACAGAGGTAGTCGCTAGCCTTGCCGGCCCCAAACGCCCTCAGGATCGCGTGGCGCTACAAGACATGGCGTCGGCCTTTGGTAAGTTCATGCAGGAAGATACGAAGGCAAACGCTACAGAGAAGGGCAAGTTCTCTTCTGAAGGTGGCCAAACCGCCGTGGGCGTAGAGCGCAGCTTCAAAGATGACACCAGCCAAGCCGTTAAGCTGAATGATCGCGACTTCAGCCTTGACCCTGGCGCGGTGGTCATTGCAGCCATTACGTCGTGCACGAACACTTCAAACCCCAGCGTTATGATGGCGGCGGGGCTGCTGGCACGTAAGGCTCGCGAAAAAGGATTAACCACCCAGCCATGGGTGAAAACCTCACTGGCACCGGGCTCTAAAGTAGTCACCGACTACCTAGCAGCCGCGGGCTTAAATGAGGACTTGGACGCTCTGGGCTTTAACCTGGTTGGCTACGGATGCACGACCTGTATCGGCAACTCTGGCCCTCTTGCCGATGAGATTGAGCAGGCGATTAACACCGGCGACCTTGCTGTCGCGTCGGTGCTTTCCGGCAACCGTAACTTCGAAGGCCGCGTTCACCCGCTGGTCAAAACTAACTGGCTCGCATCGCCCCCCCTGGTGGTGGCCTATGCGCTGGCCGGTAACGTACAGCGCGACCTGACCAAGGAACCGCTAGGCCAAGATAGCAATGGTGAGCCCGTCTATCTCAAAGACATTTGGCCGACGCAGGCTGAGATTGCCACTGCCGTCGAGAAGGTCAACACCGATATGTTCCGTAAAGAATACGGTGCGGTGTTTGAGGGCGATGATGTCTGGAAAGCGATCAGCGTTTCGAAAAGCAAGGTCTATCAGTGGCCTGAATCCACCTACATTCAGCACCCGCCGTTCTTTGAAGGCATGGGTCGCGAACCCGATGCCATTGACGATGTGCACAGTGCCCGCGTGCTGGCGATGCTGGGTGACTCGGTGACCACCGACCATATTTCCCCCGCAGGCGCCATCAAGCCCGACAGCCCTGCAGGCCGCTACTTGCAAGAAAACGGCGTTAAGCCGGTCGACTTCAACTCTTACGGCTCACGCCGTGGTAACCATGAAGTCATGATGCGCGGCACTTTCGCTAACGTGCGTATCAAAAACGAGATGCTTGATGGCGTCGTTGGTGGTGAAACCCGCCACGTGCCTAGCGGCGAGCAGATGGCTATTTACGATGCGGCCATGAAGTACAAAGAGGAAGGTAAACCGCTGGTCGTGATTGCCGGTAAAGAGTACGGCACCGGCTCCTCGCGAGACTGGGCAGCCAAGGGTACGCGTCTGCTGGGCGTGCGCGCCGTGATTGCTGAATCCTTCGAGCGTATTCACCGCTCCAACCTAATCGGCATGGGCGTTGTGCCGCTGCAGTTTGCGGAAGGCGAAAGCCGTCAAACGCTAAAATTGACCGGCGACGAAGAGATTTCGATTGCGGGTTTAAGCGATCTAACGCCGGGCGGCACGGTGAAGGTAGTCATCAAAACTGCCGATGGGGAACGCACCGTTGATGCCAAGTGCCGAATTGATACGGTCAACGAGCTGGCTTACTACCGCCACGGTGGTATCCTTCACTACGTGCTGCGCAAGATGATCGGCGCAGCCTAAAGGTAAAACCTACCAATGCTTGCATGCCCCCACCTCGGTGGGGGCTTTTTTTTGCCTTAAACCTGCGTTTAGAAAGCCCGGCGGCGGTAAGTGCGATAATCCGGCGACCAGGATGCCTTATCAATCAGTTCCCGCAGGGTTGTGCCGCTAGTTTTTAACGCCACACCATCATGCTGCGCCTGAGCAGCCACCTCAAAGGCAATCGACTTACTGATCTCACGAATGCGCGACAGCGGCGGTAACAGCGCACCCTTGCCATCTTTCACCAGCGGCGCTTCGCGAGCCAGTGCCCGCGAAGCGCTCATCAGCATTTCATCCGTGATGCGAGTGGCACTCGCCGCAATAACGCCCAGCCCAATGCCAGGGAAGATATAGGCATTGTTGCACTGGGCAATCGCATAGGTACGGCCGTTATAAACAACCGGTGCAAAAGGGCTGCCGGTAGCGACTAGCGCCTGCCCATCAGTCCAGCGGATGACATCTTCCGGTACGGCTTCAGCCTGCGAGGTGGGGTTCGAAAGTGGCATGATCACCGGGTGCTCGCAGCCCGCGTGCATCGTGCGTACAACCTGCTCGGTGAAAATACCGCGCTGACCGCATACGCCAATCAATACGGTTGGTTTGATTTGCGCAATGGTCTCTTCCAGACCTTGGCCATTCCAATGCGCCACTAGCGTGGCGTCATGGGCTAAGCGGCGCTGAAAATCCCGCTGCCAAGCTTGGTCGTTGGTCATCAGGCCATCGCGATCAACAATATAAATACGCGCCCGCGCTTCGCTTTCGGTCAAGCCTTCGGCTTCCATCGCGACAACGACCTGTTCAGCAATACCGCAACCCGCTGAACCACCGCCAACAAATACCACTCGCTGCTGAGCAATGGTTTCTTCACGGGCCTGGCAGGCGGCCATTAAGGTGCCGACCACAACCGAAGCCGTGCCTTGAACGTCATCATTGAAGCAGCACAGCTCATCGCGATAGCGCTCTAAAAGCGGCACTGCATTGGCCTGAGCAAAATCTTCAAACTGTAACAAGACGTTAGGCCAACGGCGCTTCACGGCGGCAATAAACTCTGCCATAAAGGCGTCATATTCTTCTTGCCCTACCCGCTCGTGGCGCCACCCCATGTACATAGGGTCATCCAACAGTGCTTTGTTGTTGGTGCCCACATCAATCATGATCGGCAGCGTATAGGCGGGGCTGATGCCGCCACAGGCGGTATACAGCGCCAGTTTACCAATCGGGATGCCCATCCCACCGATTCCCTGATCGCCCAGGCCTAGAATCCGCTCGCCGTCCGTGACCACGATGACTTTAACGTTATCTTTGGTCGCGCTGCGTAGGATGTCATCCATATGCTCGCGGTCAGGGTAGCTAATAAACAGGCCCCGGTGATTACGATAAATATTAGAGAATTCCTGACACGCCTGCCCCACCGTCGGGGTATAGATAATCGGCAGCATCTCTTCAAGGTGCTGGGAAACCATACGGAAATAGAGCGTCTCGTTATCGTCTTGAATAGCGCGCAGATGAATGTGCTTCTCAAGATCGCTATGGCACTGCTGGTACTGGCGATAGACGCGCGCTAGCTGATCCTCAATGGTTTCTACTTTCTGAGGCAGCAAACCAATCAGGTTAAACGCCAAGCGCTCCTGCTGAGTAAACGCACTGCCTTTGTTCAATAGCGGCATTTCGAGCAAAGAAGGACCGGCGTAAGGAAGGTATAAGGGGCGTTTACTCTGGGTAGTCATAAGCACTCTCTTTTAATGTCTATCACTGCTGCAATGCAGCAACATCGGGCGTTTGCGGCGTTTGGGCTTAATGTAACATGCTCCTGAGACAAAGGTAGAAGAGACCCGTATTAAGCGTAAAAAAATGCCCCGACCAACGGCCGAGGCATCGAACACAATGACACGTTAAAGCAGACCGTGATTAGCAGCTTTTGGCCGCGGCTTGGCGCCCTTCTATACCTGCAAAAAAGAACGGACGCAGCTTAACGCCCACCATATTTCCCGCAAATGCCGCCACCAGCCACACCCAGCCGTGTAGGCTGCCCGAGGCAATACCGCTGAAGTACGCGCCAATATTGCAGCCATACGCCAAGCGCGCGCCATAGCCCAGCATAAGACCGCCGATAATCGCTGCCAAAACGGATCTCAACGGAATGTTGAAATTAGGCGCAAAGCGGCCAGCCAAGCTCGAGGCTGCCAGCGCGCCAAGCATAATACCGACGTTCATTACCGTGGTAATGTCGTTCCACACACTGGTTTCCAAGGCCGCTGCATTACCCGGTGCCTGCCAATATCCCCACTGGCTGACATCACCGCCTACCAGCCCATAGGCCTTGGCACCCCACAGCGCGAACGCAGAGGTAATGCCCCAAGGCCTGCCAGCCAGTGCCAAAGTGGCAAAATTTAACAGCGCCAGCGCCACCGCGCCCGCTACCAGCGGCCACGGGCCAGTTAACCAGCGCGAATAGCCATGTTTATTGACGACAGGCGCTTGCTCAAGCTGGCCATGGCGACGCTTCTCCATTACCCAGGTAAAGGCAGCGATAGCAGCAAATAGTGTCAGGCTAACCGCTATTCCGCCGCTTACTCCGGCAACGTTAACCAGCGACACTGGCTGAAAGGCGGGTAAGCTCTGCCACCAGGCAAAATGCGCCGTGCCAATCACCGAACCAACAATGAAGAAAACCAGGGTGATCAGCATGCGCGCATTACCGCCGCCCGCTGTAAACAGTGTGCCAGAGGCACAGCCGCCGCCCAACTGCATGCCAACGCCGAAAATAAATGCTCCAACCAGTACCGAAATACCAATCGGCGAGACAAACCCAGTCACCGGTGTACCAAACAACGTGCCCGCGCCAAGAGCCGGGAAAAACAGCACCACGGCAATCGCCAGCATCACCATCTGCGCGCGCAGGCCACGCCCTCGTCGCTCGGTAATAAACACACGCCATGCGGACGTAAAGCCAAACGCCGCATGGTAAAGCACCATCCCCAGCAGGCCGCCGACAATCATCAGCAGCCCCGTATTGGCTTCAAACACCATCCCCACCAGCAACGCGCCTAAAACAATCGCCGCCGTGGCGATCAGCGGCACACGATAACTTGCGGGCTCAACAATAGAGGTTGTAGACATAGGTCACCTTTAGCAACACCAAAAGCGCCTGTTAGAAAACAGGCGCTTTTGATAGACATAGACAATAGTTATAAGCCTAACGATAGCTGTAGAGCGCGGGAAATTCTTTATTTAGCAGTTCTTATAGCTTTATAGAATATGCAGTTGTAACCTGCATAAAAAAGCATTCATTCAGGTTTTGAAACTCATATTTCACGAAACCAATGATCGCGTTTCGCCAAACCGCTTTTTTAATGTCCGTTCTTCTTACTAGTAGGTTTGGTCTATAAAGTGCAGCACTACTCAATCAGGGGGGCGTCTCCCCATACCGACACTTATGCGCTTAACATCTTTATGCTCAATCATATCAACAACTTGAGAGACTGACTCATATTCACCAATCTCTGATAGCTTAAGCGCTAAAGTAAAAATCATTGAGTCTCTCTGGAACGATGAAACCTCTTTATTAAATACACTCAACAAATATTCCAATAAAGTATCTGCATACTCTTCAAAACCAGACTCATAAAGTCTAACAACTAAATCAGTAAGCAGTATTTTACGGCGAACATCATTTTTAACATTTTTTACTAAAAATATCGCGCCATCAACATTACCATTTAGCAAAAAAATATTTATTTCTTTTTGAACTTCATCCGTCCTTCCACGAAAACGACTAGCAAAAAACATACTAAAGGCTATAAAAAAAGTAATACCACCACCTAACAAACCGCCTGTAAATAAAAATCCAATATCGTTTTCTTCGCCTACTAACCTAGCACGCACAGAATCTCCAGGCAGATACTCTACTAAAACACTGTTAGGCAATATATATAATCCAGCTGCATAACTCGCCCTTCCAGCAGCACTAAAGTCAATTTCCTTTCCATCATCTGTGGCAAAACGAATACGATAGCAATATTTATGCCCAAAACGAGAACCATCACGACATGTGCTTTGCCCTACAATCTCTCCAGAGACCTGGACC
This sequence comes from Vreelandella profundi, assembly GCF_019722725.1. NCBI lineage: Bacteria > Pseudomonadati > Pseudomonadota > Gammaproteobacteria > Oceanospirillales > Halomonadaceae > Vreelandella > Vreelandella profundi. The sequence goes on from NZ_CP077941.1 coordinate 2,941,348, forward strand.
GCTTCCTTTTCGAATCTTTTATCTTCAGCAACTTCCGCTATATACAAAGAAACGAAAATCGCGGTAATAACCCCCGGAACAAAAACCACAGTAGTCAGCATTAAATTTTCAAAACTCAACCATTTTTTCATCTTTATTAATTTTTCCCATAAAATATAACAAATACAATTTTATCAATAAGCTCCAAATATTTAAAACACCTCTATCTTCCCTTCTTCATACTTTGCATTCGGCAAATGTTCTTTAAAAAACTGAATGCGCTCATCCAATTCCTCTGGAAGACAGTAAATAAGATGTGTACGCGGCCTATAGCTTGAATTCCGCTTGAAGGGTTTCCATTGATAGGTCAACGAAATAATGCTTCTTTTCCGCCACACCTTTATTTGCTCTGTCTTTGTCCAGTCAATCTCTTCATATTGGCTTCCTCGCGCCATTTCCTGGTAGCCTTTTGATGATCCCATCATCCAGGCCGCGAAACCCATTGTTAAAGGACCCAGGCTGGTAATGAGCAGCGACGGATCCATGAGAATCAGCACCAGAACAATCGGCATCAAAATAATGGCGGACCATTTTAAAAATGGTTTTACCGAATCCATCTGAGGTTTCCAGGAGCACACTTCAGCGTTTTGCTCTGTAAATCTGTAAACAAGGATGGAGGTCTGATGAGTCATACTCATGGCGATTAACATAAAGAGGGTGAACATTCCCCCCCCGATCAAAAAAGAAACTAACGGCGACTCATCAACGAGCGCCATAAAATACCCACCTCCCAAACTGATAAGAAAAAATACAGAAAACAAAGCATTCGCCGCAGACGTATTATAGTTACGTGCCCGGATTTGCCAGTTCACGACTGCAGACTCATCCACATGCTTCCACGGCATCTGAGAGACATAGTCCTGTTTGGGTTGTACAAACCACATATAAATATCCTTACTCTTCTAAATTCATGGGTACCGTGATGTCAAAGCGAGCTGGCAGGCTGATGCCTTGGCCTTCTTCGCTATTAGGCTCGATCTCTTTTTTGCCACGGGCAGCATTCGGCTTGTAAAAGGTAAAGCCCAAACTGTTTTCTGATGATGCGAGCAGCGTCTCTGCATAATTCGCTGCCAGTACAAACGGCTCGCGCTCGGCTTGTTCACTGGCGGGAATCCAGGCTTGCCATACTCGTACATCGTCAGTGTCATAGCCAGCGTCAGCGGGTAGCACAGCCCCCCGTTCACCTTGTTGAGTGGGACTCTGCTCATAACTGTTAGCAGGTGCCCAGAACCCGCCTCGCGCATTATCGGACAGTTTGATGGTTTCACCCGCAAGCAAAGCGGGAAAAGCAACTTGTACCCAACAACCTTGGTACACGCGGCTCATTTTACCCGTCCCATAATAGCTCATGCTGGATGAGTCAAATTCCAGTTCAGTGACACTGGTGAGCTTCACAGAGGGCTGAAGCAGAATTTCCATTAGTGCCTGCCACTCGCGCTGATGCCCCTCATCACTGGCTTCCCATGCTATTTCGCCTTGTCCCCACGTGCTGGTATATAGCCACCCCCGCACCCCCTCACGGTTATATCGTGCGGCAAAGTGGGAGGCGATTAGATGGATAACACCGGCAGCAAATAGTATTCCTGAGACCCACGGCCCTAATATCCAAGCGAAGGCAAAAGTTCGGCCCAGAAGTGCGACACGTCCTCCAGTAGCTCCAGCTAACTGAAACCCTGTAGCCACAGTTATCGCCGCGCCAGCAGCTCGTTTTGTATGCAGAGCGGCACGCTCGCCACCAGAGGTTGCCTTTTCCAACTCTGTGCCCGTTTGCCACATATCAAGCCCAGCTGCAATTGCCCCAATAGCCGACAAACCTGCCATACGAGTCGCTAACTTGGCGGCGATACGTGATGCCGCATTTCTACTATTGCTTTTCCATTCACCTATAGAGGCATCCGTAAGTCGGATCATATTACCATTAAGCCGGAAGGACTTTTTCGCTGCGCGGTTCCAAAACGGCATGACCCATAAGCTCATGACCGCTACTGTAGTAGCCCCCGTGGTCGCCGCCAGTTTGCGCATATCCTCGTCATCAGCGCCTTCTTTTTGGGCGATATGTGCAGCATCTATAAAGTTGTAAAGATTTAACCCTGCGATTAACAGTGCCAGGCCACCGCCCAGTTGCTCTACTCGATTTGACACGTGTCGGCGAACGGCACTGGCCCCGTCCATCAATTTTAGCTGGTGCTGATAACGAAGCTCGTGATAACCCGCGCTGGTAAGATTATTGGACCGCGTTTGATTACCTGATGCGCTCTGATCCAGCGAGCCGTCGGAGGCGGTAACACGCTTGGGTTCATTGAAGGCATGCTCGTAGCGTTGCTCTTCAAGTCGTTCCAATTTCCTGGTGCTTGCCGCGCGTTCCTGAGCGCTATTGCCGGCGTTTTGGCCACGCAATTCTTCGGTCTGAATTTCTCCCGAGATTCGCCATGCTTGTTCCCGCCATTCACGATGTTTGGCCTCATATTCGAGGTCGATGACAATTTCCGTTGAGGCAACATCGGGATGTACGAGCGCCACCATTGAAGGATGCATCAGCGCCCTGGTGGCTTTCGCCATCGACGCCTGGCTCTTGGCGCTTAACGAAGGGAGAAATTGATAGCCAATGGTTTCCCATAGCTTTGTGGATGAGCCGCCCACCTCTTTGCGAAGCGTCTCGAAAGCCTCTCTGACATGCGGCGCCAGAGCCTGATAAATGGGATGACTCTGCACTTCCTCAAGCTTTAGAACGCCGATAGCAGCGTTGACTTGCGTCACCGCGCTTGTCGCCGTTACACCACTGTCTGCGGGCTCTCCATCTTCGGTACCTTGTTCAATGAAATGTTGCGCAATGGTCTCGAGGGCATCGGATAAGGCGGGGTCAAAGTTACTCATCGCAAAACCAATCAGCGAGTCGCGTGCTTGGTAGGTGCTATCCAGCCATGCTCGACCTGTCTGCGTAGCGCCAAGTGCTTCCATGGCCATACAGCCACATTCATGAATGGCCTTGTTTTGCTCGGCATCACAGGTATCAAAACAGAGATCCTGGGCGGATGTTGGCAGCCGCTCTAACCAGATAATCAAGTCCGCGATACTGTTTTCCACATGAGCTTGCAGACGCTCAAGCTGTGGGCCTTTTTCAGTCAAGAAGGCAATCGCGTCATCCAGTCGGACATCAAGGCGAGGCAGCTCTTTTCCGCGCCACTCTTCGTATTGCGGGCTATTGCGGCCAGGAGGGTTCGACATGCCGAGCTCAATCAGCTCTTCGCGACGCTGGCTGATACGCTGTTGCCTCTGAAGCAGGGTATGATCTGAACCATTAGTTACATTTTTTAAGGCATCGAACAGCTCACCGGTTTTGACGGTCAACTCGCGATAACGCTCCGGGTCTTGGCGGACGTCATTACTGATCAGGTCATCAATATCGATCAGACACAGCGCTTTAACGACTTGTGCCGTCTCGAGCTTGTGTCCATATTCGTCCAGGAAAACTTCTAGTTCCATTTCGCGCCCAACCAAGGCCATGGTCAGGTCGTTAACGATTCCTAAATCATCATCAAGGGCTACAAAGATCGCTTCATCGTGTTTTTCAACGTCGGCGAGTACGCTGTCTTGCGTAATTTCAGGTTTTACGGCGAGTAGATGATAAATGCTCTCCTCTTCGTCTCCGCCTTCACTACCCTCCGTCTCTTCTCTTTCGACCGTCGCTACCGTCGTGCTGGTAAAGTTGTCAACGGCGCCATTGGGTGCAATATCCGCTACGTACTCGGCGAGCTGTGTTAAAGGGCCTGCGTGGGCAGACAATGACGCTTCATCTCCAGTGCCATTCATCACTGCCATTAGATCCACCGAGCGCATAATGCGTTGGCGTGCTTCGGTGTTTTCAAGAATATGCGCGCGAATACGGTCGGTCCATTTTACCGAAGAGTAGGCAAGTGCGATGGGTGTGCACGTCGAGTAGGTAAGGTGCGGTTCACCATTGAACGTCGCACCTTCCACGCGATACTCGTCGATTCGCTGTTCGCCCTCTTCGTCTACCCACACATAGAGCCAGCCATCACGCAGCTGTCTCAGCGTATAGCCGCGGGTTTCAATGGAAGGGTAACCAGGCCCTTGCCACTGCTCTGCAATAGGATGAGGCGCGGGCGCACCCGCCTGATCAGGCGCTTCATCAATGGCATAGCGCACAGGAAAAAGGGTGACATCAAGCATTAAAGGACAAACACCACCGCCAATGTGGGTTTCATCAAAGGCGGCATCACGTGCCTGGGACTGAGCATCCGGATTATCCATAAGAGTTCTCGTCTTTTAATAGTGATGCTTGGGCGATGTCATCTGGCGTAGTCATTAGGCATAGTCTCTTGAGTTCGACTCCAAGCATCTAATGCATAAAGTTGCTCTTGCCTTGAAAGCGGTTTTTTCTCGGCCGTTTGCACCACCCAACGGGCATATAAACCGTCGCTAGCGGTCATAAAGTGCTCGCCCCAGCGCAGGCTCAGGCTAGCCCAAATAGCAAGCTGGCGTTCCGTATTGGCACCCCACGCGATGGCATCATCTAAGCGCTCTTCAAGCCATATACCGCGCCCCTCAACAGGAAGCCGCTGCCATGCTTCGGCCATGTGCTCGCTAAAGTAATCCGTTAGGCGCTCCTTGAGCTGCCAGCGGTCTACTGCATCAAGAGCCGCTAACTGAACGCTACCCATCGGCGGAAAAGAATTTGCCGGTTCCGCCGTTGTTGATGCTTGACTGAGATGAGAGCGGAATATTTGCCACGCCAACGGTCGAGGTTCTGCCCAGTTAGGCGCCCAATCGGCCACCCACCACGTGTCGATGGGCCCCATCATCTCTGCCGGTAGAGCACTTCCGTAGCTGGTCAGCCAATGCCTGGTGACAAGGGGGTCAGCAAAACGCAATAGCTGCTCTTGCTCCCCTTCCCCCTTAAAAGTCACAAACTGCCCAAGGCACCTACTCAATTCGCTTGTGCTTACAGGACTACTCATTAGGGAAATCGAGCGATGCAATTGACTGTCGGCGTTAGCGCAAGCTTCATCCGCTAAACGGCTGCTTTTCAGGCGCACCAGTATCGGCCCCTGTTCCGCTAATGATGCCCAGCGGGTCATTAGATAGAGTGGCTCGATATCCTCAATATCATCGCGGCTATACAAGCGTTTGAGGGCATTGGGATAACGCACACCATCCAACAATGCATGCGTTATTCCTTGCGGTTGTTTCATCTAGCGTTTTCCCTGGCTCAAATCTTCACAAATCTCACAACGTGCAGGCGCTTTGAGCAGTGTTTTAAGCTGAGCTGGGCGATGAACAGGTGCAACCGCTTGATGACTTTCAGCCTCAACATCCACCGGCAACTGCGGCCCCTGCGCCGCCTGCCCGCTACCTGAACCCGGGCTTCCCCCCGAGTTGATCTTGACCTGCGGACCAACAATGGTGACGCCGCTAGGGTCGATTTTCAGGAAGCTGCCGCCGGCTTTTAGGGTAATTTCAGCACCGGCTTCAATCACTACCTTCATGCCCGCTTTGTGATGAATCTCCTGCCCGGCTTCCAGCAGCTGGGCCTGGCCGATTTTTTCATGGTGCGTGCCGTCGATCATCAGGTGGTCGTCGCCGTCGACCTGGATGTGGCGGTTGTTATGCACCGTGTGGTGGTCATCATTGTCGACTTCGCTGATGCGGTTGTTGTGTACCTTGAGTTGGCTGTCGTTTTGAATTTCTTCAGTGCGGTCGTTAAGCGTTAGCAGTTCCAGGTCTTTCTGGGCATGCAGCCAAATCTGCTCTTCACCCGCCTCGTCTTCAAAGCGCAGCTCGTTGAAGCCTTCAGCTTTGTGGCTCTGGGTACGGATGACCGTGCGGGTTTTGTGCTCTGGCAGCGGGTACGGCGCGGTATTCACCGCGTGATAGGTACGCCCGGTGACCAGCGGCTGATCGGGGTCGCCCTCTAAGAACGAGATAATCACTTCGTGGCCAATACGCGGAATGGCGATACTGCCGTAGCCGCCGCCCGCCCAGCCTTGGGCAACGCGCACCCAGCAGCTCGCAGTATCATTGGGTTCCGCGTAGCGGTCCCAGGGGAACTGCACTTTGACTCGGCCGTGTTCGTCGCAGTGAATCTCTTCGCCTTCGGGGCCGACCACAAAGGCTACTTGAGGGCCATCCACGCGGGGCTTGGGCTTGGGATTGGGAGTGGCCCGCCAGGGAGAGTCGCCTGGTGTCAACGTGACGTAGTTAAAGTAGCGGGTCATACCTCCTGATTCGCTACTGCTGATGCTATCTTCTTCCAGCGCCTGAGGCTGCTCGCCGTGGTGAATAACGCTGATTGCCTGCCAATCGCGGTTGAGGCTGTCAGTATCGTGGTCGATAAGCGTAAAGCGCAGGCCGGGGGCGAGTTCGGGCAGGTCGCTTTCGGCATTGGCGGTGATGGCCTCGCGGCGCAACTGCTCCAGGCGAATACGGGTAAACGGTTCGCCGGAGGCGTCCTGCTTATAGCGGCCGGGGTAATCAAAATGTTCGTAGTCAGACTGCTGACCGTGAGCCTCGACATCGCGGCCCATATGTTCGTGCAACTGGGCGTAGGCCGGGTTCTTGAAGCTGTAGTCTTTCAGCGTGGCGGAGGCTGCAGCGACGCGGGCCTTTTGACTCAGCTTACGTACATGGCGGCTGGGAGCCGTGCCCCCCGCCCGGCTGTGATAAGTGCACTCGCCGAGGCTCGTTAGCACCTGCGGATCGTCGGCGAAGATCAGCCGGTGGGCGCCGCCATCGGTGTCTTCAAATTCATGAAAGTAGAATAGGCCTTCTTCAGCGGCGAGGCGCTCGATAAAGGCGAGGTCCGTTTCGCGGTATTGAACGCAGTACTCGCGCTCAGGAAGATCGCGGTTAACCGCAAAGGCCACATCGGTGATACCGCGCTCATCGCACAGAGTATTGATGATAGTGAGCGGGTCGGTCTTCTGGAAAATCCGCGAGTTCTGGCGTAGCGAAAGCCGCCAAAGGGCGGGGCGCAGTACTAGCGAATAAAAGGTGCGGCGGTGGCCGCGGTCGCCTCGACCAAATTCAGCGATAATGCCGTGCACGCGGCGCAGCGGTTCGCCATCCTGCCAAATAGTCAGGGTAGCTTCGCTATCAAGGAGATCGGCGGCATCTAGGCTGCCATCGCGGCTAGCCAGATTCAGCGCCAGTTCAAAGGGTTGGGAAAGCGTTTCGCGGTGGGTGAAGTCGATCACCGCCACCTCGTCAACGCCAGGAAGTGTTAACGTAAATTGCAGTCCTGTGCTTGTCATCTCAACTTCCCTCTCCTGAACCAGACCCGATGACCACACCACCGCAGTCCACGCCGTGGCCCGTTAACGCAGCGGGTTTGCCGTCGATTAAAATAGTGCCCGAGCCCTGTGCAATGGCGCGCGGATGCGTGGAGTGGCTGGGCTTGTCGTGTGGCGCGAGCGGGTCGCCTACGCGAGCGACGGGCTTACCGTCCATTAGCACCGTGCCGCTACCGGCGGTGACCGGCGTAGCAGGAAAACCGTCGTGGTCGGTTCCCATATCGCCCACTAGTACAAATTGCTGGCCCATTGCGGGTACTCCTTATTACATGACTGCATTACATGACTGCTTATTCGTGCGGCTTATTCATCGAGCTTATTCGTCCCACTTTGCGGGCGCTTCGTAGCTGGCGACCTCAAAGGCATCAACGTATTGGCGAGTAAAGCCGGCGGCTTCCAGGCTATCGATGGCCGAGTGGCACACCAGCGGCAGGCGTGTCTGCAGCGGTACACCACTGAGGCTGCGGCGCACGGCCATGAGTAAGCGGGTGCCATGGCCGCTGCCTTTCCACTCTTGGCTGATGTAGAAAAAGCGCAGCTGCCAGGCAGCCTCATCGTCAGGGCGACAGGCCAGCACCATGCCCAGCGGCGGCCCGTCACCATGGCGTAGTGCCAGCAGTCGGCCCTGCCAATGCGCGACCTTACCTTCGTCGCGCTGTAACCAAAGGCCGCGGTGAACGGTAAATTCCAGCGCCCGACGCAGCGTTTCCAGCACGCTTTTATCTTTTAGCACCCATGGTGAGTGCCCCTTGGCATCCGCGTGATAGACCGCTTCGATAAAACTGTCGATGTCCTCGCTGCGCGCCTCCTCTAGCGGGCGGGCGCGCTTCACGCTGCTCTGACGCTTATGGCGCGTCGTAGGCTGAGACGTGCCGGCGCTAAACAGTTGCTTAAGTTTGGTCAGCATTGCTGCCTCGCTCGGCGTAGAGCGCCGCTGGCAACTGGAAGCCCGCCGCTAGCGGGCGCGTAAAGGGGTTGGCTGAGCCGTTAGCAAACAGGCGATAACGCATCGAGCCGCCATCGACGTTGAAGCGCAGTTCCAGCTCCCGCTCGCTGACACTGGTGATATCGGCTTGTTCTAACAGCCGGAACCAGGCCCAGGCGCCGTCTTGAGTCACGCTGCGCGGAGAGCGGTTGATTTCACTAGGCACCATAGTGACGCGACTTTCATTGCCACCGCGTAAAGTATTGGGCCAAATCATCGAAACACGCTGGCTGGCGCTGTGGGCGTATTCGATCAGCTGGCCGTCCACGCTGATCACACTGCGACGCTTGTCAGGGCTTAAGCTCACCGGCTCTAGGGCGAACTCCACATCCAGCGCGCCGTCGCGGCTAAAGTAGGCGCGACGAATTTGCTCGGCCTGTTGAACGGCGGTGTGCAGGCTATCGCGCAGTAGCGAGTTACCGTCAGCATCAACTAAGTACTCGGGCGCGCCCTCAATAAAGGGCTTTAAGCTTTCTTCATAGAAGGCATCTAGGGTGCCGCTGGGGGCAAAGAAGTCTTCAAAGTCGCTAAGCGCTACTTCACTGGTGGCGCCGGGGGCAAGCGGGTAGCGGCCGGCTAGGCGCTCTTGATAAGGCGCGACCACTTCATCCAGCCAAAGGTGTTCTAAATGACGCGTGGCACTCACCATCATTAGCTGCCAGCTCTGATCAGCCAAATCATGCAGCATGCGGCCTACCGGCTGCGGCGTGTTTTCGGCAATGCGCTGTAGATTGTAAATGGGGTCGTTACCACGCAGCGAAAGCCGATCACGCACATTCATAAAGGCGGCACGCTCTGCATCGCTCGACTCTTCAATTTCCTGCAAGTAGTTGCGCAGCTCAGTGACCGCTACCTTAATTTCCTCAAGCGACGAGGGGTTGTCATTACGCGCCTGGCTGAGCTGGTTAATCGGCGTAAAGGGCTGCTCAATGGCCAGCGCTAGCTGGTATCGCTGAGATTCGCGCAGCGCTGCGCGGGCCTGTTCGTCATCCTCGGGCAGCTCAGGATAGAGGCTGGTATTACGTTCAACGGCGTTCAACAATCGGTCTAATGGCCGCTGTGAACCCACCAGCGCATCCGCCACCACGATGGCCTGATGAATGTCCGGCAAAGGCACCAGCTGCGTATTGCGCAAGGCATCGCGCCAGCTAACGTGATAGTCACTCACGTAGTAGTCGCGCAGCGCCGTTTGCAGCTGCTGTTTATCGGCTTCGCTAAAGTTGATGTTATCGCGTTGCCCCAACACCCACACGTCGATCAGCGCAAGCTCTGTGGCCCGATCAAGCTCTTGTAGAAAGTAATTCTCGAAGCCGTCGCGGGTCACCAAGTGAGGCAGTTGCACGTACTCGGCCTGATCATTGCGCGCCATAAATACCGTATTGAACAGCGTGCCGACGCTACGGCGCAGGTCAAGCGGTTCACCTTGGCGGCTACCGGCGACTTTCAAGGACGTATACACCCGCTCATCAATCGGCTGACGAGAAAGCTCTTGCTGTGCCGCGTCGATGCTGCCTTGAAGCGGCGCCATGGCTTGTTCGGCACGCTGCTGGCCATCAGCAATATGCCCTTGTAAATCGCTATGTATCAACGCGTAGTCAAGGTGTGTCAACAGGCGTTCTTGAACATCGCCCCGCTGAGGAAAGTAGCCCTGCCAGCGCTGCGCCATAAAGCGCTCTACCCGCTCAGGCTGGCGGCCACTGGCGTCTGACATCATGCGCAGCACGCGCAGTAACGCTAATTTCGCGTTACTGCCTTCCTCGGAGCGATTCATGTCATCCACGATGCCGATCATTAATGCCGGCAGGAACTGATTTTCCAGCATCGCCAGGTAGGCACGCTCAACCTGGGCGCCAATGATATGCCCTTGATAAAGCCCCATATCGGCGAGATAAGGCGTGTGCGTGCGGTATTCGGAGAAGGTTTCCAGCGCATAGCGCAGCCTGTCCAGCGGTTCTAGAAACTCATAGCCGCTGGGATCGTCGCTTTGGAAAGCCTCAGGCTGAGTGGCTAAGAACGTTGCCGCCCGCTCTTCTACTGCAGCGAGAGAGACACTGTTCTTTTGATAGAAATGCGCCCAGCCACCGACTAAACCAACTCCCATGATCAAGCAGGCAACCAGACTAATATTGCGCGCCCGACGGCGGCGCTGAGTCACACGGGCGTTATCGCCTGCTAAGCCTGCCTCGGGATAAATAACTTTATCAAACAACTCTTCGGTGAAATAAAGCGCGCTGCGGGTGGCCCTGTGCGCAGGCTGCACGGTATCGCCCATGCCGTAGCGGCGTGCGGCGGCATCAACAAACGGATCTTCCGGCACGCCCTGCTGATAAACCGAGGTAAAATACGTGCCGCGCACCATCGCCGCCGTTGAGAAGCGATCGCTCGACAGCGCCTCGGCCAGAAAGCCGAACAGCACATCGCGCAGCCCCGCTAACTGACGCACAAACCGGAATACCGACTCACGCTCATCGCGGTCGCGACACTCGGACAGCATGGTCGGCATATGCTGGTTCAAGCGTGCCAGCAAGGCGTCATAATCAGCTTCGAACTCAGACTCCCATTTCCCGGGCGTGTCCATCGAAGCGGCTGAAAAGGTAAAGCCAAGCGGCGCACGGCGGGCTGCGCGGGAATAGTGGCGGAAAAAGTCGTCAAAGCCGTGCAGCAAGTCCATTTTGCTAAACGTGACGTAAACCGGTAGCCGGGTGCCGTGACGTTCCATTAATTCACGTAAGCGGCTTCGCAACAGCGCGGCATAGGCTTTGCGCACCGCCACTTGGGCGTGGCTTAATCGGGCTAGATCCAGCACCAGTACAACGCCATCTAACGGCCGCTGGGCACGATTGCGCTCAAGCCAATCGACAAAATGGTCCCACAGCCTGCGCTGTAGCTCTTGAGGCTCACCGCCCTCCATAGCGCCCTGCGTTAGCAGCTCACCATCAGGGTCAATCAGCACTGCTTTATCGCCAATCCACCAGTCAAAGCCTAGCTGGCCCTGCTTGCTGCTCTGCCCAGATGCTTTCATCACGTGGGTCAGCGCAAAGGTTTGGCCGGAGCGATTGATCAGGCTGGTTTTGCCCGCATTTTCGACCCCCATCACCAGGTACCAAGGCAGGCGATAACGGCTGTTATGGCCACCGCCTAGGCTCGACGTAATCTCAGTCAACACGCTGTCGAGCGAGGCTTCTTGTCTCTCCACCTGGGACATAATCGGGTCTTGCTGGCGAGCGTCTTCGTGCTCACGCTCTTCATCCAAGGTTCGCAGCCGGCGCGCTAAGCGGACTCCCCAGATCACAGCAATAAGCGTGACGACGGCCAGCGTTGCCAACAAGCGGTTCGTCAACGGGGCAAGCGGCATGACGTCGCGTATTTCCCAACCCGGCCCCAGCCACCAAATAGCGACCAGTAATACGATGAGCAACACCGCCCATAGCAGTGTTGAGATCCGCAATAGCCCTTTCGCTTTATTACCATGCGCATTGGCACGGTTTTTCGCTGTTTGTGCCCGCGACAAGCCAGGCACCCAGCGGCTCAGCTTTGATGTTAATGTTGACCACATTAGCCTTTATCCCTCGTCCCTGTTACTGATGAATATTGTTTAGTGCGTTTCTTTAACCGCCGCTTTAAGGCGCGATACGAGCGATGGTTCCCACTGTTCCATCGCAAGTTCGGTGATAGTTTGGTGCAATGTGCGGTAGTGCTGCTGCGCAAGGCTCTCCAGCCCGGCTTCATGCAAAAGGTCTGCACTCGCTAAACGCCAATAGGCATTTTCACGAGGCGATCGGGCGGCGCTAAGGCCTTGATCAAGCACTTTTAATGCCGCGCCCACATCGCCACCTTCCATTTCCTCGCGAGCCTCTTCTAAGCCCGCCTGCCAAGCATCATTACCGCCACTGCTGGCCCCACCGCTACCCGGCATTCCGCTGCTATGCAGCCAGCGCTGAGTCTCATCATCGACAAACGCCGCACCGTTATTAAAGGTCAGCGCTTCAATGCCGGGCAGACGTTGCACAAAGCGCTGCGCTTCATCACGGATCGCCTCAGCGCAGCGCGGATGCCCCAGCTGTTTGGCAATACCAGCGCTCAGCCGGTGGCCTTCTAGCCAATAGGGGCTGACCGCTAGGCTATTTTCAATGCGCTGCCATAAGTCGCTGTCGCCGCCGCGCGCAAAGGCTTCTCGGTAGCCGGCAATGCGGTCGGCGGAAACGGGCGCAAGCTCTGTCCGCCCGCCTTCTTTAGAAGAAGGCAGCGCTTGTATGGCACTCCAAACGGCGTAGCGGCGAAGGCGGTAAGCAAGCGGTTCCCCCGAGGCCTGCTCGGTCAAAAAATCCGCCATCTTGAGCAGCGCCTGACGATTCGAGCGCTCGTTACCTGCCTCTAAGCGCAGCTCCGGCACTTTCGCGGGCGCCTCAACGGTTGGCGCCGCTTGCTGCCCTGTTTGGCTGCTCGCGGTCTCGCTTCGCTCACTCGTTGGCGTAGCGCTATCGCTATTGGCTGAAGACGGTGTTTGAGTAGGACGCTGCGCGGTGAGCTGGCGGCTCAACTCATTCAGCGCCTGCCCGGGGAGTGAGTATTGCTCTACGCATGCCTGCAGCTCCATTAGCGCGGTATCGCAAGCATCGAACTCATCGTCTGCATTATGAAAGTCCAGCCCGGCGGCGAGCTTTACGCTGCGCTGGGTAAACTGCTGAAACAATCGCGGCCGCAGCTTTGCGCCCCGCGGACCATTAAAGGGATAGGCATGCGCCCACCAGGGCTGCTCCAGAGCACGCGTTAACAGGCGTAGTGACAGCGCAAAGCGCACGCCATTGCCATCGTGCTGTAGGCAGTGCAGCAAATGGCCTAGCACTTTTAAGTCTTTGCCGCGCTCGCTCAGCATGCGAATCGCCAGCGCTTCAGCGCTTTCCCACGCGACACTTGCATGTTGCAGCGAGCCGACTTTCATCATTTCAGCGTCAAGGGCTAGATAATCGCTGGTTTCCTCAAGCGACTCCCCCACAGGCTGCCCGTCTGCATTGTTAGCCAGCGGGGCCAGCAGAGGATCAAGATGAGCGGCGGCGGTAATACGCATAGTTGGCTCCCTTACCAGCGGCACGCTTCGCGCATGGGCTGAATGGCTTGACGCAAGCCCGTGATGTCAAAACGCAAACCATTCAACACGGCGACATCACTCGTCAGCGTGACCTCATTGGCGTTAAGCAGCTGTCGCAATGTCTCAATCGCGGGCAACCCTCGGCCGCCGTTAAGTACATGGCCATCGTCGCGTGCACGCCACTGCTGCTGGATACTGCCCGTATTAGTCGAAAGCTGAAGATCAACGCGAGCCGCGTTGACCGGTTCAGGCATGTGCAGTTGGAAGCGAGTGATCGCTTTCTCACAGGCCATCACCATCACCGGGCGCGGCGGCGTGGTTCCCAACGCAGGCACGCTCATCAACACATCGTCGCCGACTTGTTCCACCATCAGCCCTAGCGCCTGTGTATCTCGCTCGGCCTCTTGGCGCTCAATGGCGTACCACAGGTCGGATAGCTCTGAATCGTTTGTCGTGGCCAGCGTTGGTTTAAACACGTCGTCGTAGCAGCTGAGCCGATCTAAACGCGAGGGCTCTTCCGCACAGGCCTGCGCGTTATCCAATACACTCTCTAGCCCTGCTTGATGCGAGTCGGCATACAGCCCGGGGCTACTGCCAGCGCCTATAATGAGCAGCGCCCTGCATGACCATTGGCGCGTCAGTAAGGTCATTTTCATTTGGTATCCAGTTCTAGCAGTTGGCACTTGTGCGCCAGCGTTCGCTTAGGTAAGCCAAGGCTTTCAGCGGTTTGTGCTCGGTTGCCGCCAAAGTGCAGCAACCGCTGACGAATAATGTCGGACTCAACGTCCCGCAGCGCCTGGCGCAAGTCGTCAATACTGTCCGGCAACGCGTACGCGCCACCGCTGGTCGGCAGAGTCGTATTTATGGGCGCGTCATTATCAAGCTCTCCTGGCAGCACGTAGGCATCAATATCAGTGCCTTGCGCGGTCATAGCGCAGGCGTAGTCGATAAGGTTTTTTAACTCGCGCACGTTGCCAGGGTAATCGCGACCGTGCAGTAAGCGCAGCGCCGCGGGCGTAATACCCATTTCGACGCGCCCTTCACGCTGGCAGAAATCGGTGATGAACGATTGCGCCAGTTGAGCGATGTCATCGCGCCGTTCGGCAAGCGGGGGCAGGGTCAACGGGAACTGACCGAGCCGGTAGTAAAGATCGGCGCGAAACTGCTGCTCGCGGATATGCTCGCGAAGCGGCTGATGGGTCGCAGACACTATGCGTAAATCGGCGCAGCGTTCTTCGCTCGCCCCCAAAGGGCGATAACGGCCGCTTTCCAGCACGCGCAGCAGCTTGGCCTGCAGCGCTAGCGGCATATCACCCACCTCATCCAGAAAAAGCGTGCCGCCGTCGGCTTGGCTAATCAGTCCTTCCTGGGCCTGGTCCGCGCCTGAAAATGCACCTTTGGAATGACCGAACAGCTCAGACTCCAGCAGCGCCTCGGGAATGGCAGCGCAGTTAATCGCCATAAACGGGCCTTTTGAGCGCGCCGAAAGCTGGTGCAGGGCACGCGCTACACGATCTTTACCCGTCCCGGTTTCGCCTTGCAGCAACACGGCCAGATTAGTTTCTGCTGCTCTCACCACTTGGCGGCGCAGCGTGTGCATAGCCATCGACTGCCCCAGCAGGTCTTCTGCTAACTGGTCTGCCAGCGTCTGGCGCCGGGCGCCGTCGTTGAGTTTGGCGAGGGAATCACGCAGCGCGCGCGTACGATGCCGCTCGCCCTGCTCTCTCGAAAGCCGTGCCCACAGCCTGCATAGCAAGGCTTCAAAAGCTGCCATGCCGGGGTCGTCATTAAGCGCGTTGAGAGCGTCTCGCTCGCCCACCATTAACAGCACACCCAGCCACTCTTGATCACCGTCCATTGCCCGCAGTGGCCGTACTTGGAGGCATTTATTCGCCGCTAAGCGCGCCACTTGTGTTTGAAACGCGCGGTGGTCCAAACGCGTGCGTGCATCACCCACACTTAACGTTAGCGCTTTACCGCTACGAATAACGTGGGCGTAGGGATGGCTAAAATCACTGCAATCGAACTGCGCGGCATCGCCGTCACGCCCCAGCCAGCGGCCGCTGCCTTCCACATAGAGGCACTCTGCGCCATCCAGGCCCAGGCCATCACGCACCAGCGTTGCTGCTCGCGCGCGCAACGCCTCTGCGTTAGCACTCTCTACTAGGGTTAATGCAATCGGCATTGCGGCTAGCAGCGTCATGAAGTTACGCAACCTCCGCGGTAAAGGTGCCCAGTTCAGCATCGACACCCAGCGCAACGCGGGTCACCTGTTCACGACGCGCCATGCGTTCGAGCAAGGCACGCGACAGCGGCGGGAGCAGCTCACCGTCAATCACCGATTCCAGCATGCGCGCGCCGTTTTCACTGCGGGTGGCACGCTGGCAAATCGCATCCACCAGGGTGTCATCCAGCGCTACATCCGCATGCCTGTGGCGTTCGCGAATACGCGTTGCCAGCGTGTGCAGCTTGGCTTTGGCGATATCGCGCAGCGTATCGCCGTCTAGCGGCAGATAAGGCACCACTTCCATACGGGCGAGCAGTGCGGGCTTGAAGAACTCAGCCAGTACGGGATAAAGCGCTGCATCAAGCTGGGCAGCGTTATCGCCGTGGCGGACAATGGCCTCATAGCCAAGGTTAGAGGTCATGAAAAAGAGCACGTTTTTACAGTCGATTAATCGCCCTTCCCCATCGGCCAGCTCACCTTTATCGAACGCTTGATAGAAGAGGTTCAACACGTCGGGGTGCGCTTTTTCAACTTCATCCAGCAGCACCACCGAGTAAGGCCGCTGACGAATCGCTTCGGTCAATAGGCCGCCCTCGCCAAAGCCCACATAGCCAGGCGGTGAGCCAATTAGCCGAGAAACGGTATGCTTCTCTTGGTATTCGGACATATTGATAGTGGTCAGAAACTGGCGACCGCCATACAGCTGGTCAGCAATCTGCACCACGGTTTCAGTCTTACCGACCCCGCTGGGGCCCACCAAAAGGAAGGCGCCCAAGGGCCGCCCTGGCCGGCGTAGATCCGCACGGGCAGTCAGCAGATGGCGGTGAATGCGCTCTACCGCGCTGCTTTGGCCCTGGATTAATTCCCCTAGATAAGTAGGCAGCTCGGTAAGCCGCGTTAGCTCATCACTGGTCATGCGCTCTACCGGGACGCCTGTCCAGTCGCCGATCACCTGGGCAATCTGTGCTTCTTCAACACTAGGATTAACCAATGCAAAGGTTTCTTGCAGCTGCGTCAGCTGCTGTTCACGCTCGGCCAGCGCCTGATGAATATCTTCAGGCAGTTGATCCAGCGCATCGCTATTGGTGGCGTCTAGCAACTGGCGATGCATCGCGACAATCGCATCAACACACCCACGCTGCGCCTGCCAGGCGGCTTCTAAGCTTGCTAGCTCCTGCTCAAGCTTGGCTAGGCGCTCCGTTAAGATGTGGTGATTTTCGCTATCGGGCTCACGCCCTAGCAGTCGCTCACGCTCGAGCTGGTCGCGCTCACGCAATGCGGCGATGTGCTCGCTTTGCAGATGGCTGAGCCTGCGCGGCGGCGTGTCTAACGCCTGTGCTAATCGCGTGCAGGCGGTATCCAGCACGTCGATCGCTTTGTCCGGCAGCTGCCGCCCGGCCAAGTAGCGTGCCGACAGTGCCGCGGCGGCGCGCAAACCGCTGTCGCCAATCAGCACCCCATGGGCACGCTCGTAAACATCGCGCAGGCCGCGCAGAATCACCAGCGCCTGCTCCACGCTCGGTTCAGAGAGCGCTATAGGCTGGAAGCGCCTTGAAAGCGCGGGGTCTTTTTCGAAGTACTTTTTGTATTCGCGCCACGTGGTCGCGGCAATGGTGCGCAGCTCGCCGCGCGCCAGCGCAGGCTTGAGTAAGTTGGCCGCATCACCGCCCCCTTCTTGATTACCGGCGCCAATCAGCGTGTGCGCTTCATCAATAAACAACAGCGTAGGGCGCGGTGCGTTTTTCACCTCATCAATCACTGCTTTCAGGCGTTTTTCAAACTCGCCTTTAACGGCAGCGCCTGCCTGCAGGGCGCCTAAATCAAGAGTCAGTAGCTCAACATCTTTTAGCGCTGCAGGAACTTGCCCTGCCACAATGCGTGCTGCCAACCCCTCCACAACGGCGCTTTTACCCACCCCGGCATCCCCGATCACAATCGGATTGTTCTTGCGTCGACGCCCCAGAATATCGAGCATCTGGTCGATTTCCGGATCGCGCCCCAGCACGGGGTCGAGCTCGCCTTGGCGTGCCTGTTCGGTTAAAGAGGTGGCAAACCGCGCCAGCGCACTATCGTTTTCAGGCTTCTCGCTTCCAGGCCCCATGCTTCCAGACCCCATGCCAGACTGGCGCCCTGCGTTTGAGGATGGATCACTGGGAGCCTCAGCCGATTCAGCGGCAAGGTGCTCTAAATGGCGGCGCAGCGTTTCGCGATTGATATCCGCCAGCAGGCGCACCGAACCCGCGCCAAGATAGCGCTCAGCGTTATGCAATAAAGCCGTTAGCACGGCGCCACTGCGTAATGCACGGTGCTGATATTCGGTAGCGGCGAGCAGCCAGGCGTCTTGTAATAGCTCCACCAGCAGCGGTGAAAAGCTGGGCGTGATGATCTCAAGATCGCGCGGCGGGCGCGTTTCTTCGGCAAGTTTTGCTCGCAGCGCCGCAGTATCGATCTCAAAATGCTCGCACAAACAGCGTACATCGCACAGCGGCTGGTCCAGCAGCGCTTGCAGCAAATGCGCGGCCGCGACTTCTGGCGCCTGTTGCTGTGCGCACAGCACCGCGGCTTGTTCGAGGCCTTGGCGGGTGATCGGGTTCAGGCGATCAATAAGCGCCGGTAGCTCTACCCTGAGCATGGTATCTCCTAACGATAGATTTGGTTAAGAAGCGAGGTGATCTGCTCAGCCTGCTGGTCAAGTGACCATGACAAGCCCATATACACCGCCACCATGGCAACCCCAAATAGCCCAAAGATGCCCCAAATAGGAAAGCCCGTTCGCCGCCCTTGGCGAGCGTTAACAACGTTACGCAATGGATGCGTAAGCGTTTCTTCAGAGGGCTGATCCAGAGTAGAAAGCTGGTCGCCGAGCGCGCGAACGATTTGTTCGTACTCATCACGGCCGTGGGTCATCACTCGATAGCGACCTTCAAAACCCAGGCATAGGCATAGGTAAATAAACGCCAGCATGTCGCGGTAGCGCTTGGGCTCTTGCTGCAGTCGCGCCAGGATAGAAAAGACTTTTTCGCCACCCCAGGTTTCATTATGAAAGCGCGTTAATAAGGAGTGTTCCGCCCACTTACTTTGCCGCCCCCAGGACATTCCCATCACCGCTTCATCGATGAAGGAGCACAGCACGTAGCGGTAAGCGAGCAGCGTTGCCCGGTCGTAGCCTTGTTCGGTCAGCTCGATTTCAATCGCGGCGATTTCGTCGACGACTTGACGATAAAGCCGCTCGACATCGCCTGCGCTGTCGAGCTGGCGCACACGTACCACCATTCCAAGCAGGCTGCTGGCGGCGTCCACTAAAGGATTTAAATTGTGACCGCGCAGGCGAAACCAGTAGTCCTCATCGGCATCCAACTGCTCGGCGTGGCTGTGGATTAAATGCTCTAGGCCACGCTCATTGATCAGGTCTTCATGACGCGCTTTGCTGCGCTCAGCGCGTGGGCGCACCAAATTGCGCTCATCGGTTGTGAGATGTTGCATGGCTTAACTCCTGATGGCCCAGAACTGCATTTCCAGGCCGGGGAACTCCCCTGCGACGTGGAAGGCAAACCCGCTGGCACCGTTGAGCATTCCCCAGGCTTCGCTCTGACGGTCCAATTGGAAGTAGGTATAACCGGCGTGATAAGGCAGCTCGCGAGGAGCAACCGGCAACGGTTCAAGCGGCACACCGGGTAACTGAAGACTGATAAGGTCGCGAATACGCTCGACGCTGGCCACTTTGGTTTGCTGTAAGAAAAGCTTGCGCAGCCGCTCGTTGGGCATATCCGCACGTACCGCCAGAATAAACTCCGCCGACTCGATCAGGCTGACATCGGAAAGTGGCGCCACCAGCAAGCCAAAACGGCGCGTTTGTAGCTGAATCGCCACCGCACGAGGCTCAAGCACGGTTGAAAGCGCCTGGCGCATCATCTTCATCAGCGGCCGGAACGAGCGATCAGGGTGATCGTGGTCATAGGCAGGGCACTCTGGCGGCAGCCGCGACTCATCGGTAAAGGTCACTAGCTCACAGGCCACTTCGTGCATGGTGTCGTAAAGCCGCTCGGGATGGAGCTGGCCTAGCCGTGCTAAATGCTGAAAACGCGGCTGAGCACGGTTAAGCAGCTGAAGCAGCATGAAGTCAGTCACATCGGCTACGCCGGCCTGGTGGGGCGTTGAGAGGCGCTGGGCAATATTGCGCGCTCGTTCGCGCATTAGCCCGGCCATTTCACCCACGAAGCGCTGAAGCCCAGAGGCCGCCTGCACGTTAAGCAACGTGGGCAGGAACTGCTCATCCAACACTAAGCTGCCATCCGGGCGACGCTCAACAATACGCGCAACCGCCAAACAGGCGTAGCCGCTGCGATCATCACGTTCTAAAAGCAGCCGGGGTGAGACGCGTGCAACGTCTAAATCTGCCGAGTCACCATCGCGGGAATGTAGGTCACGCACGCTGCGTGACAACAGACGATAGCGGGCCGGCAAATCATCGCCCGGCCAGCGCACTTCGCCGACGCCATCGGTTGCCAGCGGCAGGCCTAAATAGACCACTTGATTGGTAATGCTCGCATCGCTGATTTCTAGTGGGCTAGGCTCCATATCATCAGCGGGCAGATGGAAAGCCACGCCATCCGGCATAACGCCACTAGCGCGACTGATCGCTATGCGCCCAAAGCTTAAAAACTCGCTGTTCAGTTCCAGCGATAGGAAGCCATATAAATAGTGGCTAACCCCTTTTAGACGCGTATCGATTAAGCCTTCTAGGCTGCGCTGCTGCTGCTGGAAATGCTGGGGCTTGATGAATAAGCCTTCGCTCCACACCACACGATTTCGGCTGGCCATTATTCCTCCTTCCTTAGCTCTACTTCGTTGTCACGGAGGTGAACCAGCAGGTGGTAATGCTCGCCACTCGCCTTTACCTTGACGACCTTTTTCCACTCGGCTTCGTTGGGCGTTGCATAGAACGCAATCAGCCCGATGTAACGCGTGTCTTCATCGACTTCGAACGGTTCGTAAAACTTCCACTGCCCGGGCAATAAAGTGAAGTCGTCATGGGTCAGGTAATTCGTGCCTAGCGCTTCTTCTAAATCACGGCTTAACTGACCCAAGTCGGCAGCCATTAGCATGGAATCGTCTTTTAGCTGAAGCACCTGAAAGCGCAGCGGCGTTCCTTCACCTTCCACATTGGGATTAACGTTCGGCTCGGCAATCATGCTCATGTCGACCGTGGTGGGCCGATCTTCGGGATAGCCAACGGGGATCGAGGGATCACGTAGGACCTGCCACGTTTTCCCGGTGGCTTCACGGGTTGAGGCACAGCCTGCTAACAGCAGAATGACGCCCATCAGCCAAGCAAGCCGTACCATTGTTGACACGCTCATGCTTGATCGGATCATGCCTCCTCCCGCTGCTGGCGACGCACCGATTGGTCATACGCCTGCTCGAAAACTTCCCAAAACAGCTTTTGAAAACCTTGCTGGCGCCCTGAGTTGAGCTCGCGGTAATAGTGGTGATACATCTCCCACGCCCAGCCGCCTTCGTCTTCAATACGATTGCCCGCACCGCGGTAGGCGTGAAAACGCTTTAACAGCGCTTCGGGTGAAAACGCATCAAGAATAGTGCCGAGCGCATGGCCAATGGCCTCCTCCACAGCGGCTTGATGTTGACCTTGATGGCGCAAGCACTCGGCGACGGCCTCAGGGGCGGACAGATGCACCGGGCTACGCTGGGCCGAAAACAGGGTTTCAGCGGTCTCTTCGTAGGACTGCCCCAGCCGTAGAGGATTATCTTCAATCGGCTGTAAACGACGGTCGCGCAGCGGATATTTACTATTATCCTGGGCCTGCTGCAGTATCCGCAGGCCATCGATAGTGGCACGCAGCGTTTGGCCTGCTTCTTCTAGAAACGCCTGCTGTTCTTCGCTGTCGCGAAAGCTTAGATCCAAACCTAGGCCTTTAAGCAACGGGTCTGCACCAACATGGCCAAGCGCCTGTGTTGTGGGTGCTTGCCAGCGATCTTCCAATTGCTCACCAACCGAGCGCTCTAAGTCGTTTAGCTGCCGCTCATCCATGCCACTGCTCCTCTGCGTCGTTGTGCTAGTTGTGCTAGTTGTGCTAAAAGACGGTTTGTTAAATTTCTGTTCTTGATAGGCCGACTGTTGATAGCCTGATCCTTGATAGGTTTGACGCTGTGAAAACGCCACGCTCTCCAACGGCTCAATGACGTCTGAAACGGCGTCATCACGGTCTAAGGCCACCATCGGGTCATGCTGAATAGAGCCTGGCAGGGCACCGCCCAACGCCTCGATGGGGTCGCCCTTTTCAGCCTCATGGCTAAACGTTTCGCCGGCACCCGCTGGCCATAGCGTGGCATCAGCCGTCACGTCGTCATGCTCTTCGTCGATGAGCCGAGAAAGCGAATGAACGCCGGGCTGCCAGGCGTGCCGATCGCCTAGGTGCACCTTTAAGCAGTACTCACCGACGAGCAGCTCATCACCATCGCGCAACGCCACTTTTCGGTTGCGCCCCACCGGCAGCGTGGTGCGGTTGATATAGGTGTGGCCGCTTAGATCTACTAAGCAATACTTGCCGTCAATCTTGATGATTTCGGCATGGCTGGGCCTAATTTGCCCACCATGATCCTGGAGCAGCCAGTCGTCATGAGGGCTGCTCCCCAGCGTGCCGCCGTCCTGTTTAAAAACAAAGCTGCTGACTGAGCGGCCTTCAAGCTGCTCGCTGTTAGTTACCACTAACGTTATGGCTTCAAGCTGATTAGCGTGCATGGCTTAACTCGTCATCTGAATGCGTACACAGCGGCGCGCTGTGCTGTCGTCGCTTTCTGGGTCGACAAACGTGGTCCACCCAAGCTGGCATGAGCCGGCGTCGCCTAAGCGCATCGGCTTGACCTCGCTCTCCAATAATTCAAGTTCAAGGTCGTAGGCCAGCGGCTCGCGCAGTACAAAGCTCACTAGCGTTCGTAGCGGTTTGTGTTCTTCACCGTCGGGCAGAAAATCTCTGAAACGCGCCAAGCTCAGCCCGCGCAAACAAAGTGCAAATTTGCCTTTAACATCGGCGACACGATCCCCGGCGACCATATCTTCTCCTAGGGTCATTCCCGCCATGCCCGTGCGGCTTCGCTGATCCGCTGGAATTTCTACCCAGCGCATCACCCACTCGTCTATCTCGACACTGGCTAAATCAAAGCAGTGGCCCACAATGCCGCACACCACATCAGGCGAGCGCGACCGCCCCGCTAACAGGCCCGCGTAGGCGAGCATTTTGCTCCAGTTGATCGGCGTTTCGCCGCGCAGATCGCTGTCTGCTAGCCCAACCAACGCAAAGATGGCGGCGGAAAAACCATCGGTAGCGTCATCTTGATAGCGCACGTAATGGCGATATTTACGCCAATTACGATGGGCGAGCGTCAGCAGCCGATGGTTGAAAAAGTCTAGAAAATCACCCGCGGCACCTTCCTGATGGGCGGCGCTATGCGCCAATGCTTCCAAGTAGTAACCGGGTAGCGGGGACTGCGAGCCCTGCAAACCAAGAAAACTGACTTCCATCTCATACTGACCTTCCTGGCTTTCTCGCAGGGCGAGCACATCACTGCTGGGAAAACCTAGCGACGCCGATGCGTTGTAGCGCACTCGCTGAAAGGAGGGCACGCTACCGCCATGCCGCTGCTCTAAGTCATCGCCATGATGCCGGTGCAGAAGCTCGACGAGTTGATAAAACTCATAGCGTCGCGCCCCCTGAATCACGGGGGCAAGCGCTACATTAGGGGCTGCTGCCCCGCCTGTAAGGTCCATGTGTAGCGCTCTTGGTTATGGCGATTAATGACATGCAACTCGTGAAAAGAGTTGATGCTTGCGTAAAGCGAAAAGAAACGCGCCAGCACGCTACCAAACAAATAGAGGCTGCCTTCATCGCCAAAGGCTTCCTGATCAAGCGTCATCACCGAACGTAAGCCGCGCACGGGCAGCCCTTTACGCAGCCGATCCACCGACTGGGTGTCGATATCAATAATCCCGGCTAAGCGTTTTTGCGCCACCCGTTCAGCCTGGCGGTCCACCAGCGCACGAAAGTCATACGCTCGTAGTACCGAACACAGCGCATCACGCTCAAGCAGCGAGAGATAGTTAAGCGACAGATTAGAAATCAGTATCCACAGCAGCCCATCGTCAAGCGCAGGCCGCAGCACCGGCGTTGGCCGGGTGATATTGCGAAAAGCAGCGTAAGCGGGACTCTCTTCGGTTGGCACGCACAGGTCGCCAATGGTCAATTGCTCGGGCAGCTCACGGTTGCTGCAGGTCAACTGTAAAGAGATCGTTTCACGACGCCCCACGCGGGCCCGCTCATCACCGCGAACAAACGCAATGTCATGATCAAAGCCATCGCTGCGCAGGCTGTCGCGCACGCGAACGCGGTAATACAGCGCTTCACGCCCCCGGTCTTGCTCTATTTGGTGTTGAAAGCTTTCAAACGGGACGTAGTTTCTTGGATTACCTTGGGCATCCGCATGCTCACCCGCCAACCCGCCCTGCACCTGATCAACGCTGAATACCTCGTAGTGAGAAGGCGATCGGCTGCTAGGTCGAATACGGTATTCGCTGCGCTCACCGCTTAAATCGATGGGTTCAGCATCATGCTCAAAGAGATTAATCGCCGGCGTGCAGTACAGCGCCAAGTGCTCATCTTGCACCCGCGCATCGGTCGGCAATATGCGTGAAAACACACAGCGCAACGTCACGCTGCGCGCCGTTTCCGCAGGCAAATACTGGTTTAGATTCAGCACATCGAAAAAATGGAACGCCTCAGGAAAGCAAAGGTACTCCTGCAGGATGCGGTAACCTTGATGAACGTTCTGCGGGTACGGCAGCAGTGCCTGATCGCGCTCAAACCCAACGGCTTTTAAAGCTCTAGCGGGTAATGTCTGTACCTTACCGTCGATCTCTAACTCAAGGCGGGCCAGGTAATGGCTCATCCATAGGTACAGCGTACGAGCGGTATAGCCATCGCCGCCCAAATGCAGGCGCAGAGCGTTAATTCCCATGGCATTCATCGGCTGATCGCTGCGTACGTCCATGGTCAGCTCAACGATAGACGATTCGCGCGTATGGCGGGCATCTACACCGGCATGCGCTAACGGATAAAGCACCACGTCATGGCAGGTACGAAACTGGCACGCTGTACCGTCTACCGGCTCGCTGGCAAGTTCAGTGCCACGCGGCACTTGCTGCTGCTGGCTTAGCGCGTGCCACGTCGGCGTGAACTGCACCACGGTCATGCTGGGCACGGGGCGAAGGTAGTTCGGCCACAGCATGCTGATTAAGGAGTGAGTGAGTTCCGGGAACTCATCATCCACCTTCTCGCGCATTCGGCCAGTGAGGAAAGCGAACCCCTCTAACAAACGCTCTACGTCAGGGTCCGTGCTACGCTCAGAAAGAAAGCGGCTCAGGCCGGGGTTTGCATCCGCAAACTCCCGCCCCTGACGCTTCAAGAAGTTGAGTTCATCTCGATAGTAGCGATTAAGCATGCGTGCCTCTTGGGCCTATCAGTTAAGGCACTGATAACGCTTGTTGTTAAGCAACAAATCGATCGTGGCGTGGGTGTTATCTTTGCCCAGCGCAACCGTTGCATGCACCTGAAAACGTAGCTGCAGCGGGTCACCGTGATTGGGCAACGACTCAACGTCCACGCGCTTGACTCGCGGCTCAAAGCGTTCAATACACTGGCGGATGGCTTGCTGAATATTGAGCTCTAGATCCAACACGCCGATCGTGGCGTCGTTGAAATCAAGCAGCCCCAGCTCAGGAGCGCACGCACTATTGCCTGGGTGGCTATTGAGCAAATCAACCAAGTGGCGCTTGACCGACGCCACCACCGCCATTAGCTCGTCGCCTTCGTCCCGCAGCACGGGCTGGTGAGGCGCCGCAAGGCGTTCGAATAAGCGGCTCCCCAACGACTCTCTTCCCTGCGATTCATTTATCAACGACTTGCTTCTCAACGACCCACTTCTCAGCAATCCACCGCTGTCAGTTGCCATGACGGCGTCCCTTTATTCTTTGTCGAGGCGTCCAACAAGTGAGAGTTCAAAGTTAGCACCCATGTATTTAAAGTGCGGACGCACGGACATGGAAACTTGGTACCAGCCTGGCTCACCCTCAACATCAGAAACCTGAATAGAGGCGGCACGCAGCGGGCGGCGGCTACGCACATCTGCAGGGGGATTTTCCTGATCAGCCACGTACTGGCGGATCCAAGCATTCAACTCACGCTCAAGATCCTGACGCTCCTTCCAGGAACCGATCTGCTCACGCTGAAGCACTTTTACGTAGTGCGCCAAGCGGTTGATGATGAACATGTAGGGAAGCTGTGTGCCCAGCTTAAAATTAGTCTCTGCCGCTTTACCCTCAGGGGTGTTGGGGAAGACCTTGGGCTTTTGAACGGAGTTGGCTGAAAAGAACGCAGCGTTATCGCTACCCTTACGCATGGTTAGTGAAATGAAGCCCTCTTCGGCCATTTCAAACTCGCGTCGGTCGGTGATTAACACCTCGGTAGGAATTTTTGCCTGAAGCTGGCCCAGCGCTTCGTAGGTGTGCACGGGTAAATTCTCAACCGACCCGCCGCTTTGTGGCCCAATGATATTGGGGCACCAGCGATACTTGGCAAAGCTATCGGTTAGCCGCTCGGCTAAAAGGTAAGCGGTATTGCCCCACAGATAGTCTTCGTGGCCGTCACTCACATTTTCACGGTAGTTAAAGGTCTTGATGGGGTTTTCTACCGGATCATAGGGCGTTCGCAGCAAAAAGCGTGGTGCGGTTAAGCCCAGGTAGCGGGCGTCTTCTGACTCACGCAGGCTGCGCCAGCGAGCATATTTTGGCCCTTCAAAAATCGCCTTGAAGTCTTTGATATTCGGCAGCTCCTCAAAGCTATCGATACCAAAAAACGAAGGGGCAACAGATGACATAAACGGCGCGTGCGCCATGGCGCCTACGGCTGACGCATACTGCAGTAGCTTCATATCCGGCGTGGAAGGTGAAAAGTCATAATGGCCAATGATACCGGCAACGGGCTCACCGCCGAACTGGCCGTAGCCAGCATTATAAACGTGCTGATATAAGCCGCTCTGACTGATTTCAGAGGCGAATTCAAAGTCTTCTAGCAGCTCTTCTTTGGTCGCATGCAGCACATCAAGCTTAATATTTTCACGAAAATCGGTGCGATCAACCAACAGTTTCAAGCCGCGCCACGCTGACTCTAGCTGCTGAAAGTTGGTTTCGTGTAAGACTTCATCAACTTGATGACTAATTTTGCGATCAAGCTCAACAATCATGTTATCAACAAGTGATTTATTGACCTTAGGGGCCGCCTCGCCGCCATTCAGCAGCTCAGCAATAAACGCTGCCACGCCCTGCTTAGCAACGTCGTACCCTTCATCGGCAGGCGCCATGCGCGTTTGCGCCATAACCTGATCAAGTAGCGATACCTCTGCTTCTGTCTCTACCGATGCCGCTGTGCCCTGCTGCTTTGCTGACTTACTCATCACTGTGCCTCGAATACGCTATATCGCATTGAAAAAACGCTGCTAATACCTAGGATTTATTTATCCTTATCGGCATCCAGCAAATGCAGCTCGTTTAACAGCTGCTGGCGTGCTTCGTCGTTTTCCAGCAGCTTCTGCAGCCGGTCACGAAAAGCAGGCACGTTCCCCAGCGGCCCTTTCAAGGCCACCAGCGCTTCGCGCAATTCAACGAGCTTGCGTAATTCAGGCACCTGCTTTGCGACTGCGTCAGGCGAAAAATCTTCGAGTGATTTGAAATCTAGATTGACAGCGATATCGCCCGCTTCATCACCTTCATCCAGCCGGTTAGGCACCGCGGTCTGCAAGTTCAGCCCCGCTTCACGCATGACCGACTGGAAGTTGTTTTTATCAACAGAGACGGCCTGGCGCTCTTCAATAGGGGTTTCTTCTTCCCCCCCCTTAAAGTCACCCACCACCATTAGCTTGAGCGGCAGTTCCGTTTCGGACTGCTGATCACCGGTAGCTGGCACATACTTGATATTGATGCGCTCTTTCGGCGCAACGGTTCCTTGCTTAGCCATGGAATTTAGCCCTGGAGAGAAATGTATCAATGTAACTGTTAATAGTTCTCAATCTAGGGACGGTAACGAATTGCTTGGACGGGCACCAATCACGGCTTCTCTACCTACAACGCTTCAGCTGCCTAAGCATCATTAATCATTCAGCCAGCAAAATAGAATTTACGCCATGTTAGCGTCACGTTTTAAGAAGTTGGGCTGAAAACGATCAAAATAATAATTAAAACTAATTATCTAATCATAATTTGTAAGATATCTCTTACAAACTCTGTCGGCAATCTCTTAAGGTTATTGACTGAAATCACGCACAAATGAGACAGCTGAAATGGATAGCGCCTTAACGATTCAGCTGATTAGAGGTTGAATAAAAGAAAATATACACCGTGCTTTTAATACTTACGTTACTTAATGAAACCAAAAGCAGTCACAAATTACTATAAAAAATAGTCTAAATTTATAATCAAAAATGAATGAGCAATTCGTTGCCATGCAAGCAAAGAGTTGCTTAAAGTAGGCAATATTTTGCCTAATAATAATTAACAATCAACATTATTATAAATAAATTATTGAAATTATTGATTAAATTATAAGTGGCATAGCCCTTGCCTTATATATTGAGTCCGCATGACATTTCTTTCAATATTTAAGTCAAGGAGCAGACCATGCCAACACCATGTTATATCAGCATCGAAGGCCAAACTCAGGGTAACATTACCGCTGGCGCCTTTACGCCGGACTCTGTCGGCAACATTTATGTTGAAGGCCACGAAGACGAGATGCTAGTTCAAGAGTTCAAGCATGTGGTTACCGTACCGACTGACCCGCAGTCTGGTCAGCCTTCCGGCCAGCGCGCTCATAAACCTTTTATCTTTACCGTTGCTCTCAACAAATCAGTACCGTTGATGTACAACGCTCTTGCGTCTGGGGAAATGCTGCCTAACGTAGCACTCAACTGGTACCGCACGTCTGTTGAAGGTAAGCAGGAACACTTCTTTACCACCACATTGACTGATGCCACGATCGTTGATATCAACCTGCGCATGCCACATGCCCAGGACATCAACAAATCTGAGTTTACTCAGTTGATGGATGTGTCACTGGCTTACCGCAAAATCGATTGGGAACACACCGTTGCCGGCACTTCCGGTTCTGACGACTGGCGCGCTCCGATTGAAGGCTAAGCAGAACCGTTAAAACGAGCCTGCAAAGCCGCGCGTCAAAGCGCAGAGTATGTTGCAAAAAAAAGCCCCTTTGGAAGGGGCTTTTTCGTCAGATGCTAAGACAGCTAAAAGGTCATAAGACCAGGCGCCTAAACAAACCGCCCAAGGCCTACGGCGGCACGCAAACGGTCCATGGTCTGCGTGGCTTCTTCGCGGGCGCGCTCGGCGCCTTTTTGCAGCACTGTCTCAATGTGAGCAGGGTCTGCCATTAGCTCGTTATAGCGCTCACGCGGGGCGCTTAGCTGAGCGTTCAAGTAATCAAACAACTGATTTTTTGCATCGCCCCAGCCAATACCTTCCGCGTACTGATCACGCAGGCTAGCGGACTCTGCTGACGTGGCGAACGCCGAGTAGATTTGGAATAGCGTGCAGCTATCGGGGTCTTTTGGCTCACCCGGCTCTAGCGAATTGGTCTTAATCTTACGCACCAGCTTTTGCAGCTTTTTCTCAGCGACAAACAGCGGAATCGTATTATCGTAGCTTTTGGACATTTTACGACCATCTAAGCCATTCAGCAGCGGCACCTTATCGTCGACGACAGCGTCAGGCAGGGCAAAATGCTGACCTTTATAGAGGTGGTTAAAGCGCCCAGCGATATCACGCGCCATTTCGATATGCTGAATTTGGTCACGCCCGACCGGCACCTTGTTGGCATTGAACATTAAAATATCCGCGGCCATCAGCACAGGGTAGCCAAACAGCCCCATAGTGATGCCTTTATCAGCGTCTTGATTTTCCGCTTCTTCATTTTCTGCTACCGCTGCTTTATAAGCATGGGCACGGTTCATCAGCCCCTTGGCGCATACGCAGGAAAGCATCCACATCAGCTCGGGGATTTCGTGAATGTCCGACTGACGATAGAAAATGGCATTGTCAGTATCTAACCCCAGCGCCAGCCAGGTCGCGGCAATCTCCAGCCGTGATTCTTGAACACGCTTCGGGTCTGGGCACTTGATCAACGCATGGTAATCAGCCAGAAAGTAAAACGATTGAACGTTAGGATCCTGGCTTGCCTCAATGGCAGGCTTGATCGCTCCAACATAGTTGCCTAAATGGGGCGTGCCGGTGGTAGTAATACCGGTAAGAACGCGGGTTTTAGCAGACTGACTCATGGTTTTTGGCTCATCGTTGAACGTACATGGCAATATGATACGTGCATCGACATTGCGATGCGACAACTGCGGTTAGTCTCTAAATTCAGGCATTTACTCAAGAAATAAAAAGTAAGGATGACCCACCACCACAGGCCCTTCTTGATTTGCATATAGCGCGCCAAACGCAACGAGGCTCTTTTTATCATCAATGATTAACGGCAAATAGAAACACACGGCCGTTTCGGCTGCGCATTGGTCATTAACCTGCCCGAGATGAGCAATATCATCCCACGTCATTTCTTCAATCGCACTGCGTGAGTACGTTTCCGCCCCCCAATCTAGTGCATCCATATCTTGTTTGAACGCTACCTCTAGCGCTTTCGAATAGGCAGACTCAGCGTTCATCGTGGCCTGCACTACTGCGCGGTAGTTACCCGCTAAGCGCTCGTCAATCAATGCGCTCTGCATACCCGACATACCTAACATCAACGCGGCAGAAAGCAGTGCCATGACAACCACTAACGCCGCGCCCCGCTGCTGCCTCATGAGCGAGCCTCCAGAAGGGCTGCCACCTTGTCACGCTCACTCACCATCAGCGTAAACTGGTCGCACGTTTCATTAGCGCTTTCCCTGCAGTCACCGACAAGTAGCGTTACGCTAGTCGACACACCATCAGCATTGGCTTCGTAAAGCGCCGGGCAGTCGACCGCGCTATCGACCTGGGCGAGATCAACCAAGGGCTGACTTTGACGCTCATCTTGAAGCACACAGTAGTGGCGCGTACCGCCATCGGTTTGCCGCTCATCAGGCGTTATGGCGTAATTCGCTATATTGCCTTGGCGCGCCGCTTGGGTAAGTGTATTCACCGCAAAGACTAACGCCTCTTGCTTGCGGCTAACGGCATCCACGGCCCTAAACGTTTGGAAGGTGGTTAGAAACAGTTGGCCAGCTCCCAAAATAATGACCGTGCCAATCGCCATGGCCACCATCACTTCAACCAGCGTAAAGCCCCTTTGACCGCTCGTCATCGCCCGCTTCCCGCTAAATCAGGCAGGATAAGCGTATAGCTCATCGTATCGTTTAGCGTATTTGATGCAGCGTCATCTTCACGACTCGCCAGCGCAATCACAATGGTAAATTCACACCCAGAGCGCCGTATGCTAGTTGCTGACTCATCCGTGCCGCGCAGCGGGTTCGATGCAGTGTCGCCAAAACCCCGCTCTCCAAAACCATTATCACCAAACCAATGAGCCTTCCAGTCTGCTTCGACATCAATACTGGCGCAGCTATCAACATCGGTGCTTGCCAGCTCAGCCCAGAGGCGCTCCTGTGCATCCACGGCGGCTAGATTGGCTATCGAATGCTGATAGCCGTTCGTGGCGCTGTGTAACGCCTTTAGCTGCATGGCCGCCACGCCGAGCAAACCAACGGACAGAATCACCAGCGCAATCAATGCCTCGATTAAACTAAAGCCCCGCTGCGGGCTCGGCTCACCAACACGCATTAGGCAACCTTTCACCACGTGCTGTTAAGCGCAAGTCTTCAGCGCAGCCGTCTTCTTTAGGCGAGCTGGCGGTTAACATATAGCCGCTATCGTGGGATGTTAACGCGATGGCATAGTGCTGATCGGGAGACAGCTCACCAATGGCACAGTCATGATAGGAATAGGTACGCGAGTAGCAGCGCTCAAGCTCAGAGGCTGCCTGCATTAGGCCTGCATGAGCATCCGTGCGCATGGATTGCTGCACGTAGCGGGTATAACTGGGGTAGGCAATGGACGCAATCACGCCAATGATAGCGACCACGATCATTAGTTCAATCAAGGTAAAACCCAGCTGGCCGCTCAACGGAAAACGGCCAGTGGAGGAATGAGGAGCATAGGACATGCGACTTTTCTCCTGGGTCAATCCGCTCATACGGCTTAGCGAGCAGATATAGCACTTAGAGATTAGGCTTTGCACGAAAAATGCTTCCGCTCGACCATGCGGCGTTAAAAATCAGCTCAAAATACTCATTTACACACGTAAACTCCGTTTTTTCGCTGCTTTTTGCCTTGCCTGACCTTCGCTCAGCGACTTTTCGTACAAACCCAAGTACCTAACAATAGCTCTTAAAAACAGTGCTTAAAAAGCATACTAAAGTTAGCATGTCACAGATGAATACACGATGCCTAGCCGCTCACGATGACCTTTTCACGTAGCTCTTTAGGCATAGAGAAAGTAATGGTCTCTTCGCGCCCCTGCAGCTCTTCCGGCACGGCAGCACCGAGGCTTTGCAGCTTAGCAATAACGCCTTTGACCAATACTTCAGGAGCACTAGCACCGGCGGTAACGCCAACATGGGCTACATTTTCAAGCCACTGAGGGTCAATCTGCTCGGCATTGTCGATCAGATAGGCCGGGGTACCCATGCGCTCTGAGAGCTCACGCAAGCGGTTTGAGTTAGAGCTATTCGGGCTACCCACCACTAGCAACAAATCACTCTGATCGGCTAGCTCGCGCACGGCGTCCTGACGGTTTTGCGTGGCGTAGCAGATATCGTCATTACGCGGCCCCTGGATCGCAGGGAACTTGCCGCGCAGCGCAGCAATGACCTTGGCAGTGTCGTCCATCGAAAGCGTGGTTTGTGTCACGAAAGCCAGCTGCGAAGGATCGCGCACGTCAAGCTTCGCCACGTCTTCTTCATCTTCTACCAAGTAGATATGTCCACCGAGCGAGGTGTCGTAACGCCCCATGGTGCCTTCCACTTCAGGATGGCCCTCGTGGCCGATAAGCACACACTCTTGACCGCGCTTGGCATAGCGCAACACTTCCAGGTGTACTTTGGTCACCAGCGGGCAGGTGGCATCAAAGACCTTCAAGCCACGCCTTTCGGCGTCTGCTTGAACCGCGCGAGACACGCCGTGGGCAGAGAAAATCACGATGACATCGTCCGGCACTTCATCCAGCTCTTCTACAAACACAGCCCCACGGGCGCGCAGCGTTTCAACCACAAACCGGTTATGCACGACTTCGTGACGCACATAAATAGGCGGGCCAAAGACATCCAGGGCACGGTTAACGATATCGATAGCGCGATCCACGCCGGCGCAAAAGCCACGTGGATTGGCCAATTTGATCTGTATGGGCTGTGCTTGCGTCGGTTGCATAGGTTGCATCGATTGCATAGTAGCGCCTTGATGCGTAAGCGCATCGCTTAGTGAATAAGAACGTCGCTAGTGCTTGTCCTAGTAATAGTAAGCCTAGTGCGTGGTGGCGGGCTTAACGTCCAGCACTTCCACTTCAAACGTGAGCGTACGGCCCGCTAGCGGATGATTAAAATCGACCTCAATGCGATCGCCGTCGATCGTTTTGACCACACCAGGCAATTCCGTTCCCGCTTTATCGGCAAACGACATGACCATGCCTATTTCCGGCGCTTCATCACCAAAGTCGGCCCGCTTCAGCGTTTGGATATTCTGCGGATTGTGCTGGCCAAACGCATGTTCGGGGGTAATTTGAAAACTCCCGTTCTGCCCGGCGCCTAAGCCTTTAATCGGGTGCTCAAAGCCTGGTGGCAGGTTGCCATCGCCAAACTCAAAGGTTGCCGGCGCTTTGTCTTTGGTTGAATCCACCAGCGTGCCATCTTCTAGCTTCAAGGTGAAGTGTAGCGTCACTTCCATGCCATCATCGATACGGTAGTCGCTCATTACAGCTCTCAATAGTCGATTAATGAGAAGCCGCGTGCGCTTTCTTGCGCCGCCGCTCCCCCATGATAGATTCCCAGATCAGCGCGACAGCGCCCAGGGTGATGCCAATATCCGCCACGTTAAAGGCCGGGTAGTACCATCCCGCCACATGGAAAGAAAGAAAATCAACCACATAGCCATGTACGAGGCGATCATACAGATTGCCTAAAGCGCCACCAATAATCAGGGGTAACGCAATCGCCAGCAGCTTTTCATCGTTTTTGACACGCGACAGCCATATCGTCAAGGCGATGCTGGCGCCCACCGCAATAATGGCAAAAAACCAGCGCTGCCAGCCCGGATGCGTGGCTAAGAAGCTAAACGCCGCGCCTGGGTTATGCAGTAAAGTGAGATTGAAAAAGGGCAGCACTTCCACCGGCTGTGCGTAGCCAAGCTGGCTGCTGGCCACGTACTTGGTGAGCAAATCGAGCACGATCACCGCCGCGGCGATCCATAGCCAGCTCAAGGGCCGCTTCATAGGCGGCCGCTCACTAACGTTGCTAGCGTTTGGTGTATTGGAATCACCGGGCGTATTGGCAGCATTAGGCATAGTAACGAATCTCGCCGTTGCCTTCGGGAAGGTTGCTAATGCAGCGACCGCACAAATCAGGGTGATCAGCATGAGTGCCGACATCCGGACGGTGGTGCCAGCAGCGCTCGCACTTGGTGTTTTCGCTAGTGCTAACCGCGACTTTCAAGCTATCAAGCTCGGTTGTTTCCGCTGAATCACTCGCGTCTGCTAAAGGCTTGAGCGTGACATCGCTGGTCAGCATCACAAAACGCAGCTCATCGCCTAGCTTGGCCAGCGTCGCCTGCAGCTCATCGCTGACATACAGCGTGACCTCGGCGGCAAGGCTACCCTTAATCACTTTGGCATTACGCGCGTCTTCCAGGCACTTATTCACCGAGTGCTTAACTTCCAATACCTGCTCCCAGAAGGCGCGCCCCAGGTCAGCGCTTTCATCTAGCGTGGCAAGGCCGGTGTAGTATGTTTCAAGCAGCACGCTATCGCCGCGTTTACCGGGGATATTCTCGTGGATCTCTTCAGCAGTGAACGAGAGAATCGGTGCAATCCAACGGCTCAGTGCTTCAACCACATGATACAGCGCGGTTTGCGCACTGCGGCGCGCCAGTGAATCCGTTTGCGTGGTGTACTGGCGATCTTTAATAACGTCGAGATAGAAGCCGCCTAGCTCACGCGCACAGAAGCCATGCACCTGCTGGTAAACATCTAAAAAGCGATATTCTTCATAGGCTTTTTCAATGCGCACCTGCAGCTGGGCGGCGCGATCGACTACCCACTGGTCTAGCGCCAGCATGTCGCCAAAGGCCACTTGGTTATGCTCAGGATCAAACCCGTTAAGGTTTGAAAGCAGGAAGCGGGCAGTGTTACGAATGCGACGGTAGACGTCAGACGTGCGCTTCAAGATTTCGTCCGATACGGCCATTTCACCGGAATAATCGGTAGAGGCGACCCACAGACGCAGAATATCGCCGCCCAGCTTATCCATCACTTCCTGAGGGGCGACCACGTTGCCCAGTGACTTGGACTGCTTACGGCCCTGGGAATCCACGGTAAAACCATGGGTCAGCAGTTGGCGATACGGCGGATGGCCGTCAATCGCCGAGCCGGTGAGCAGCGAAGAATGGAACCAACCGCGGTGCTGATCAGAGCCTTCCAGATACAGGTCGGCACGCGGGCCGCTTTCATGGCCGTGCGGGTGCGAGCCGCGCAATACGTGGCGGTGGGTGGTACCGGAGTCGAACCACACATCGAGAGTGTCGGTGACTTTATCGTACTCAGCGGCCTCAGCACCCAGCAATTCAGCGGGATCAAGGCGGAACCAGGCGTTGATTCCTTCTTGCTCAACGCGCTTGGCAGCCTCTTCCATCAGCTCAACGGTACGCGGATGCAGCTCGCCCGTTTGCTTGTGAAGGAAAAACGGAATGGGCACGCCCCAGTTGCGCTGGCGGGAGATACACCAGTCTGGGCGGTTCGCAATCATGCTGTGCAAGCGCGCTTGACCCCAGGCGGGCGTAAACGACGTGGCGGCAATGCCCTCCAACGCGCTCTCGCGCAGGGTTTTGCCGCCTTTGCCTTGAATATCCATGCCCACAAACCACTGCGCCGTAGCGCGGTAGATCACCGGCGTTTTATGGCGCCAGCAGTGCATATAGCTATGTTTGATTGGGGTATGCGCCATCAGCGCATTAACGTCGCGCAGCTTCTCGATGATATGCGGGTTGGCTTTCCAAATCATCTGGCCGCCGAAGAACGGCAGGTCGTCAGCGTACACACCGTTACCCTGCACCGGGTTCAACATGTCGTCGAACTCCATGCCATGCTCGCGGCAGGTGACAAAGTCATCCATACCGTAAGACGGCGCAGAGTGGACAATACCGGTACTGCCGACCTCTGACTCCACGTAGTCGGCTAGATAAATCGGCGACAGGCGATCATAGAACGGGTGACGGAAATTGATCAGATCGAGCTTGGCACCTTGCGTGGTGGCAATCACCTCACCCTCCAGGCCAAAGCGCTCTAGGCAGCTTGCCACCAGCTCTTCTGCTAGCAGCAGCAAACGCTCGCCGGTATCAACCAATGCATAGGTGAACTCAGGGTGAACGTTCAGCGCCTGGTTAGCGGGAATAGTCCACGGCGTGGTGGTCCAGATGACCACGGCAGCAGGCTTGGGCAACTCGCTTAGGCCAAAGGCCGCGGCAAGCTTGTCGGCATCTTCCACCGGAAAAGCCACGTCGATGGCGTCTGATTTCTTATCCGCATACTCCACTTCGGCTTCCGCCAGCGCCGAGCCACAGTCAAAGCACCAGTTAACCGGCTTCAGGCCTTTAAACACGTAGCCCGCTTCCACCATATCGGCTAGCGCACGGATCTCGCCGGCTTCATTGGCGTAATCCATGGTGCGGTAGGGATGATCCCAATCGCCGATAATGCCCAAGCGCACAAAGTCGGCCAGCTGCGTTTCAACTTGGGCACCCGCGTATTCACGGCAAAGCTCACGAGCTCTGCTCGGCTCAAGGTGCTTGCCGTGGGTCGTTTCTACCTTGTGCTCAATGGGCAGGCCGTGGCAGTCCCAACCCGGCACATAGGGGGCGTCGAAACCGGCTAAGTTTTTCGACTTAACGATAATGTCTTTAAGAATCTTATTAACGGCGTGACCAATATGGATACTGCCATTGGCGTAGGGAGGGCCATCGTGAAGCACAAACAGCGGCGCGCCTGCACGTGCTTCCCGCAGGCGCTGGTAAATATTCATATCCTGCCACTGGGAAACTCGCCCCGGCTCCTGCTTAGGCAGCATGCCGCGCATAGGGAAGTCAGTTTCAGGCAAATTCAGCGTGTGCTTATAATCCATGGTCTGGTCAGCCGTTGTTAGCATCGGCGTCATCCGCCGAAGAAGAATCAGAAGAAATTGTCTTGGAAACAGTCGTCTTAGCAACAGTCGTCATCGAAACGGCAGCCTCACGCTCAAGCGGAGCCGAGGCCAGCGGAAGAGAGCTGTCTTGTTCAGAACGATCTGGGGCAGAGCTGTCTTGATCACCCGGAGTCGCCGCAAAGTACTGGCGAGCGCGGGCCTGGTCGCGTTCAATTTGCGCTTTTAACGCATCAAGGCCGTCAAACTTCACCTCGCCGCGCAGGCGCGTACAGGGAAAAACCGTCATGTGCTGGCCGTAAAGGTCGCTGCTAAAATCCAGCAGGTGCACCTCTAGCGTCGGCCGTTTTGACCCCACCGTGGGCCGAAACCCTACGTTGGCGACTGCCGGGTAGCGCCGGCCATTTTCAAGCTCAACGATGACTGCAAACACACCGCGTAGCGTTAGCGGCTGGGGTAGAAGCGGCAGGTTTGCAGTCGGTACGCCAATCGTGCGACCTAACTGCTGGTCGCGTACCACGCGCCCATCTAACGAATAGGGCCGACCAAGCAGGCGCGCAGCGGCGGAAAAATTGCC
Organism: Vreelandella profundi; assembly: GCF_019722725.1. NCBI lineage: Bacteria > Pseudomonadati > Pseudomonadota > Gammaproteobacteria > Oceanospirillales > Halomonadaceae > Vreelandella > Vreelandella profundi. The sequence goes on from NZ_CP077941.1 coordinate 2,979,091, forward strand.
ACTGGCCAGCAAGGTACGTACTCGCGTACTGGAAACGCGCTCGTCGTCCACGGTAAAGGTGCGCGTGTGCTCTACGCCAAAGCCCTGGGTGCTCCCGACGTCTGCCAGCAGCGCGAAGTCACCAAGACGGTCACAGCCAAAGCGGAAGTCATCGCCCACCACAAGATGCTTAACGCCCAAGCCATCAATCAGCACCTGATCGATAAACTCACGCCCGGTCAGGCTGCGCAGTGCCTCGTTAAATGGCAGGACCAGCACCTGCTCGGCGCCAAAATCACGCAGCAAGCGGACCTTTTCACGCAACCGCGTTAAACGTGGCGGCGCTTGATCACCGGCAAAAAACTCGCGTGGCTGGGGTTCAAACACCACCACGGTAAGCGGCACATTCCAGCGCGCCGCATGCTCGCGGCACTGCTGAAGAATGGCTTGATGGCCACGATGCACCCCATCGAAGTTTCCGATCGTTGCAACGCAGCCACGATGAGCCGCTTTTAAGTTGTGCAGACCTCGAATGACGCGCATGGCACCTCAGCCGTTAGAGGACATAAAGCCTCTGATTATAACGAACCCGCCGTGTAACAAATACACCCGCTAGCGCGCAGTCTTACGATTGCATTTTAAAATGCCGAAAGCGCAGGCCAAATGCCGCCAGCCACGCAGCGTAAAGCGAGCCACCCAACATTACTAAACCGCTCACCCAGGCTATCCGCTGCCAAAGGCTAAAGGTCAGCCACGCCTGCCAGTCAGGGGCAACAAAATAAAGCGCCCCGCACATCAGCGTACTGCCGCCCACCAGCTGTACAGCGTAGCGTTTCCAACCAGGCTGAAAGACCAACACACCCTGTTTATGCAGCAAATAGCCCAGCAAGCCCGCGTTTAGAAACGCAGAAAGCGCCGTCGCTAGTGCCAGCCCGGCATGGGCCAAAGGCCATATCAGCACCAGGTTCAGGGCCATATTAGCAACCATGGCAATAATACCCACCTTCACCGGGGTACGCGTATCCTGACGGGCGAAAAACCCTGGCGCCAGCACTTTAATTAGCATAAACGCAACTAGGCCGAAGGCGTACGCCCTTAGGCTCATGGCCGCCATTTGAATGTCGTTGTCGGTCATTGCGCCGTAATGAAATAGCGTAATCAACAGCGGCTCCGCCAACACCGCCAGCGCCAACGCCGCCGGCAAGCCTAACAACAATACAATGCGAATAGCCCAATCGAGCATCGCTGCAAAGTGCTCTTTGGACTGGTCGGCATGGCGTTTCGACAGCGCGGGCAAGATCACCGTACCAATCGCCACCCCGAAAACGCCCAGCGGCAGCTCGACGAGACGGTCTGAATAGTAAAGCCACGACACGCTGCCCGCGGCCAGCAATGAGGCCAGCACGGTATCCAGCAATAAATTAATTTGCGATACCGATACCCCAAACAGCGCCGGGCCCATCAGCTTTAGAATTCGCCGCACGCCTTCATGGGCAAAATTGGGCCACGGCGTCGGCATCAGCCCTAAGCGCAGTAAAAACGGTACTTGAAAAGCCAACTGCGCAACCCCGGCGATCAGCACGCCCCAGGCCAGCGCCATGGCCGGCTCTTCCATCATCGGCATTAAGAACAGCGCTGCGCCGATTAGCGAAAGGTTAAGCAGCACCGGCGTAAACGCGGGGACCGCAAAGCGATTCCAGGTATTCATGACGCTGCCGGAAAACGCAGTGAGCGAAATCAGCAGCAAATAGGGGAACGTTAGCCGCAGCATGTCCGCAGTGAGCGCGAGCTTCTCAGGATCACGCCCAAAGCCAGGGGCAAACACCCAAATGAGCCACGGCGCGCAGAGCATTGCCACGGCGGTAATCAGCGCCAATATCGCGGTTAAGCTGCCGGCGGTGGCGTTCAGTAGTTCACGAATTTCTTCGCGATTACGCTGGGTGGAATACTCTGAAAGCACGGGCACAAAGGCTTGGTTGAAGGCCCCTTCCGCAAACAGCCTGCGCAGGAAATTAGGGATTTTAAACGCGACGAAAAACGCATCGGCGCCGCCGCCTGCCCCTAAAAGCGTAGCGACCACCACATCACGCGCAAGCCCCATGACCCTCGACAGCATGGTCATCGCACTCACCACGAGGCCAGAGCGCATTAGCCCACGGCGGGCTGACGAGACATCGGGGGAAGTATTGGGTGTTTTTGTCGCCGTCATAAGCTATCCAGAAAACCCGCCCAAAAAACGTATCTAGAGATCGTATTTAGAAACTGCATCTAGAGAAACCATTCAGACACAAAAAAACCGGCCGCAGCCGGTTTTTTATGGCGCCTGTCGGCTTACGCCGCCAGTGCTTTAATACGCTTGTTCAAACGGCTCTTCAGGCGAGCTGCTTTCTTCTTAGACAGCACGTCTTTGTCAGCAATACGGTCAACGACCGGCTGCATGGCCTTGAACTCTTCCATTGCCTTAGCGTGGTCGCCGGTGCTGATCGCTTTCACTACACGCTTAATGTAGGTGCGGACCATGCTGCGCTGGCTGGATTTCAGGACGCGACGTGTCTCGGCCTGGCGGGCGCGCTTGCGTGCTTGCTTGCTGTTCGCCACAGGGTATCTCCTTGGAGAATAAAGGTTGCCGATAAGCGGCAACGAAATTAAATATGTATTCGTCGACTGCGCTACCACCACAGCACAACGTTTCACCCTACAAAAAAGCATAAAAGACAGTTGCTTAGCACTGCCTTTTCAAAATTCTTGCTTAACAGGATGGCGTAGTCTATCACGCGCTAGGCGTGCTTGCTAGCAGTTGTCAATATGCGGGCGAGGGTAAAACGGAGCCTCCCCACACTACAAAATCCGGGTTAAGCAATTGCGCCGGAGTGGAATAGTCTAGGGGTTTTCCTTCACATGTCACTATTCGCCCGCCCGCTTGCTCAACAATCGCCTGGGCGGCGGCCGTATCCCACAGGCTGGTTGGCCCAAAGCGTGGGTAAACATCGGCGCGGCCTTCCGCAATCAAACATGATTTCAACGAGCTGCCCATTGGCTGAACGCTGTGCTTCCCAAGCGCCGCTAACCAATCCGCCATCCGCGGATCAGGGTGCGAGCGGCTTCCCAGCACGCGCCAAGGCTGCCCTTCTAGCGGCGCTGGGTCGGTATGAATCGCCACATATTTCCCGTCTACGGCAATTTTAAATGCGCCTAGGCCGCTGGCAGCCACATAGGTAAGCGATAAAGCCGGCGCCACCACAACGCCCAGCACCGGCTGTCCGCGCTCAATTAGCGCGATATTGACGGTGAACTCATCGTTGCGCTTAATGAATTCTTTGGTGCCATCCAGCGGGTCCACCAGCCAATAAAACCCATCGGCGTTAGCGCCTTCAAAACGCTGAGTATCTTCTTCAGAGAGCACCGGCACGTCAGGCGTCAGCGCTTGCAAGCCCCGCACAATAATCACATGCGCGGCTTTATCCGCCTCGGTTAGCGGGCTATGGTCGGCCTTAAGCTCAACGGCAAACTCACGGCAATATACCTGCATAATCGCCTCGCCAGCTTCAACAGCCAGCTGCTCCACTTTTTCCAGCAATATGCTCTTCAACAATTTCGTGGTGATATTTAGCACGCCGGGAGCGTCTCCACATCAAATCCAACGATTTGGCGCTGCTCACGGGAAAACTCTACGCCGACTAAGTGAATAGGCTTTCCCTGGGCACGATATTTATCGGCGTAGCCTTTGGCTTTAATCTGCGCCAATGCGCTGCCTTCTGGCAGTTGCTCGACCACCTTAAATTCAAAGACGTAAAGGTGCCCGGCAAAGTCCACCGTCATATCAACTTTGCCAAAGTGGCTAGCGTCTTCCACCGTCACGTTGATGCCCAAGGCAGCGAAGTGGCTATAAAAGACACTCGCATAATGGCCTTCGTATTGAGCAATCGGATTATTGCGGTACCAGTCATGCGGCAGCCCTGCATAAAGCGCCTTGAGATGCACCTCAAGACCCGCCAGATCATGGTCACGCAGGCGAGTAAACAACGTTTTACGCTCGCGAGCAGCGTTCTCGACGCCCAGCATCGGCAGCAGCGCTTGGTTTAGGCTGGTCTCAACTTCCTGATTCGGAAAGCCCAGGGTATACAGCCGATACCCCAGCATGGGCTCTTCCACCTGCTTAATGGTCAGGTAACCCGTTTGGAACAGCAGCGCCTCAGTGGCAATATAATCGACATCGAAACGGCCGAGCAGCTCTGCCTCGGTCTCAAGCTGATCCAATGACGGCGTAAACACGCCACGCTGCCTTAAAATCTCTACCAAAAACGTGGGCGTCGCGCTCTCAAACCAATAAGGGCCAAACTGGCGTTTTTGAAAAAGCAGCAGCACGTCAAAGGGATTATAAACGGCGGTGACGTCCTGCCCTCCCCAACGATATCCGTTATACCAACGCTTGATTTGAGCACGGTCTAACCCCGGCAATTCAGGGGCGAACACGCTGTCAACATCCTCATCGGTATAGCCACAAATAGAGACGTAAGGCGCATCCAGCGTAATATCGTTTAGATTATTCAGCCCAGAGAACAGGCTGACCTTACTGAACTTCGAGACCCCGGTGAGCAGCACAAAGCGCAAATGTGGATCAGCATCCTTCAGCACGCTATAGAGATTTTTGAGCCCTTCGCGAAGCTCACGCGCCCGCTCATGGGCCAAAATATTATCTAAAATGGGCTTATCGTATTCGTCGATCAGCACCACCGTGCGCTGGCCAAATTTTTGATGGGCACGCCGAATCAAATCAGAAAAATCGTTGGCAATTAATTCTGGGCGCTCGCTCTCAATACCCAGGCGCTCGCGATGCTGAGTAAGCTGATAGCGGATATGGATATCCAGCTCTTCACGGCTAGCCATCACCCCATCCGCAAAGCTTAAGCGAATCACCGGGTGCTGCGTTTTCCAATCCCATTTATCATGGATATACAGGCCTTCAAAAAGCGCTTTACGCCCCTCAAACAGGCAGCGCAAGGTATCTAACAGCAGGCTTTTACCAAAACGACGCGGTCGAGAAAGGAAAAAGTATTTTCCTTCTTCATTTAAACGATGGAGATGCGCCGTTTTATCAACATAATAGTAATCGCCCTCACGAATATCTGCGAAGGTCTGCACGCCAATGGGTAGTTTGAGCTGATGGTCAGTGGGCATTGTCACCTCGAAAAGCTAATGGGCACTTTCGTACGACGACGGTCATTTTGAGAGCGTCTCCACATCAAACCCAACAATCTGGCGCTGCTCCCGGGAAAACTCTACGCCCACTAAGTGAATAGGCTTTCCTTGGGCACGGTATTTATCGGCGTAGCCTTTGGCTTTAATCTGCGCCAATGCGCTGTCTTCTGGCAGCTGCTCGACCACCTTAAATTCAAATACGTAAAGGTGCCCGGCAAAGTCCACCGTCATATCAACTTTGCCGAAATGGCTAGCGTCTTCCACCGTCACGTTGATGCCCAAGGCAGCGAAGTGGCTATAAAAGACACTCGCATAATGGCCTTCGTATTGAGCAATCGGATTATTGCGGTACCAGTCATGCGGCAGCCCCGCGTAAAGCGCCTTGAGATGCACCTCAAGACCCGCCAGATCATGGTCACGCAGGCGAGTAAACAACGTTTTACGCTCGCGAGCAGCGTGCTCGACGCCCAGCATCGGCAGCAGCGCTTGGTTTAGGCTGGTTTCAACTTCCTGATTGGGAAAGCCCAGGGTATACAGCCGATACCCCAGCATGGGCTCTTCCACCTGCTTAATGGTCAGGTAACCTGTTTGGAACAGCAGCGCCTCAGTGGCAATATAATCGACATCGAAACGGCCGAGCAGCTCTGCTTCGGTCTCAAGTTGATCCAATGACGGCGTAAACACGCCACGCTGCCTTAAAATCTCTACCAAAAACGTGGGCGTCGCGCTCTCAAACCAATAAGGGCCAAACTGGCGTTTTTGAAAAAGCAGCAGCACGTCAGAGGGATTATAAACGGCGGTGACGTCCTGCCCTCCCCAACGATACCCGTTATACCAACGCTTGATTTGAGCACGGTCTAACCCAGGTAACTCTGGGGCGAACACGCTATCAACGTCCTCATCGGTATAGCCACAAATAGAGGCGTACGGTGCATCCAGCGTAATATCGTTTAGGTTATTCAGCCCAGAGAACAGGCTGACCTTACTGAACTTCGAGACCCCGGTGAGCAGCACAAAGCGCAAATGCGGGTCGGCATCTTTGAGCACGCTGTAAAGGTTCTTGAGCCCTTCGCGCAACTCACGCGCCCGCTCATGGGCCAAAATATTATCCAAAATGGGTTTATCGTATTCGTCGATCAGCACCACCACGCGTTCACCACGCTGTTCACGTACAGCATGAATCAGCTCACGAAAACACCCAGAGATGGACGTGTTCTTAAAAACAACCCCAAAGCGATCCGCCTCAGCGCGTAGCAGTTCATGGATATGAATATCCAGCTCTTCACGGCTAGCCATCACTCCATCCGCAAAGCTTAAGCGAATCACCGGGTACTGCGTTTGCCAATCCCACTTATCATAAATATAAAGCCCTTCAAAAAGCGCTTTACGACCTTCAAACAGGCAGCGCAGGGTATCTATCAGCAGGCTTTTACCAAAACGGCGCGGGCGAGAAAGGAAAAAGTAACCACCCTCTTCGACAAGCCTGTGAAGAAAGGCCGTTTTATCGACGTAGTAATAATCTCCCGAACGGAGCTTATCGAAGTTCTGTACGCCAATGGGGAGTTTGAGCTGATTGATAGTCGACATAGCCATCTCAAGAAGCAGGTGAGCTTAAAAGCAGCATAGCATGCACAGGGCCTTTCTCAGCCATAGCGACGCTTAAGGCACGGCCTGCCCTGAGGGGCCTAAAATTTTGCGTAAAAAGTGCCGCGTGCGCTCATCTTTGGGCGCGGTGAATAGCGTTTCAGGCGGGCCTTGCTCAACGATACCGCCGTCATCCATAAACACCACGCGATCAGCGACTTCTCTAGCGAACTGCATTTCGTGGGTCACGACGATCATCGTTTGGCGCTCAACCGCCAGCTGCTTCATCAGGCTCAACACTTCCTCTACCCACTGCGGGTCAAGGGACGAAGTAGGCTCATCAAATAAAATCACATCGGCGTTGGCCGCCATGGCACGGCCAATGCCTACCCGCTGTTGCTGGCCGCCGGAAAGCGAGGCTGGGTAGGCATCCGCTTTATCAGCCAGCCCGATTCGCTCTAAAATTTCCCTGGCCCGCGCATACGCCTTCGCTTTGGGCAGCTTATCCACCACGATCATGCCTTCGCTGATGTTCTCAAGCGCGGTTTTATTAGCGAACAGGCCGTAGCTCTGAAACACGAACGCCGTACGACGGCGCAGAGCAAGAATATCTGCCCGGCTGGCGCGCTGGGTATCGATACTCAAGTCGCCCACCTGCAGGCGGCCTGAATCCGGTCGTTCAAGGAAGTTAATACAGCGCAGCAGCGTTGACTTACCGGTGCCTGAAGGACCGATGATCACAATGATCTCGCCTTGCGACAGGTTTAAATCGACATCGTGAAACACCGTATGGGCGCCAAAGCGCTTGGTAATGCCTTGCAGCGAAATCATCGTTGGTAGGCCTTATTCAGATACGTTTCTAACCGGCGCTGCCCCCAGGAAAGCACTTCCACCACCGCCCAATAGATAAGCGCCACTAGCAAGAACGCCTCTAAATACAAAAAGCTGCCCGCCGCCTCTTTTTGAGTCGCGCCCATCAGCTCAGTGACCCCCAGCGTGAACGCCAGTGAGGTCGCTTTAATCATATCGATGAAGTAGTTCATCAGCGTGGGGGTCGCTACACGGGTGGCCTGCGGCAAAATAATCCGTCGCATCAGCTGCGACTGGGTCATACCAATGGAAAGCGCAGCTTCGGTCTGGCTGCGGTCTATTCCCACAATCGCGGCACGAATGGACTCGGCCATGTACGCTGAAAAGTGCAGCGTGATTCCCAATACCGCCGCCGTAACGCCATTAATCGAGACCAACGCCTCCACCAGCTGCGGCAAACCGTAGTAGAACAAAAACAGCTGAACAAGCAGCGGCGTACCACGGAAAAACGAGATAAACAGCATTGAAAACCCGTTTAACACCGGCACTTTTGATACGCGCACGACCGCCAGCAAACATGCCAGGATCAGCGCAAAGAACATGGCAGTAGTCGCCATTTGAAGGGTAAGCGGCAAATAGCGCAGCAGAACCGGCAGCAGCCCCCACATATATTCAAGGTTAAGCATGATAGTTAAACGTATCAGTCAACATATAAGTAAACCTATAAGTAAAAATAGCTACTTCGCTTATAAGCAAACGGCCGTGGCAATGCCACGGCCGCGTTCAACAGGTTAGGCCAAGCGTTACGGCTGAGTGATATCCGTATTAAACCACTTCTCAGATAGCTCGCGCAGCGCCCCGCTTTCACGCAGCTCTGTCAGCGCTGCATCAACACGATCACGCTGCTCACGACCCGCTTCGTCATCGCGGAACGGCAGCGCGTTTTCGATAGTGGTAAACGGCTGGCCCGCTAATATCAGCGGCAAACCGCGCTCGCTAATGACCTGCGATGCACTCACACGATCCATCACGAAGGCATCAACACGGCCCAAGGCCACATCCTGCTCAACGTTAGACTCGTAGGTGCGAATGTCGATTTCATCGGCATTGGGCTGTTCGCGCAACAGCTGCTCGTAGTTAGAACCTAGGTTCACTGCGACACTTTTGCCGGATAAATCTGCAACGCCTTCAATGGCGTCATTGCCCGCCCTCACAACCACCTGAGCCCCGTCATACACATAGGGTGCAGTAAACACGTACTTGGCTTCACGTTCAGGGGTGATGGTGATCTGGTTGGCAATCGTATCGATACGCCCAGACTCCAGCATGCCCGCCAGGCCAGAGAAACTAGCGGTAACGAACTCGATATCGTCGCCGGAAAGCTCACCCACCGCGTTCATGACATCAACCTCAAAGCCTTTAAGCTCGTCTTGCTCAACGTAGGTGAACGGGAAATAGCCCCCGGACATGCCCACGCGTAATGTATCGGCCTGGGCTGAGGCGGCAAACAACCCGCCGGCAACGCTGAGTGAGAGTGCCGCAAGGGTAAGATTAAACTGGCGTGTTAATCGCATCGTTTTGCTTCCTTCTTAAGTGGCAAAAAGGCTAATGAAGATTATCATAGACCTTCAAGCATAAACGCACAAAGGAATATTAAATCTTCTTTTTATTCTTTTTATGAATATAACATTCAATGTGATCTTATGAAGCGGCTTATCTCACTTTACATTCGAAAAGATGGCCCTGCTGGTTGTTCGGACATCAGCGCAGCCTGTACCGTTGCCAGTAGGTCAGTCAGGGTAGTAACCAAGTAAGACTGGAATTTATCTTGCCCGAGCGTCCGCACATAGATATCCGCCGGAAGAAATCTCCCCATTTCATCCTGAAAGTTTTTCCCAGCAATAATGTCCGATAATCGTGAAATCATGCTATTCAGCCTATCCGGATAATCATCCAGCCGGTAATCCACCATTTTCTGCTTTACCAGTTCGCTGTCCACTTGGGCTCCACGCTGAGCCAGCCAAGCAAGATCCCAGATGTCACGGTTACGAACGTACTTTTGGGTGGCTGGGAGCGAGAGCAGCTTGTCCGCCATGATTTCATCACGAGTTTCCACCATGACCAGAAGGTCTTCATAGCCATCAGGCAGGAATTCGTAGTTTCTGACAAGCGGTCGCGCTGTTTTGGTGTGTGCAGGAATATTAGCGATTTCCAGTTTGACCTTCTGCTTAGGCAGGTCCCTGCGCCCCGGTGAGGTAGTAATGCCAATTTGCCATTTATCGATTTTCAACTCGGCATACTTGAGATTTTTTTTCAAAGACGCCGGTTCTTTCACGGTCACTTCCAGCCCATACCTCGAAGACAGATAGTCTTTGATGCCGGTTTTCATATCGGTCAGCTTTCGGGAAGAAAAATCCACACCGCCAGCAAAATCCAAATCTTCGCTGAACCGACTGCCTCCATAGCACAGCCTCAACGACGTGCCTCCCTGAAATACCAAGCCGTCAAGCATGCCTTCTTTGTCTAGCGCATATAGCAAGTCGTAATGCAGCAACTCTTTTTCAATAACCGGTCGCATATGCCCTAACGCCGGATCTTTCATTGCTTGATCTACCAAGTTTTTGAAATCAACCGACTCAATCATCATGCACGGCCTCCTCATCAATCAGGTGAGTGTTTCGACCCACGCGCTTAAGATCCCGCAGAGCCGCAAACTTCGCTGCAACCTTAAGAGGACGCCCGCGATCCTTGATAGTAGACAAAATATCAGATACCCGACGCTTGGTGTGGGTGAACTCAATCACACCATAAGGGGTTTTATATTCGCCTTTACGCCCAGTGGTCATCACGGTGAGCCGGCCTACCGGAATCTGAGAAATGACACCATACTCTGATAGAGCGGATTCAAGGCTAATGTAACTGTATTCGCCCCTGCGCAATGTCTTGGCAATCAGCTCCAAGGTATCCAGACCTTTGTTCTTCGACAGAGCATACAGATACACACCCTTGGATGGACGCTCCAAGATACCCGCCTTAACCAAACGTTTCAGCGTTGCTTCCCGGCCGCGGGCCGTATCTTCCAGAAACACTTTCGACATGTCTTGTGTTGAAAAGACATAGCGCCCGCGTTGATCGAACTCCGCAAGGCGCTTAATGGCTTCACTTTGCTTCATCCCCCACCCTCAAGAATACAAAAACCACGTTAAAAAGCGTCATTAGCGTCCACATAAATATATCATGCAAACAAAAATCGCGCGTAAAAGTGTGATAATTGTTTACATAAAAAGAAGAGCGATAGGATGAAAAGGCAAAACACAAAAAACACAAATCGCAGGTATAAAAAAAGCTGCTGCTTAGGTAATTGGCAGATAGCCATCTTACGTAAGCAGCAGCCCTATGAATTAAACGCAATTTTTAACGCGACTCTCAGGTATGCCTTTCAATTATATGAGCCCATTTACGGACTAGGTTCCGCTATATCGCCACATTCTGTGCAGGCTGGACGCCGAGGTCATTCTTTGCATCAATTTCAACGTCTTGTTTATCAACACTAAGCGATACAGGCGCAGTGGTTTCAGCATTAGGCACCGCCTTACCGCTTTTGGGAGATAGCCACAGATGGTCTATTAGGCGGTCATTAGGGGCGTAGCCCAAGGGCGCATCACACAGTAGCTTTTGCAGCTGCTGGTGGTCGCCCGCTTGGCAAGCGACGGTCAATTGATCAAGAAGGCTGTTAATGACATCAACCGGCAGCGATACCTCTTGAGCCGTCATAATACGAGGGTGGCTCGTTTTCTCTACTCGCTCGCCGATCAGCAGCTCTTCATACAATTTCTCGCCTGGCCGCAGTCCGGTAAAACGAATTTCAATATCGCCGGTAGGAATCGGCTCGCTTTCATCGCGCGGAAGGTAGAACGGCTCAAGGCCAGACAAACGCACCATCTTACTGGCCAAGTTAGCAATCTTAACCGGCTCGCCCATATCCAATACAAAGACATCGCCGCCTTTCGCCATGGCGCCGGCCTGCATCACTAAAAGAGCCGCCTCAGGTATCGTCATAAAGTAGCGCGTAATATCAGGATGAGTAACCGTAATGGGGCCACCCGCGGCAATTTGACGCCTAAAAAGAGGTACCACTGAACCGCTAGAACCCAGCACATTGCCAAAACGCACCATACAAAAACGCGTTGTGCTTTGAGACGTCGTTTTAGCTTGGCAAACCAGCTCGGCTAAACGCTTGCTGGCGCCCATTACGTTGGTGGGCCGCACGGCTTTATCTGTAGAAACCAATACGAAATCGGTGACACCACTGGCCACCGCGGCCTGCGCGCAGTGTAAGGTACCCAGCGCATTATTAAACAAGCCTTCTGCTACGTTGTGCTCCACCATAGGCACATGTTTGTAGGCCGCTGCATGGTAAATAGTTTGCACCTGAAAGTGCATCATGACGCCCCTAAGACGCTCAGGATGCTGTACCGACCCTAAAAGAGCATGCACCGGCACATCCGCAAAGCCTTCTGCTTCAGCAATGCGCAGCAAATCTTGCTCAATGGCGTAAAGGTTATATTCAGAAATCTCTAGCAGTAATAACCGCGCCGGGCGCTGCCGCAAAATTTGCCGACAAAGCTCGCTGCCAATAGAGCCCCCCGCACCGGTGACCAAGACCACTTTATGAGTGATATTGGCGCCAATCAGCGCTGCATCCGGCGGCACAGGGTCACGGCCCAGCAAGTCTTCCACGGCTACATCGCGAATATCATTTATACTTGCCCGCCCTTCAACCACATCGGCAATACCCGGCACCGTTTGCACCGGGATGGTTAACCCATCTAAAGAATCAAGGATCTCACGGCGCCGTGCACGTGATGCACTAGGCAAAGCCAGCAGCAGCTTTTCAACACCATGGCTAGTAATTAAGCGCTGAATAGCGGTATGCGAATAAATTTTCAGCCCCAGTATTGAAGATCTCTGCAGCGCTGCCCGGTCATCAATAAACGCTACGGGCTCGTACTCATTACCATTACGTAGCGACACTACTAACTGCCGCCCCGCGCTGCCTGCCCCATAAACCAGCACGCGCGTTTTGTAGCGTAGCTGGCCACGATGGTGCAACCCACGTAGCAGCATGCGTATACCGCCAACGGTTAACATAGCCATCATCGCGTAGATAAATGGCACAGAACGAGGCACCGGTAGTAGCAGAATATAATTCACCACAATCATCACTAGCATTGACACGAGAACGCCAGTACCAATAACAACCGCTGCCTGCATGCTCATATAGCGAATAAACGCACGGTAAAAGCCCAAACGCATAAAAACGAACAGGCTAACCGGTAGAACAACAGGAATCACCCACCATACCTTAGGGTTTGAAAGAAACGACCAGCTATCCAGCCGTAAGAACATAGCTATGAAGAAACTAGCGGCGATCAAAAACGTATCAACCGCAAGCTGGATGAACCGCTTTTGCGTCCGTGATAAGCGAAACAGATGGTTTAAGGCTTTGGACAGCATGATACGAGGTTGCTCCGTGAAAATTCTTTTAGTGGAGTGGAATGACGATGCACCTGCTGAATCGAAGCAGCACCGATAATTAATATTAGCCAACACCACATTAGATTTATCTAAAATAAACCATATTAATCAACTAGTTATTACTTATGGCTAAGTTTAGTAAAAAAAACGTAACAGCACTATGTTTTATACACCCAAAAGATGACACGAATAATACTCCTCCTGGTTAAGAGCAGTATTTATCGGCGTAGTTATCGGCATAGTTATTCGGAATGTAAACTCACACGCTGCCCAGAGGGCTCTAGCGATAAGTAGGTACATACCAACAGCATTAGCCATAGCCAGTAAGTACCCAGTACGACCGGGTAGGCAAAAAAGGCGTAGGTTAAGCCAAAATCAAAAAACAGCACGGGCAGCAACATGCCCGCCAGCACTATCGGCCGCTGGCTAGCACTGGCTCGTAAAAGCCGGCTGGAAAAATACGCAAAAGGCCACCCATAAAGCAGTAACGTCGCCAATGCGCCCAATAGGCCGTAACGCACCCAGGCATTCAATACGTCGTTATGCGCATGCCAGTGCCGCGCAACCGACTTGGTTATGTCCCCTTCGGCCAGCTTAACCTGCAACGCCTGGCGATATTCATCAAGGCTATAGCCGCGCAAAGGCTGTTCAGCAATCAGCGCCAAGCTGGTGCGGTAAAGCTCTAAACGAACGCCTACTGAGCCGTATGCCTCACCCTCTAAATAGTCTTGGCCTTCTTCTAGGGCTTGGCCAACCCGCTGCTCTACCCCCGTTTGCGGCAAGGCATACAGGCTTAACGCCAACATAGCGATACTGGCCAGCACTAGCACATGCCAGCCGCGTGACCACGAGCGCAAGTACACGCGGTAAAACAACAACCCCGCAAGCGGCAAGGCCACCCAGCCACCACGCGTGCCGGAAAGCACTGAGGCCGCAAGCCCGCCCAGCGCCCCAAGCCCACACACAAGCAGCCACCGATAACGCCGAGGGCACTGCCACGCCCAGGCCAACCCCGCCAAGCAGATAAGCCCCACGGTTAATGACAGATTGCCGTAAAGAATGGCGTGTAGCGGCTCAAACCCCGAAGCGCGCCTAGCCCCCTGGGCTATGTGCTGCCAAGCCGCCCAGCTACCGGTAGCCAAGCCTGTTAAAGCAAAAGCACCAAACGCCACCGCAGCGGTGATTTTAATATGCCCCAGCGCGGCACTGGCAATCGCTAGCAAACCCGCCACGATCAAAAGTAACAGGCTACTTTGCAGCGCACCGCCCCCTTGCCAAACAGCCGCCAATAATGCCGTTATAGCTAATACGAGCGGAATAACCCGAACACCCAACAGATAGGAATTACCTAAGTTAAGCGGCTTACCACGTAGTAAGTAAATGCCTCCCGTGGTGGCGGCAACGGCCAGCGCAAACCAACCGCCTTTCGGCATTAACAGCGGAGTAGCGCATAACACCAAAACGCCCACTAACGCTGACAACTTAGTGCAATAGATATAACGCAAATGGGTTACTCGACCGTTACGCTTTTGGCTAAATTACGGGGCTGATCAACGTCCGTACCTTTGAGCACCGCCACGTGATAAGAAAGCAGCTGCAACGGCAGCGTATAAAGAATAGGCGCCAGCTGCGGGCAGCAAATCGGCAGCGTCATCACATGCACACCATCACCTTGGGTAAAGCGTGCTTCCGGGTCGGCAAAGATGAATAGCTCACCGCCACGGGCACGCACTTCCTGAAGGTTCGATTTCAGCTTCTCGATCAGCTCGCAGTTAGGCGCCACCGCCACAATGGGCATGTCTTCATCAATCAGCGCAAGCGGCCCATGCTTTAACTCGCCGGCTGCATAGGCCTCCGCGTGGATATAGGAGATCTCTTTAAGCTTCAGCGCCCCTTCCATAGCAATGGGATATTGCTTCCCTCGGCCCAAAAATAGCGTGTGATGGCGATCAACAAACTTTGTGGCAAGTTCAGCGATGTCATCACTAAGGTGAAGCGCCTGGCTGAGTATCTCGGGTAAGGCTTTCAGGCCTGCTACGATACGAGCTTCTTCATCACTTGCGCCCTGCCCTAGCTGACGAAGCGCCAATACAACCACCATCAGCGCCGCCAGCTGTGTGGTGAACGCCTTGGTAGAGGCCACACCGATTTCCGGGCCTGCCTTTGTTAGCACGCATAGGTCGGATTCACGCACCAGCGAGCTGCCCGGCACGTTACAAATGGCGAGCGTACCGAGATATGCAGACTGGCTTTGCCCATCCTGACGCGCTTGGGCAAAGCGCAGCGCGGCCAGAGTATCTGCCGTTTCACCGGACTGAGAAAGCGTTAAAAACAGCGTGCCGGGTTGAACCACTACCTGGCGATAGCGGTACTCCGAGGCAACTTCTACTTGGCAAGGGATGCCCGCCAACTCTTCCAACCAGTATCGCGCTACTTGGCCCGCATGGTAGCTAGTGCCGCAGGCCACTATGTGCACCTGCTTAACGCCATCCAAAAGCGCCGCAGCACCGGGGCCTAGTGCGTCTACTCGCACCCGGTCATCGCCCAGCAAGCTGCTTAAGGTATCGGCCACCGCTTTGGGCTGCTCAAAAATCTCCTTCAGCATAAAGTGGCGATAGCCCGCTTTACCGGTAGCGCTATCTTCGTGAGCAAAATGGTGTACCTCACGGGTCACCACTTGGCCTTGCTCATCACGAATAACAACGCCTGTAGGCGTAAGCGAGACAACATCGCCCTCTTGCAAATAATGGAACTGACGCGTTACCGGCAGAAGTGCCAGCGGGTCTGACCCTAGGTAATACCCTTCTTCGCTTAATCCCACCACCAGCGGGCTACCCTTACGCGCGCCAACCAGAGTATCGGGCTGTTTAGCATGCATGACCGCCAGCGCATAAGCACCTTCCAACTGACTCAGTGTGGCCTGTACCGCGGCGGTTAGCTCACCGGTACGATCAAACTCACGGGCAACCAAGTGAGCAACCACTTCTGTGTCGGTTTCAGAGGTAAACGTATAGCCTTCATTGCGTAGCTGCTGGCGTAGCGGCTCATGGTTTTCAATAATGCCGTTATGCACCACGGCCAAATGCTCGCCCGATACATGGGGGTGAGCATTGCTCTGACTTGGGCGCCCGTGGGTAGCCCAGCGGGTATGGGCAATGCCCACTTTGCCGGAAGCCGGCTGAAGGGCCAGGGCGGCTTCCAAGGCGGCTACCTTGCCCACTTCCCGCACGCGAGTAAGCTGGCCATCACTATTGAGTAGCGCGACGCCCGCCGAATCATATCCGCGGTATTCCAAGCGCTGTAAGCCTTCAATCAACGTCGTTAGTACATCGTGGCTAGCAATGGCCGCAACAATCCCGCACATAAGCTCTCTCGAATAAAGTAGGTTTAATTATCTAACGACTATTTAGCCTTAACTGACCGTTACCTACACCGCGCTACTCTTTCAGCGGCTGGAATAAACAATACGTTAATGCTCAATGTTGACCATCAGGTTACCCAGGGCCTCATAAACGGCACGCTCGGTTTTATGCAGATGGCTAGCCGAAGGCACCCAATAGCGAACGCTGTTAGGCGAATTGAACTGGGTTAAATAGTGGGTAGGCGCGGCAATGGGCGAAAGGCCCGCAGCCTGAAAGTGGCGCATAGCGCGGGGCATATGGGAAGCAGAGGTAACCAATATAATTGAGGCGCCCTTGCCCAGTAGCTGGCTTACCGCCTGGGCTTCCTGGCCGGTATCCGTTGGCCAATCTAAAACCTGCAGCTGCGCCTCGGGCACCCCGAGTGACTGAGCCGCCTGGGCATAGCCTTGCGCAACCGGTGCTATCGCAGCATTTCGGCTAGCGCCAGATACGATAAGCGGCAACTCCGCTACTTGTCGCCATAAGCGAATCCCCTCCATCAAGCGAATGGCTGAGCTTTCGCTTAATTTAGACACACTGGAAACAGGCGCGTCCGGCTGCCAGCCGCCGCCTAATACCACGACAGCCACAAACGGCATTCTCTGAGGTACGTGTAATAGCGCCGGGTAGCGGGTTTCAAAAGGTGTCAACAAGCGTTCGGCTACCGGTGCCCAGCTGGCAAGGAATAAAACAGCCAGCCCAAGTCCCGCCAACCTGACCCCCAAACGTTGGTGCTTTCGCCAAACTACCCACAAGCCCACAAACAACAAGCCTATACTCACAGGCAATGGCATGAGTAGCTGTGCTAACAAGCTTTTTATCAGGCCGTACAACGCTACTTCCGTCATTGAGTGTTACCTATGCAGCCAGTAACTATATCAATCACTGCCAAAAAGATCGCGTGTGTACACCTTGCTGATCACATCCTGCAGTTCTGCAGCCATTCGGTTACTTAAAATCACATCGGCCTGGGCTTTGAATGCCGCTAAATCATCCACAACCTTTGAGCCATAGAAAGTAGTTTCTTCTAGCACCGGTTCGTAAACGATTACCTCTACGCCTTTGGCCTTAATGCGCTTCATAACACCCTGCATGGCACTGGCACGGAAGTTATCAGAGCCAGACTTCATAATCAGTCGATAAACGCCCACAACACGCGGCTTACGTGCTAACACCTGCTCCGCAATAAAGTCTTTTCGAGTGCGGTTAGCATCCACAATGGCCTGAATCATGTTGCTCGGCACATCTTGGTAATTAGCGAGCAGCTGCTTGGTGTCTTTCGGCAAGCAGTAACCGCCGTAGCCAAAAGAAGGGTTGTTGTAATGGCTGCCAATACGGGGGTCTAGCCCAACGCCTTCAATAATTTGCTGAGTATCCAGGTCGTGGCTTTCAGCATAAGTATCCAGCTCGTTGAAGTACGCTACTCTCATGGCCAAATAGGTGTTAGCAAATAGCTTAATGGCCTCTGCTTCAGTGCTGTTAGTCAGCAGTACCGGCATATCCTGCTTGATAGCGCCTTGCTTCAGCAGGCCTGCGAATATCTCCGCGCGCTCAGAACGCTCGCCCACGATGATACGAGTAGGATAAAGGTTGTCATAGAGGGCCTTACCCTCACGCAGGAATTCCGGCGAGAAAATCAAATTATCAGTAGCGAAGCGCTGGCAGGCTTCAGCGGTATAGCCCACAGGCACTGTTGATTTAATTACCATAACCGCTTTAGGGTTGATGGTCATTACATCTTGAATAACCGCCTCAACGCTTGAGGTATCAAAGGTATTCGTAACCGGGTCATAATCCGTTGGCGTAGCTATTACTACATAATCAACCTGTCGGTAGGCAAGGTCGCGATCTAAAGTAGCGGTAAACTTCAGCTCACGACTAACAAGAAATTCTTGAATTTCAGCATCTTCGATAGGCGACTGACCAGCGTTCAACATAGCCACACGCTCAGGAACAATATCCAACGCCACTACCTCATTATGCTGGGCGAGCAGCATGGCATTAGAAAGCCCAACATAGCCGGTACCGGCAATGGCAATCTTCATTTAAGCATCCTTGATAACTGTATAAAAAAGAGTTACTGAACAACTTCAGCCATTACTTTTTTAACTATTTGGCACGTTTTATCAATTTCCGCTTCAGTCAAAGTGGGGTGACAAAGAAACATAAGGCTGGTTTCACCTAACTCACGTGCAACCGTTAAAGGCTTTTCAGGCCGCCAGCAAGTATCATCAAACGCTTTTTCCAGGTACACCTCTGAACAAGAACCAGAAAAGCACGGTACGCCACGCGCGATTATTTCATTCATAATGCGGTCACGATTCCAGCCTTCTTTAAGCTGTTCAGACTCCACGAACACATAACATTTGTACGCTGCGTGCTCGATGTGCTCTGGCATTTCAGGCACACGCAAACCATTGCACTCACTGGCTGTTTGCCAGATACGCCGGGCGTTAGCTTGGCGAGCGGCTTTCCACTGCGGCATACGCGCTAACTGGATACGCCCAATAGCAGATTGCATTTCAGTAAGCCGCCAGTTGGTGCCAAAACTCTCGTGCAGCCAGCGAAAACCCGGCTCATGTTCGCGCTCGTAAACGGCTTCCCAACTTTTACCATGATCCTTATAGGCCCACATGGCTCGCCATAAAGCTTCATCATTCGTGGTGACCATCCCACCTTCACCACCGGTGGTCATAATTTTATCCTGACAGAATGACCAACAGCCTATATGGCCAATGCTACCTACGCTTTGGCCTTTATAAGTCGCACCATGAGCTTGGGCGCAATCTTCAATTACACAAAGGTTATGTTTCTCAGCCAGCGCTATTAGCGCTTCCATTTCACATGGCCACCCCGCCAAATGGACAGCAATAATGGCTCGCGTGTTAGGCGTAATTCGTTCAGCAACGGAGGCAGCAGTAATATTTTGTGAGTCACGATCTACATCAGCAAACACCGGTACTGCACCTGCGGTAACAACGCTAGAGGCAGTCGCTAAAAAGGTACGCGAAGTAACAATAACTTCATCTTTTCCACTTCCGGCGCCATCACCAATACCAAGACCTTTTAATGCTAAATCAAGCGCGGTGGTACCGTTAGAAACGGCAATAGCGTATTTAGCTTTTGCAAACGTAGCAAACTCACGCTCAAATTGACGACCTTCCTGGCCTGTCCAGTAATTAACCTTATTGGAAAGAAGAACATTATGAACTGCATTGGCTTCGTCCTCAGAGAAGGAGGGCCAGGGGGAGAAGGGACCGTTAAGCATGCGACCACCAGATGTGTCGAAGTATTGAAATTAATTAGCCGAAAATAACTTACTAGTAAAGAGAACGTGCTGGTACGCCAATAACAGTTTGACCGCAAGGCACATCACGGATAACCGCGGCACCTCCCCCGATGGTGGCGTTACTACCGATGTTTACTAACTGTTTAATACAAGCGCCTATACCTACCCAACTAGCTTCAGCCACTGTAACGCCACCTGCTAACGTAGCACCGGGGCAAATATGCACGCCATCGCTTAACGAGCAGTCATGATCAACACTAGCTCGTGTATTTACAATACACGCCTCACCCAACTGGCTATCGATTTGTATAACGGCTCCAGCAAACACAACACTACCTGCGCCAAGCAAAACCGTATTACTCACAACAGCGGCAGGATGTACAAGAGTTGCTAAAGGGGCATTGAGGGTCTTGAGCTGACGTACCTTTTCAAGGCGTACGTGGTTGTTGCCAATCCCCACCAGCACACCATCAAACTCGCTTAACTGCTGTATTAACGCCTGAGTATTGCCTACAATAGCCCAGCTGCCATTAATCTGTACTTCAGGCCAAGCATCATCAAAAAAAACAATACTTTCCCAACCACATTGCAAGGCCGTTTCTGCAACCACTTTACCGTGGCCGCTGGCACCAAGAACGGCAAGACGCCTCATTTATCACTGCCGGTAAATTTAGTCATAGTTGCCTCGCCCTCTGCACTAATACCATCGCGGTCCAAGACCTTCTTAACAGTAAGAAATAGAATCTTCACATCCAGCCAAAGTGAGCGATTATCTATATACCATACGTCTAGCTTAAACTTGTCTTCCCATGAAATAGCATTGCGGCCGTTGATCTGTGCCCAACCAGTAACACCAGGGCGTACCTGATGTCGGCGATACTGCTCAGGTGAGTATAAGGGCAGGTATTCGATCAACAGTGGGCGCGGACCTACCAAACTCATATCACCTTTCAGCACATTCCATAACTCCGGTATCTCATCTAGGCTGGAAGAGCGCAGAAAATATCCAAAAGATGTAAGCCGTTCAGAGTCAGGAAGAGTGTTACCTGAAGAATCAACAACATCCTTCATAGTGCGAAATTTCACCATCTGAAAAGGAACGCCATTTAAGCCTGGACGGAGTTGGCGAAAAAGCACCGGGGTACTCATTTTACGACTGATTTTCCACGCGATGATAACAATAACAGGAGACAATAGGATCAAAGCTATTAAAGATGCAATAATGTCAAAAAATCTTTTAATCATGAAACACCCATCTCCATTAGCATCAAAGCATTTACTTTATGCACATCATATTTTTCGACAGCTATTTCACGGGATCGATGTCCCATGCAAACAGCCAAATCCTTGTCTAAAATAAATTTCTCCATAGCAGCCACAAGTTCACTAACAGACTTTACCGGCACAAGAAAACCATTATCACCATCTACTACTGTTTCTTTACATCCAGGGGCATCGGTAGTAATGATTGCTCGTCCCATTGCCATGGCTTCTAAAACAGTACGTGGTGTACCTTCTCTATAAGAAGGCAGTACATAAACGCTACAATTTTCGATGGCAGGACGAACATCTTCAAGCTTACCTAAGTAATCAATAATGCCTGAAACTCTCCAAGAATCGAGCTCTTGCTGGGCAATTGCATCAGGGTTCTTATCAATCCAACCAACCAGCAGAAAGACTGTGGCTGGGTAGCGTGCTTTAATAATTTTTGCAGCTTCAAAATACTCACGAACACCCTTATCACCCAGGAGCCTAGCAATTAGCAAAAAACGTGACTCTCTAGGCAATGGTGTCACAGTGAACTGATCCACAGAAACTCCTGAACCATTCACTACAACAGATCGCGTATTGGTAGGTAAAAGAAATAATTTACGAAACAAAATCTCATCATCAGGATTTTGAAAAAAAACAACTTTTGTTTTTTTTAATACAAACTTATATAACTTCTGAACAATTTTGTGAAGAAATGCTCGCCTGAAATCACCTTCAGAATTTTGAAATGTGTATCCTAGCCCTGTTATTAAGGCAACTCGATTAGGAACAGAGGCAAGCCACGCTGCTAAGACACCATAAATAACAGGTTTTATTGTATAACATAAAACATAATCTGGCTTGACATTGCGCATTAAACTCCAGAGAGAAAAAAATGAAATTAAGTCTGCAAAAGGATTCAAACCAGTTCTATTTAAATTTATGTCATGTACTTTTATTCCCAAAACTTCAAGCTCATCACAAAGACCACGTTCATCAAGGATTCCTGGACAAGCTACATGAACTTCATATCCTGCATGTTGAATAGCCTCTAATAAGACGCCGCGAAATTTAATAAGCGAGTTAGGAAAGCTTGCCACCAATAAAAACTTCAAATAAACCTCCTAATAATTAAAACAAAAAAACAAAGCCATATTCAAAACTTTTACAAAATTTCAAAAATATACTAAAAAAGTCATACATAAAATTCAATAAAGAAACATGAAGACACTCAGCCCACATAACAAAAAAATATAAAAAGACATACGCTAACCAAAATTAAAAACTGTTATCTTCGCCCATTATGCGAGGATAACCGCACGCCAAAAAAATTTTATTAATAAATTGTGTTACAGACCTATCTGCCTCAACATACTCTCTATACAAAGAAGATTTATCATTATAATTATTTAAGACTGAATTAATAGAATGGAAAATTGAATCCTCATCAACTCCCCCGGCCACCTCAATATTTGGCAGTGAATAAACACCATCTGTACAAGGTGTAGTTACGAGTGAACCAACACCACTAGCCATCATTTCTATCAGAACATTGGGGAAGCCTTCTTTAATGGAGCTAACTATTCCCATAGTAGCACCCTGATAATAAAAAAAAGGATTTTCCACTCTACCATGGAATATAACTCGACCTTCTAAATTTAAATCACAAACTAAGGTTTCAAGTTTTTGCCGTTCTGGGCCATCGCCAACTATTTCCAAAACCGACTCTGGATGATATTTTAGAACCTCTGAAAATGCTTTTATCAAAGTTCCAAAACCTTTAATAGGAATTAAACGACCACATGCCACTAATCGATTACTTTTCTTTGGAGATAACATGATGGACTCTAGAGAGGAGTCAATAAAACTTAAAGAAACAGGGTTTTCTAACACTAGTGAATTCTTTACTGGCTCGCAATTCAACGCAGACTCTAAAGAATTCTTCATGTTCTTTGTCTGATAAATTAGCAAGTCTTGTGCCCCATAAAAGAAGCGATAAAGAAAATGAAAAAGAAACCTTTTTAAGCCGAAAAATCTTTCAAAAATGAAAGTAGACTCTCTAGAAACAAGAAAGTCGCACTTTAAAATCCGAATATATCTTAAAAAGCTTAGTGCAGCATTTATATGAGTATGAGTTGAAAAAACAAAAGTAGGATTAAAATCAGCTGAAATTTTTCTCATATAATAAAAAAAAGAAAGCAAGGAAGATTTTTCAGAAGAAAACTCTCTGACAATTAGGACACAGTTTGGATGGGACTCCAAAACATCCCAGTTAGGCTGCCGCCCTCTAGACATAATATAAATCGTAACATAGTGGCCCTGTGCTAAAAACTCATGAGCAACATTAAACAACACTCTTTCAGCTCCACCCATAATAGCAGTGGGTAATACTATAAGAGCGCGTGCCATTAGCGGCCCCTACTTATATCAATTGCTAAAAATACCTTTTCTTCATATGGCAAACAATGTTCTAACTCAGAATCATTTACAAATGAATTTATAACTTTATTCTCATAATCAATAAAACTACCGATAAATCGAGCCGGATTACCTGCTACTATAGTACCACTGGGAACATCTTTAGTAACTACTGAACCTGAGCCTATAATCACCTTATCTCCAATATTAACACCAGGTAGAAGAATTGCATTAACACCAATAAACACATCACTTCCTATAGTTACAGGACTATAGTGCTGATACCTTTTTCCCATTTCATTGTGTATAAGCCATGTACTGCCATCATGGGTAAGGATCTTAACACCACTGGTTATAGTAACCCTATCACCAATAGAAATCAGAAAGGGCTCTGATCCCCAAGCAGTACTATAAATACGACATCCAGTGCCAGTTTGAACGCCGCAATGATGAGCATAAGCGACTCCTCCGCGAAAATGCAAAATATATAGCCCAATTACTTTCTTAAAGAGTTTAAATAATAACATTCATACACCTTCATTTGTTTATAGCATCTTTCAATTATGGCTTATTAACACGCATAATTGCAGGGCTTAACGAAAGAATCACAATTACAATATAGAATAACCTATTATCTAAAAGGCCATTTGCAAAAACACCCCAAGCAGCTACCAAACACCATGGTAGAACATACCCCCAGCCTGATCTTATGCAATTCCCGAACATAAAACATAACAATGAAATTATAAAAAAAGAAAGCCCAATAACACCATTTTCCACTAATATCTTTAAATATAAATTATGTGTAGCTCCCTTTATATCAAATTCACCACTATAAGTTGAAGCAGTACCAAATCCTAAAATTGGTCTTTCCAACCATAAATCAAAATATTTTTTTGCTAATTGAACCCTTGGGTCATCAAGATCAACAAATCCTCCATCTGAAAACATATACTCCAATCTATTAAGGACTGTAAGATTTACAACCATATTAAAGTAGACGAAAGCTGAACCAACTAAGAACAAAGAAATTACTGCAACTGAAACCAAAAACTTATAATTAAAACTAAAACCAATTTCTTTGCGCAAATAAAAGCCTGATAGTATACAAAGAAATAACAATAAAAAACCACTTCGAGACAAAGTAACCAAAACAGAGACAGCAACAAAGCCCATTATAATAAGCAGTGATCGAGTTGATCTTAATAACACAAAAGCTAGAAGCAGCAACATAGTTGCAGCTTGTGCCCCCGCATTAGGATTAATCATAATGCCAGCCGGACGTGCTCCTTCAGAAAAATATTTTTTAGGGCTTATTACATCGACCCAGATAGTGCCACAGATTAATAATATCGCCACAATCACGCCAGCTGTCACATACTTTTTATACGACGGCATTAATACAATTATTCCAATAAATATAGCCACCAACATGTATAAACAGTACCTAAAAAAAGCTAATCCTGCCGAGACAATATCAGGAGCAAAAAATACAGAACAAAGTACCCAAATCAAAAAAGAAAAAAAAGCCCATAATGAAATTAGCGGCCATATAGAAGCATTATTTATTTTTATATGCCCATTACTTTTCATGGCCAAAATAAAAAACATACCTAACACAAATAATACACCAATTAAGCTACCTCCTACCAAATAACCAGATCTTGATAAATATATATCCAGGCCGGAAACACACAAAAAAACTGAAATTACTATCAAAAACTCTAAAAACATTTTCTTTATATTCATGAGACACTCACGACACTATGACCGGATTTTTCTAACAACACCTTCCAACAAAAATTTAATAGTATGCTTAAAGAGATCTTTTTTATCATAAATTGAGGGAGCTGCAATAAGAGCGCTATATAATTCCCTATACTTATCGCTAGCAGATACTAAAGAAAAATTCTCTTGTGACAGTAGAGCAATATCAGCTTTATGCTTTTTAAGCTTATTAATATCATTTAACAACGTCTTAATCTCATCATTAGAGCTAGATACATCGCGGCATGAATATCGATCGGAAAAATTACAATGCAAAGCATCAAAGAAGATTTTCCTTGTTAAAAGAATTGGAAAATCATTCCCTTTTGAGGAAATCATTACTAATTTTCCAGCTAGTGCGCCCTCCATAACTCCTCGACCTGCTGCTACAACTATATCTGATTCTATAATATGACGGCTAGCTCTAGTAGTTATCTCATCAGATTTATATAGCCTGCCTAAACCTTTAATACTAGCTTCCAACTCTAAGGTTAATTCTTTATTTTCAGGCGACCCTACTATTGCCAAGAAAACATCAAATCCTGAGGATTTTAAATCCTGTGCCAAAGCTATTGTTTGATACAAGCTTTCTTTATATTTATCACACAATCGAGCAATGCGGAGTATGTTTAATTTTCCTTGTGGATATAAGCTAAGATCTTGCGGCTTTGGTTTATCACAAAAGCTAGTAGCTACTCTATTAGGTATCATTTCTAAGTAGCGATGATTAAGTGGCCCACCAATCTCTTTATAGAATTTCAGATCTTCTCCATGAAAAACAACGTCTGGATGCAATGCAGGAGTATAACCACTTCTTACTGCACCACCACATTTCGTGAAGAAAAGAGGCACTTTTTTTTCTATTCCTGCCAGTCTAGCAAACAAAAAAGCATTCGAGTCGAAAGCATTAACTACACAATTATTCTTATTAAAAATAGTTTTCATCAAAGCTACTGTAGCAGAAATATCTAATAAATTTTTATAAGGAATAAAACGAACTTTATTAGAAATGTTTTCAAATGCAATAGGAACTTCATGCCCTATACAAACAACTTCCACATGAAACTGTTTTGAAAAAAAGGAATAATGATCTAAAACGGTATAGTAATGTCCTCCCCTTCCGGTGTTTAAACCTTTAATATTGCTAACAAAAAGATAAACTTTATTTTTCAAAATTTAGCCTTATTTTTATCTATTTGATCAGCGGCACAAATACACCCATGCTCATCGACATACTTGACTTCAGCATTTAATTGGCACCCGAGCTCTGAAAAAGCTCTTTCCTTAATTAGTTCTATTAAAAAAATAACATCTGAAGACGTAGCACCTTCTATATTAGTAATAAAATTAGCATGCTCTTCAGATATTTTTGCCCCTCCCCGTGCATACCCCTTTAAACCAAGATCTTCTATAATTTTTCCAGGTGGTCCATATAAGCTATATGCTGAAGGATCGCTTTTGAATACAGAACCACAATTAGGAATTTTTCGTGGGAATTTTTTTTTGCGTGAAGAAAGTATACTTAACATTTCTTTACGTACCAATGACGAAGAATCAGCATCTTCAAAATTCAGCACAACCTCAGATATAATTTCGTCTCGACATTGATATATCGAACTTCTGTAAGCAAATAAACAGTCGACTCTGTTACGAGTAACATAACCTCCTTTAGAATCGATACTAACTACTTTTGAGACTGAGCTGCCAATGCCTTTGCGCTGACTGCCTCCATTCATGTACACCAAGCCTCCAAGAGTGCCTGGTACCCCACATATATGCTCAGCTCCGACAAGCTTTGCTTTCTGTACTTCTCTTGCTAACTTAGGCACCCAAGCTCCCGCCTGAGCGGTGACTATATTACTATCTATATTAATTTTATTCATTTCGTATCCAAGTTGAATACATGGAACAAGTAAACCTTTATCCGAGAACAAAAGGTTACTTGTCATTCCAATCACTACATGAGCAATGTTATTTTTATAAAAATATTCTCTAAGCTTTCTAATTTGTTCAGGTGATTGAGGCCGCACGATTACATCAGCCAGGCCCCCTATGTTCCAACGACTTATTTTTGCCAAAGATAAATTAACAAAAACTCCACTGGGAACTATTTTTTTCAAATCATAAATTAAAGCTTTAGTTACAACCGATTGCATATTATGGCTGCCAGTCACAGTAAACACCTAATTCAGCTAGTTTTTCAGGCAAATTATTATAACCTCGTAAGGCCAACTCAACTCCACTGATATGACTTTCTCCTTCAGCACATAACGCAGCCATGATTAGCGCCATACTCCCGCGCAAGTCTGTAGACGTGACATTCGCCCCTTTAAGCAAATGATTGCCTCGAACAGTTATCCGTCCATGCTCAACATCAATACTACCTTTCGAGAATTTCTCAAGTTGCTTAGCATAGGCTACGCGCTCAGGATAGCGATAATCAAAAAT
Source organism: Vreelandella profundi (assembly GCF_019722725.1). Taxonomy (NCBI): domain Bacteria; kingdom Pseudomonadati; phylum Pseudomonadota; class Gammaproteobacteria; order Oceanospirillales; family Halomonadaceae; genus Vreelandella; species Vreelandella profundi. The sequence goes on from NZ_CP077941.1 coordinate 3,006,775, forward strand.
AACCGAACGACCATTTGCAAACATTGCTAGAAAAGTATAAAAAGGTTGCATATCCGAAATAACTCCTGGATGTGTTCCACAGGCTAACTCAAACGGTTGGATCCCATGTGCCCCAAGACAATCCGGCGACACCATAATGTTATTATTATTGTGGAAAAGATCCAGACCAGCTTCTCGTAAATGAATGAGTGGTACTTCCATAGTTTCGAATGGAACGTTTTGGATTAATAGATTACTCCCAGTAACTGCCCCCATTATGACCCATGTAAGCGCTTCTATTCTGTCTGCCATAATTGAGAATGAGGCGCCGCGAAGCAGGTCTCCAGCTCCCTGTACGCGAATAAGGCTACTACCTTCTAGTTCTATTTGAGCGCCCATCTCACGTAAAAAATCAATTAGATCTGTAACTTCAGGGGTAACATAAGCATTTCGAATTAAAGTTTCCCCTTGTGCTACAGATGCACACATTAATGCATTTTCTGTACCCCCAACTGTTGACATTGGGAAGTCAATGATGCCGCCAACAAGTTTACCACTTAACTCAATATAATCCGCTTTCTCTATAACTTGGCAGCCTAATTTTTGCCAAACAAGAATATGTAGGTCATAACCTCTAGTACCAATCTTACACCCGCCTGGATATGGTATTCTTGCATAGGAGTTTCTAGCTAAAACACCCGCAGCTAAAAGATAAGTAGTTCGAATCGGCAAATCATAATTTGATATTTCATCATATGAAAGTGAAGGGGTATAAATTTCTATCTCTGAAGTCGTATGGTTTTCATTACATATAGCTCCTAAATTTCTTATAAAATCTATTTTTGCTTTTGCATCCTCTAAAGCTAAAGGGAAATTACGCAAATTCACTTTACCTGCAGAAAGCAATGCCGCGGCAAGAACACGAGTTGCACTGTTTTTGGCACCACTTACTAATACGGTGCCGTTCAACTGTTGTGGGCCTTTAACTATTAGATCCATGACTCATCTCCTGTTCTGGTATAAATTTTAAAGTATAAAAAATACTAAGAACGTATTGCGCGCTTAGCATAATTGAATATAAAAAAATAACACTAGTTACTGTCATTTGATTGTAATACGCTGCAGCGAAACAACCTGTGACAATCACGGCACGCTGTACATTTAATATCAGCAACAATATATGTCCTTCGAATACAAAGAGAATACGAGACACAGGAACTTGTAAAAACTGAAAGACGAGATATATAGCAAGTAGCTCAGCAAGCTGACCTGCTAATTGCCATTCTTTTCCGAAGATAATAGAAAAAATAAATTCGCCAAATATAGCAAGCACCAACGCCGGCAACAAAGATATTACAAATAGCTTCTTCAACATGCTAAGTGTAATTTCTCGAATTTTTCCTGGTTGACTTTTACCAATATGACTTATTTCTGCATAATAAGCCCTACTCATACTACTGCTTAGCAAGCCAATAGGCAGGCTTAATGCCATTAATGCTAATCCTAGCTGGCCAGTAGTTTGAGCATCGTAAATCAAAGCAGTAAACAATAATGGTGCTTGAGCACAAAATACTAATAAAAACTGCGAAGGTAGCCGATAAATTGGAAAATTACGGTAACGTAAAGCCACCAATTTTATTCGACTTAATCTTATATGTTTTTGGTTTCTAATAAAATCTTCTTTAAAGCGAATGCTTAATGAAACTATACCGCCGCTAGTAGCAACCACTTGGCCTATTAGCAAACCAAAAGGTTTAATAGCAAGAAAACCAAGAACTAGTTTTATAAGATTACCAGTAAGGCTTTGAATAGCTGTCGTATGAGCTATAGGCTTGTATGCACGCTTACGTGTAGCCCAAATTGATAATATCTCATAACCACTTCCACCAACTAAGCCAAGAAAAATTAACCACCAATATGGCTCTAACATTTGCATAGAAAAATAGCTGAACAACCTTTCCCCAAATAAAAATAATAAAAACGCAACTATTAGGCTCATAAAAAACATTAAAAAGACTGATAGCAACATCAAATTAATAGCTATACCATCGTTTCTAGGCAATGGTACGGCTAGCACATAACGCAATGTAACAATGGGTGCTAACATCGACACTACAGAGATAAAAAATGCAAGCATCCCAAAATCTTCAGGGCTATATAAACGCGTAAGAATAGGAATAGATGCAAATCCTATTATACGTGCAACTATACTTCCCATAGCAAGCGTCAGCATACCATTAAGAACCACACTAGCTGGACCAGAAAATGCTTTGTTTTTCCATAGCTTCAATTTAAAGAATTTTTTTTGATTAGAAGTTGTCATTAGTTGCCATTCTGTATGCCATAAAACTTAAAAGAGACATCTAAATATAGCACTCACTATTAATTTAAAAGCTATGCCAACAATCGTAAAAAATACAATCGTAATAAAAAATCAGAAACCCTTAATTTATAATAAAATTATTGCTTTTTAATCAGCTCAATAAAATATATTGATTAATAATATTTAATCGTGCTGACTAAACGCTTAGTTTCTTGATCACTATGTGTACTTAATCTTCGCTGCATTTACTGCAATCTATTCATGTTTAATATGTACCATGGCATTGCTAGATCTATACCTTTTTCTATTTTAAATTCCGGACGGTATCCTAAATACTTTGTCGCTCTTCCGATATCCGCTTGTGAATGGCGTACATCGCCTGATCTAAAGGCTCTGTGCTGCTGGGTTTTGGGGTAATATATACCATTAACTTTCAATGCTTTTTGTATAGCAGCAAACAGTTCGTTCAGAGTTGTTCGGTCACCCAAGGCAACGTTGTATACTAAATTTTTGGCATCTACATTCTCAGTAGTTGCTGCTAATAAATTCATCTGTATAGTGTTATCGATGAAACAGAAATCACGACTAGTTTCGCCATCACCGTTGATAAATACATCTTCACCTTTAATCATTGCAGCAGTCCACTTCGGAATCACTGCTGCATATGCTCCATTTGGATCTTGACGTTTACCAAACACGTTAAAGTAACGCAAGCCAATCGTTTGGAAATCATAAGTTTTGGCAAATACGTCAGCGTATAGCTCGTTCACATACTTGGTAACAGCATAAGGCGACAAAGGCTTACCAATTATGTCTTCCACCTTCGGTAAGCCCGGATGATCTCCATAAGTTGAACTACTAGCAGCGTAAGTGAAGCTATCAACCTGAGCGTCACGGGCAGCTACCAACATATTGAGAAAACCATTAATATTTGTGCCATTAGTAGTGATAGGGTCATTTATCGAGCGAGGGACGGAACCTAATGCTGCTTGATGCAATACGTAGTCGACACCTTCGCAAGCTTTTTGACAATCATCCAAATTACGAATGTCGCCTTTTATAAAGTTGAAACGTGCCCATTGATCTATAGAGACTAAGCTTTTGACCTCATCAAGATTACGTTGATGACCTGTAGCATAATTATCGAGGCCGACTACCTCCTGATCAAGTTTTAGCAGTGTTTCTAGAAGATTAGAACCAATAAATCCAGCGACACCAGTAATAAGCCAGGTTTTAGAATTCTTTGGCAATTCCTGAAGAAGTTGTTCGTAACGAGTCATATGCACTTCTTAAATTTGAATAGATTTTTTTGACCAAGATTAAACTCGGCCTCCATTAATTCAGATCTAGATACCTTTAGAGGCGCAGATCGGACTCTTCAGCTGGCAGTAAATATTTCAGATCATACAACACATGTTCTGACTTGCCGAGTTTGCGGATATTCTCTACGCCTAATGCCTTGAACTGGCTATGGCCTACAGCGACAACGATACCGTCATAGCTGTTAATTGATGGCTCTATAACTGGGGTAATACCATATTCATGTTCGGCTTCAGCTATCGATACCCACGGATCGTATACCTCAACCTCTATGTTGTATTCACCTAGTTCTTTTACGATATCTACAACACGGGTATTACGTAGGTCAGGGCAGTTTTCTTTAAACGCTAGTCCCATAATTAGTACTTTTGCACCATCAACATGAATGCGTTTTTTCATCATGCATTTAACTAGCTGTGACACTACATAAGCGCCCATACTGTCATTCAAACGACGACCTGCGAGAATAATTTCTGGATGGTAGCCAATGGATTGCGCCTTGTGGGTCAAATAGTAGGGGTCTACTCCTATGCAGTGACCGCCAACCAGGCCAGGGCGGAAAGGCAAGAAATTCCATTTAGTACCAGCTGCTTGCAAGACGGCTTCTGTATCAATATCCATTTTATTGAAAATCACTGCTAGCTCGTTAATTAGAGCAATATTCAAATCACGCTGAGTATTTTCGATAACCTTGGCGGCTTCAGCTACCTTGATGCTGCTTGCCTTATGGGTGCCTGCTGTAATAACTTCATTGTATAATGCATCTATCAGCTCAGCTGCTTCGGGAGTAGAGCCGGAGGTTACTTTTTTAATATTAGTGACTCGGTGCTCTTTATCACCTGGATTAATACGCTCAGGGCTATAACCTGCGAAAAAATCAATGTTGTATTTTAAGCCCGAATTCTTTTCCAGTACCGGTATGCACTCTTCTTCTGTAGCGCCGGGATAAACCGTAGATTCATAAATGACAATATCGCCATGTTTCAGCGTTTTACCAATCGTTTCTGAAGCTTTGTATAGTGGTGTTAGATCAGGTTGTTTATGTTCATCAATCGGTGTAGGGACGGTCACAATATAAACATTAGCTGACTCTAGCTCAGTTATTGTTGCCGTAAATATCAGCTGATCAGCCTCTTTCATTTCATCGCTTTCAACTTCAAGCGTGCTGTCGTGGCCTTTACGGAGTGCGTCAATTCGCGACTGGTTAATATCAAAGCCGATGACAGATCGCTTTTTACCAAACTCTACGGCGAGAGGTAGGCCAACGTAACCGAGACCGATGATGGCGAGCTTGATGTCTTCGAGTTTGTGCATTTGAGGATAATCCTAAGCGACTAGAATGGGATAATATTAAGATCTGACGATACTATTTAATAAACCTGAGTAAGCTTAGCGTTCGCAAACTATTGGCCTAATGTTAATCTATTATTTTAACTCTTAGCATTGTAGCTAAGCTTAAAAGTACATTTTAGACACGCTACCGCCCTAAGATTATCGGGCGTATTCTCAATGCCCTCCTCATTAATATTCAAAACGACTGAAATAATCCAGCTTTATACATTTTCGTTCTTAATCCCAAGGCAGTTTTTGGCTGTTTAGGACATTAACCAATTACTCTGATATAGTTTTATAACTGTATTGATAGTAACCATATCCATAGCTATTGACGGCTTTACGCTCCATTGCGTTTAGAATGGCACCTTTAACAACTACACCACCGTTTTCTAAACGGCGTGTGGTTAGCTTTATTTCTTGTAAAGTATTGAGTTCAAAACGCACCAACAGTAGCGTTGTGCCACAGTGATGACCCACAATGACGGGATCAGTTACCGCTAGCACTGGAGGGGTATCTACAATTACTAAGTCGTACTGCTGCTCAACTTCTGCCAGCATTTGTGCAAAACGCTCGCCCATTAACAACTCAGAGGGGTTGGGTGGAGCAATGCCACGGCTCATATAGCTTAAGCCCTCTACATTATTACTGCCGCGGACTTGGGTCTGCCAAGTACTACGGCCTGAAAGCACATCGGAAAGCCCGTTGGTACTCCCCCCCCCAAAGGCGTGATGAATATGGCCTTTGCGCATATCAGCATCAATCACCAGTACTCGCTGCCCCGCTTGAGCACATACGGCGGCTAGATTTACCGAAATAAAGCTTTTACCAATGCCAGGGCTTGAGCCGGTAATCATCAGGCAATTATTTTTGGCTTCCAGCATCGCGAAATGCAGGCTGGTACGCAGGCCACGCAACGCTTCAATGGAAAGGTCCGCAGGGTCGCGCTCGGCCAAAATAGCCGTAGTGATTTCGTGGCTACGCTTATCACCTTTATTTTTTACTTTACGCACAAGCTTCTGCTGGGCATCAGAGCGCGGCACTGTGGCGTACACCGGCAACCCGGCCTGTTCAATCTGTTCTGGAGTTTCAATACCACGACGAAGCAACCCCATCACGAGCACAACACCCACCGCTAGCATGCCGCCCAGTAAAGTAGCTAACACCACAATCAGTGATTTTTTGGGCGCAATGGCGTTAGAGCTGACTAGTGCACTATCAATAATGCGCACATTGCCCACAGTACCCGCGCGGGTCATTTGTAACTCTTGGGTTTTATTCAGTACATTGACGTAAATGGCTTGCGTTACCTCAACATCGCGGGTGCGGCGCACCACTTCTTGTTGTGTTTCAGGTAGCTGGCTGACCCGCTCGTTTAAATCATTTAAATCGTTTTGAATAACGCTTTTCTGGCGCAGCAGCGCTTGATAACTAGGGTGGCTGGGCGTAAAACGCTGGGCTAATTCCGCCTCTTGGAACTTCACCTCATTCAGCCGTTCTTCAAGCTCTATATAGCGCGCAATCGCTGCTTGGGATTCGGTGTTTAAATCCACGCTATCCGCTTCTACTCGGTATTCGTTCAAGCGATTTTCTGCTTCAGAAAGCTGCGCCTTCAATTCAGGTGATTGCTCTTCTAAAAAGGCCAGGCTTTGTTCTGCTTGGGCTGACTGGCGCTCAACGTTTTGCGTTAGAAACGTTTCAGTCACCGCATCCAACGAGCGTTTAATTTCTTGCTTGTCGCCACCGGTTAGAGTTAGCCGTAACATGCCGGTACTGCTGCTACGAGTACCACCTACTTCACTGACGCTCAAACGTCCTTGCAGACGCCTAGTCGCTCCAGAATTTTGTAGCTTTGTCAGGGTGAACTCCGCCCCTGGGGCGGCGGTTAGTTCAACCACGCTTACCTTAACGCCATCATTCAAAAAGCTGCTTAATGCGCCCACTTGGCCAGCGCCTATACGCTCATCTTCCCACCAGAGCGAGTACTCACCTTCTTCACTCTCTACCTTTAAAGTAAATAGCTCACTTCTGTAGGCATCATCTACCTCTAAACGGCCGACTTGGATATGTTCATTGCCCCAAACGGCAGCATTGCCTTGCATAAAATTTGGGCGTTCAATGGCATAGCGCTGGATAAACCCGCCGATAATGGGCAGCCTGTTTGGCTCTACGACCGTGTCTAGCCCTACGCGATCCACCACTTGCCCTAACACCATGCGCGACTGCAGGATCTGTACTTCTGCTGACGTCATTGATTCGGTTTCTTGACCTAACATGTCACCTAGGTTGGCCAACGGATTTAAAGACGCCTTCTGCTCTACCTGGACTAACGCATCACCTTGATAGACAGGCGTCGATAACAAGGCGAACACCACCCCTAGCGCGGCAAACAGCACAGTGACGCCCGCAATCCACCATTTGTGGTCTAGCAGAAGGCCTATCAGGCGCCCTAGATCTATTTCATTATCACTGTTGGCAGGAGGCTGCGGGGTCGTTACATCACTCATTCTTTATTTACATCCACGTTTGCTAATTAGGGCTCGTTCTTTACAACCATTTAGAACAGTTTTCACGCTAGCTTTTTGATCCACAGCTCAGTGGCTTGGGCCACTAGCTGGTGAACATGCTCAAAGGCTTCCAAGCTTTTTTGGTAGGGATCGGGAATATCACGCCCCTGGCCTTCTTCCAACCAATGGCCTAAGCGCATTGTTTTACCCATCACGGCCGGTGCAAGCTCAGCTACTGCCCGGCGTTGGCCGTCGCTCATGACTAATATCAAATCAGCCGCCTGAAGCATCTCAGGCGTTAGCTGCCGTGCTTTGTGGCTGCTAACGTTTAGGCCTGCCTGTTCCGCTAGCTGCCGGGCCGTGGGGTCAACGCCCTCATCCACTCTTGCGCCCAACCCCGCCGATGAAAACTCTTTGCCCGGAAGGCGCGCACGCAGCATGGCCTCTGCTACTGGGCTGCGGCATATATTGCCAATGCATACCACTAAAATACGCTGAAACATTATTTAACACTTCCTGCTGCGTGCGCGTTACTCACTGCTAATCATGGCTTTATCTAAGCGTAATGATTATCCGCTGAGCGCTGCTTAAAGCCTGTACGGCAATGCCCAAGCCTCAAGCTATCGCCTTTATACCAGTGCTTTGTTACAAATCGCGTGAATCACTAACACTTTCCCCGGCAAAACCAGGTAAGCGTATAGACGGCAACAGTTGACTAATCACACGGTTCCAACGGGCAATGGGTGCGGTGGTCACATAGACCACGTCGTTTGGCTGCATTGAAAAGCCGCTGCCTAGCACCAGCGCTGCCGCATTGCCAATATCTAATTGGTAAACCGTAGCCAGGCGCTCGCTGCCTTGCTCATTACCGCGAATTACAAAAATGCCGGATGGCTCAGCGGTGGCTTCATCCACCCCGCCCGCACGCGAAAGCACATCGGTCAGCGACAACCGCTCGTTACCTAGGCGCACGTTACCTGGCTTAAGAACTTGCCCCATTACCGCCACGGCCTGGTTTTCTGAACTAGGCACGTGCAGCACATCACCGTCTTGTAATAAACGGTTCTGGCTTTGATCGCCCTCACGCATCAGGCGAAATAGCGAAAGGCGTTCTTCGACTCCGTTACGAGTTAGATATATTTCATGCCAGTTGGCTTCTTCCCCAGCGCCGCCCGCTTGGCTAATCGCATCGGCCACGGTGAGAGGCACCGTGGTAACAGGCACGCTACCCGGCTGCCCAACCGCCCCACTGACTAAGACTTTTTGTGAGCGAAAGGCTGCGATATTCACATCTACCTGAGGCTCTTGAATTACACCTGCTAAGCGCTGTGACAATAAACGGCGAACTTCTTCAAGGCTCAAACCGGCTACTTGGAGGTGGCCGGCAAACGGATAAAAAATGGTGCCGTCGTTGCGCACCTGATTACCGGCATCTTCTGCGCGGCGCTCGCTGCCCGCAGGAATAGTTAGCTCTGGGTGGTCATAAACAATAATGGTAAGCACGTCACCGGGGCCGATTAGGTATTCCCAGGTGTCAATTGCTTGGCTTAACTCTGCTGACATTGGCGTAGCGCGGTTGCCTATACGGGGCATAGAGGCAATTAAGCCTGGGGTAATCGGCTGTACATCAACGAGGTCGTCAATAGGGGCGGCTTGGGTGTTGTAATCCATATGCCCGCCGGGCGCCAGCGCGCAGCCAGAAAGTGCAAGCACGCCGATTAAGGCGGCAGCAAAAGGTAGCCGCCGCAGAGGGCGTGCGGCAATACGACACTGATACATCCGCTTTACTCAAGTGGTGGGTTATCACGACACCTGTAACACTTTTGCTAGCAGGCTTACTTGTTTGAATCGTTAACTTTTATGAGCCTGGCATCCTACCTAACTCGGCATCAATACGCTAGAAGAAATCTAACAATCATGGCTGTATGTAGCTGACTATTTTCCTGCCCATTTTTAGTACTTTTCACAGCCTAAACTATCGAGTAATTATCATCACTTAGACACTTAACTTGATACCTTTATTAAGTAGCACTATTTAATATTATCGTGTCATAAAAAAGCACCAAATGAGTCACTAATATGTCTAAATCCTAATCTATCCTATAGGCCACAGCCTGGCCGCCAGCCCTATGGTTGATGCTTTTTGTCCGCCAGCCTCGCTCTTGCGATGCAGGTGGCAGCATTTGCCACCCATTATGACTAGCTAATTGAAACGATGGTGCGGCGCGTTGATAAAAACAGATCAAAATTTTAGTTTGGGACTATGCTTGGGATGAGTTGCGCGCTACTATTTAGGCAATATTTTGTCTTAGATTTTTACGCGCAGATTACTTTTTTGCGCTAAACATTAAGCCAATATTGTTTTGCACTTAATTCTTGCTGATAGGAGATAGCGTTATGATGAAGAAATCACTGGCTTTTCTAGCCATTGCCGGCATGTTAGCTTCGCCTTTGGCGCTGGCTCAAACGCCACCTACCGCTACTGGCGGCAGTACCTCTACAAGCACGCCTACCAATGCAAGCACACCCACCGCTAGCGGTGGTGTAGCGGGTGGCGGTGCAGCTACGGGTGGTTTGGCAGGCGCACTAGGTGTTAGCACAACGGTACTCGTTGTTGGTGCTGCGAGCCTTGTGGTTCTGGGTGTTGCCGTTGCCTCTGCAGATTCAGCCGGTTCTAGTGGCACTACCGGCACGAACTGAGGTTGCGCTTGAAATCTTCTATTCGGCACTTGCCTCTTTGTTGTTCTGCGTTACCCAAAAGCCGCCTAACAGCGGCTTTTGTGCGTCATGCATTGGCCCTCGCCATCGGCGGTGGCCTGTTTACCCTGAGCGGCTGTAGCGTTATTGAGAACTCACCTGCCGGCAGGGCCGTGGCACTTTTAAGCCCTAGCAGTGGCCAGGCCACCGCCGAACAGGCGGAAAGCATTGCGTTTGCTTCTCTTTCGATTACTACCTCTACTCAACGGGGCTTAGTTGTATTAGGCGCCCAGGGCGGGGAGCAGACGCATTGGCCCATGGCAGAAAGTGGCTTTTTAAGCCTTTACCAGGGCGGGCTCTATGCGGCCGCGACCGCACAGGGGGATTTGTTAGCTACTCGCTATTCGCTCGCTAACGAAGTTAGCGCTCGCATGCCTTGGCAGCTTAATTCCCCTGCGGTCTTTAGCATAGAACGCCATTGGGTTGATCAGGCAGGCCTTAGCCATGCCCAGCGTGCAAAGGGTCGTATGCTGTGTGGCCCTGCTGAGCAGCGCTCGCTGTTACTCACCGCGCTTTCTCTTCAGCCTTGCCAGGCCACTTATGCTTGGGATAACGGGCAAATCACACAGGTGTTGTGGTGGAGAGACCCTGCTACGCTGCGGCTGTGGGAAGTTGAAGAGCAGGCTTGGCCCCAGGGCCCTGAGATTAGCTGGCAAGTTGCTCGGCCATGGTGGGATAGCGAATAACAACGCTTACGTTAGCCCCCCTAAATAATCGTATTACGTTACTCGATGCCGCTAAAGCGAGAGATATGAGAATTACAACTTACCGCTCTAACTGCTGGGCGTACGTATCGTTAACTAAACGCTTGTTCACTACGGCATTACTGGCAGGCTCAGTGCTGTTAACCACAGCAGCGATTAGTCGTGCCGATACTGTTGCACCTGCGGCGCCTACGCTTGCCGATGCCTGGCTTGAAACATTGCCGCAGCTAACGGAACCCGTTAGCTGGAGCCATGCGTATGCATTATTGGCCGCTGATCAAGAGCGCTTTCAGCAAGAGCGGCGCTACCTAGTTGAAGAGCTTAATACGCTTATTATTAGTGCACAGGCAGCTGGCAATACACTCTATCGACAAACCATCGCCGCGTGGCGAGACACGTTGCGCAGCTTAGAAGGCCAGCCGCTGCGCAGCCCTGAGCGCTTAGATTTACTGAAGCTGGGCACTAACCTGCGTGAAGCCCCGCTGCTTGACCGCGTTATTCATTGGGGCGCTTGCGAAATACCTACCTGGGTAGAAGTTTGGGGGCTACAAGGCGTTACTCGCACCGCTTGGCAACCTGGCATGACGCTCGATACGCTCGCCCACGGCCTCAACGCCCGCGCCTTTACGTCTATCGATTATGTGCACCTTGTTACTCCTCAGGCCGAGGTGATCCGGCGCGGCATTGCTGCCTGGAACCATGAAGATACCCCGCTTGCCCCCGGTAGCCGCATCGCGATTGAACTGCCCACTCGGCAAGGATTGATGGGGGCGCTACCGTTTCCAGGCACGACCCATGAGCTTGATATTATTAATCAGCGGCTGCCTGGCGTGCTAGCTGCGCAACTTCCTGGCGACCAGTGCACTCAATGGCAAGCTCAATAATGTATCCCTTGGCTTTTTACGGTTTTAATCGCGTTGGCTCTAAACGTTTGTCAGTGTGTGCGCTGTTAGCAACGACCAGTTTCTTGTCGTGCTCGGCAGCGGCTGATGGTATTGCTGGGCAGCTGGGCACGGGGCAAAGTGACTTTGGCGGCGTGGGCATTATGCAAACGCCCTCCGCGCGGATGAATCCGCTAGGCGAAATGTCGGTGAGCTTTAGCCGGACGGCCCCCTACCGGCGCTATAACGTTTTCTTCCAGCCAACCGAGTGGTTTGAAGGCGGCTTTCGCTATGTAGAGGTTGAGAACCGTCAATCGGCGCTTTTTGATCGTAACCTTGATAAAGGCTTTGATGCCAAGCTTCGCTTGTTGGATGAAACCCGCTATTGGCCTCAACTGGCCGTGGGCGCACGGGATATCGGAGGCACCACGCTATTTGGGGCTGAGTATTTAGTCGCCAGTAAGCGTTGGTATGACCTGGATTTCACGGCAGGCTTTGGTTGGGGCTACTTAGGCAACGCGAGTGATATCGACTCGCCGCTAGGCTGGCTGGCTGACCGCTTTGATGACCGCTCAGAAAGCAGCGGCGCAGGTGGCGGCGAGCTTAATACAGGCCAGTTTTTTGCTGGCCCTGCCGCTTTTTTCGGCGGCATCGAGTACCAAACCCCTTGGAACCCGCTAATACTGCAGTTGGAATATGAAGGGAATAACTATTCCGATGAGCCACAGGGTAACAATCAGGCGCAAGACAGCCGCTTTAACGCCGGGGCGCGCTTAGCCATTAGTGATAATGCTGAGCTGCACGCCGGCTGGCAGCGCGGTAATACGGCCATGGCCGGTATAACGTTTAACCTGAACTTGGCAGGGCTTAGCCAAGTCAAAAATGACCCGCGCCCGCTGCCGTTAGGGGCTGAGCCTCAGGCGGATTGGGCGACGGTCAGCCAAGTGCTAAACGACAATGCGGGCATGCAGGTAGAACGCATTTCTCGGCGTGGCGATAGCATTACGGTGACAGCGCAGCCGGAGCAGTTTCGATCATTGGCCCAAAGCGAGGGCCGCGCTAACCGTATTTTGCATGCCCAGGCCGACAACAGCATCGATTCTTTCCGGTTTGATTGGCAAGAGCGAGGGCTACCGCTGCGCGAAAGCGTGCATAACCGTGAGCAGTTTGCTCAGGCGGCCACCTCTGCTGACCTGGAATACGCCTACCGCTACGGCATTTATGCCCAGGCAAGTCTGGGCAATAGTGCAGGTGAAACTCTTTACGAAGCCCCCGCTCAACGCTTTAGCTGGCAGCTAGGCCCACAGATCGACCAAAACTTTGGCGGCCCTGACGGCTATCTTTATCGCCTAAAGGCAGTGCTCAGCGGGGAATATCAAACGGACCCCAACGGTTGGTTTTCAGGTAGCTTAGCGTGGACGCTGCTAGACAACTTAGATAACTACGAATACATCGCGGATTCTAACCTGCCGCGGGTGCGCACCTTTATTGGCGACTACCTGACGGAATCCTCGCTGGGTATTGAGCATTTGCAGTACACCCGCACTGCGAAGCTAAGCGACAATGTATATGCCATGGGCTATGGCGGCTTGTTGGAAATGATGTACGCCGGCGTGGGCTCGGAGGTTCTCTATCGGCCGTTTGATGCGCCCTGGGCGTTCGGTGCCGACGTTAACTGGGTTCGCCAGCGCGAGTTTGAGCAACGCTTTGAATTACGTGATTACAGCACCTGGACCGGCCATTTTAATGCGTATTTAGAAACCGGTATTGAAGATGTGCTGGCCAAGGTGAGCGTGGGCCGCTATTTAGCCGGTGATTTTGGGGCAACGTTAGACTTTTCCCGCGAGTTTGACTCAGGCGTGCGCATTGGCGCCTGGGGAACTTGGACCGATGCAGGCGATGACTTTGGTGAGGGTAACTTCGACAAGGGCTTATACCTAGCCATGCCGCTAGATGCCTTTTTCACCTTCTCAAGCAGAGAACGCGCAACAATACGCTGGCAGCCGCTTACACGCGATGGCGGCGCACGCTTGAACCGACAGTACGAGCTTTACGATTTAACCCAAGAGCGGGATATGGGTAATTATTGGAAAGACTACGATCGCATGTGGCGCTAACAAGCGTGTCGGCAGCATCGATCACATTATAGACATTGATCCAATCTAGACCTAGGCCAGACCTAGACCTTAGTCTATAATGCGCTGCACAAGCCCACCTTGGGCTGATTGCAGGAGAACATACGATGTCTACATTACTTATGCCTGCCGAGCTAATAAAAGCGCCTGCGCGCCTTGCGCATGTACAGCGCAGCCTTCGCCAGTGTTTATCGATTGCCGCCGAGCTGCTTTATGACCATGGCCATGTGCTAGAAACCATTACCCTGCCCCAGCGCGGTTTAACCCGCCGCGAGCTGCTAGCACTAAGCGCCACAGCCCCTAGCTGGGCAACCTGCCAAGAGGTGATGGAAACCAGCGAAGCCGCCACGTTTAACGAGCATGGCCGCTTTGTACTGACCCACCTAGGCCGTGAGCTGATGTTTGATATGTTTGGACAAGGCGCCGCTGACTGCGCCTAGCAGCTCGCGGATAGAAATCCCTAAACACAGTCACAGAAATACTTAAACGCAGCGCATAAAAAAGCCCGCCGTATAAAACCGGCGGGCTTTTTTGTCATGGTGTTAACGCAGACCAAGCATCGAAAGAATGAACAGAACTACCACGATAAGACCGATGATGTAGATAATATTACGCATAGGGCGCTCCTTGCTTAGTGCGTTTCAGGGAAAATCAAAGGGTTGCTCACCCTTGAACTAGCACCCACATCCTAGCAGGCTTTTGAACCTTTTGCGTAGTGTTGACGCGTTTCGGGGCTCAAAATGTGTCTTTAAGTGAGGCTCTGCCTTGATGGGCCATTACAGTCTCTGCCAACAGCACTTCAACCGTGTCGATACGCTTCATTTGCGACCCCGTGTGCGCCCTTGCCGTTTAATCTCCTCAATCGACACGGGTTGCTCTAATTTAAAAAGCTCTGCAAATTGGCGTGTGGAGCCCAGCGCAGTGGCGATAAGCACTAAACCCTCAAGGGTGATCTGCCCATTAGACTCAAACCGCTTAATGGTTGACTCGGAAACGCCGGCCATCTGTGCCAGCGTTTTGCGCGAAAGATTCTGTGCCAGCCGCGCCTCCTGCGCATTGGCACCGATCCGTTGCGCCAGTTCTCCAGGAGAGAACAAAGCGTGAGCGGCTCTTAATATGAGCGGGCACAGGCATGACGGAACCTCCACCCCGCCAGTAAGCTCAAAGCTTTTTCTTTGTACCGAATACTTTATACCCAGTTTTAAACCCAGTCCTTTAAACCCAGGATATTGCAATGCGCGCTCATGTTTTTCCGATTTCGCTCGCCATTATGTGGTTATTTCCTATCGTTAGTGCCGCCGCCAACGAACCTTCCTCTAATGCGCTCAAGGCGCTTGATCAGCAGGCCGCTGCGCTCAGTCGCGTGCATAATGTCGTGGTGGCTTACGAAGGCGAGATTATCCATGAGCTTCACCAAGGTGGGCCGGGCGTGGCCTCGCCTGCCAACATTAAATCGCTGTCTAAAACGGTGCTTGCGGCCATTACCGGTGCGGCGATTGAGGCGGGCGTTATCGAATCCGTTGAGCAGCCGATGGTTGAGCTGTTTGGCGAACACCTTCCTAGCGGCACTGACCCGCGGGTTAACGAGATCACCGTGGCGCATTTACTGGCCCAGCAGGCGGGATTGGAGAGCACATCGGGAAGCAACTACAGCGCCTGGGTTGCTAGCCCCAACTGGGTGAACGATGCGATCACACGCCCTTTTGTTGATGAACCCGGTGGGCAAATGCTCTATTCAACCGGCACCAGCCACTTACTTTCCGCCGCGCTCACCCATGCCAGCGGCGAGACCACTCATGCCCTTGCTCAGCACTTGCTGGGTGATCCGCTCAATATCAATATTCGCCCCTGGCTACGTGACCCGCAGGGTATCTATTTTGGCGGCAACGATATGCAGCTTTCACCGCGGGCGCTGATTGAGATAGGTGAGCTTTATCGCACCGACGGCATCGTATTAGATGAAAGCGGCAATGAGCAGCGCATACTGCCTGAAGGCTGGGTTGCTACTTCGTGGCTGCCGCGCGGTTCGTCCCCTTGGACCGGTGACGGCTATGGCTTTGGTTGGTTTATAACCCAGCTGGCAGGAGAAGACGTGTACTACGGGCGCGGCTACGGCGGCCAAGCGCTGTACGTTATTCCCGAACGGGAGATGACCGTGGTAATTACCTCAGACCCCAACCCACCCTCGCCGGGCGGGCAGTTTCAGCAGCAGTTAAATAGGCTGGTAGTTGGTTTGCTGAGTAGTAGGGCCGAGTCGGAACGCTAGATTCGCGTTTTTTAGAACAGGCTCATGGCGATAAAAACGCAGGTAGCGCCGAATAGCGCAAATCCAAGCAGCAGCGCAAGGCCGTCGCGAGCGACTAAACCTAAGCCCAGCAGCGTTAACGCTAACCCGGCACCGTTGGCTGAAAAGGGAATAAACTCCATCGGTGGCATGGCCAGTGCGATCAGCAAGCACACAACCGCCGTTACGCGAATACCGATATACCCCGTGAGCCATGGCAAGCGCACCCGCAGCAATCCATCAATCCAGCGGGCGGGCTTTTTCATCCATTTAATGGCCTTATCGAACTTTTCTCGTGAAAGAGAGCGCTTCAGCAGCCAGTTGGGCAACCAAAATGCTTCACGCCCCGCCAACAGTTGCCCAGAAACTAACAGCACCAACACGGCCATTAACGTTGGCATGCCGGGAATATCGCCAATAATCGGTGCCAACGTAATCAACCCAGCCACTAGCAATAGCGGCCCAAACGAGCGCCGCCCCACGGCGTAGACCACATCATTAACGCTAACCCGTGAAGCGTCCTGCTCCATCTCTTCTATTGAGTCAATTAAATCCATTAACTTCGAGTCTTCGTTGCGGTTATACATCGGGGTTATGGCGCTCCTCTACTTGGAGTTTGGTGCGGATAAAATCGCTGTGGCTAACGTACAGTAAGTCTGCCAGACGGCGAATGCGGTGCTCTTCGAGCGGGTCGACACTACCGTCGGCCCAGGCCAGCTGCCACATTTGTGATACCAGCTCGCGGCGCTGGTCGTAGCTGTAATGGTCTTTAATCAGGCTAACAAACTGATAGTGGTCAACGGCGTCTTCTACCTGCGCTTCGGCCATCGCCATCAGCTCTTCTGCGGCGCTTTCGCTTAACCGATAGCGAGTCAGCAGCATCGTGCGCAGGGTGGCCAACTCTTCATCGGTGGTGTTGTAGTCCGCCCGCACGATTTCACATAGCAACGCCGCCGTGGCTAGCTCCAACGTTAGGGTGTGGTTTTCGCGCTGTTCTGGCTGCGCTAGTGTGCGCTGGAAAAAATCACTAATGGCGTTCAGCATGGGTGTTTTCCTAGATAGTTGTCGGCCTGGATAGTTATCGACTTCTGACCGCGCCTAACGATTGAAGTGCATCGATTTATACATCTTGCACCTAAATACGCGGATCTAACGAGGATTGCTTGAAAACGACCTTTGGATATAACATTGCCCCCTAGCTGAATAAGGTCGTATGGGTGAAATTCATCGGCACTCACAATCAATACGATGAAGTAGATGCGGAGACCGTCAATGCCTATTAAACCCATTCGCAATGATCACGATTTACAGACTGCTTTTCAGCGTCTTGAGACTATATTTCAAGCTGAGGAAGGCACGCCCGAGAGTGATGAAATGGAGGTGCTTGTCACTCTTATTGAGGCTTACGAGAGCCAACACTACCCTATTGCTCCGCCTGATCCGATTGAGGCTATCACGTTTCGTATGGAGCAAAATGGGCTTACCCGCCAAGACCTAGAGCCTCTTTTAGGATCCAGCGGGCGTGTCTCTGAGATATTAAACCGTAAACGCAAGCTGTCTCTCAAAATGATGAAGAACCTGCATGATACGTTAAATATTTCTTATGAAAGCTTGATGAGCCAGGCATGAAAAACCTCTCAGCTTTCACAATCAGGCCGCTCAATCTTGCTTGGTAAGTTGCTCTCTTAACTGCTTGGGCACTTGCTTGATGATCAAGCGGTCTTGAGCGGCATCGTATTCAATGCTTGAACCCAGCAGATGCGAGTCAAAGCTGATTGAAACGCCCCCCGCGCGGCCGGTAAAGCGCCGGAACTGGCTTAAGGTGCGCTTATCGGGCGGAATCTCTGGCGAGAGCCCGTAATCGGCGTTGCGGATATGCTCGTAAAACGCTTTAGGCTGCTGCTCATTGACGAGCCCTGAGAGTTCTTCAAGCGTCATCGGTTCCCCGCGGCGCAGCTGCTCGTTGGCGTAGTCCACCAGCGTATCGGTTTTGTCGCGGCTGACTTCTTCATCGAAATCTTCTTTTTCGACGTAGTCGCTAAACGCCTTAAGCAGCGTGCGCGTTTCAGCCGGCGAGTCGATGCCCTCCTCCATGCCTAGCAATGCGATCAAGCCTTCAGCCAGTTTTTTACCGCCACGGTCTTTCAAGAACGAGACGTACTGCGCGTTAGGCGCATCGCTTTGCCACTGGGTGAGGTTGATGCGCGCAGCTAACGTGAGCTGACTGGTGTTGAGCTGGGCGGCGGGCACGGCGTGATGCTCAGGATTAATGCCAATGCCTTCGCGCTGGTGCACTAACGCGACCAGCAGGGTTTCCGTATCGCCCTGACGCTGATGGCTGATCACTAAATAGCCACTGACTGACAGCTGCTCTTGTAGCTGCTTGGCCAGCCGCTCAGCTAATGAAACGGAAAGCTCAGCAAAGCTTTGCTCACCGGCTAAGTAGTCGCGCAGCCACATGGCCAGGGGCCCCGCCTGTTCGCCCTCTTCCACGAAGCGCCCCCAGCCCTTGGGCTTGGTGTTGTAGGTGTCATTGAGCGCACCTACTAGGCTCGTCATCACCGGGTCGTCACTCGGTTCTGAAAAACCGGCTTCTGAAGTGCCCGGCGCGGCGGTCAAGGTTAAGCGCTCACCGTCTAGCGTCGGGTCAAGGCGGTGCACAATACTTTGCAGTAGCGGCATAGGGGGTTATCAGTATCCAAGGGTTAGAAGTTTTGACTCAAGGCTTGAGGCGATAGCCGGTGCGGAACATCCAGCTAATAGTGGCCAGGCAAACCGTTAGAAATAGCGCAATCATACCTACGCTCGCCGCTAGGCTTACGTCGCTAATGCCGTAAAAACTCCAGCGAAAGCCGCTCACCAAGTACACCACGGGGTTCGCTAAGGTGACGGTTTGCCAAAACGGCGGCAGCATATCGATGGAGTAAAAGCTGCCCCCAAGAAATGTCAGCGGCGTGATGACTAGTAGCGGCACAAGCTGCAGCCGGTCAAACCCATCGGCCCAAATACCGATAATAAAACCGAGCAGACTAAAGGTGACGGCTGTAAGCACTAAAAAGCTCAGCATCCAAAACGGATGGGCGATTTCTAGCGGCACAAAAAAGTTTGAGGTGGCTAAAATAATCAGCCCCAGCAGAATCGATTTCGAGGCCGCCGCCCCTACGTAGCCAATCACAATTTCAAGGTGCGAAATAGGCGCTGAAAGCAGCTCGTAAATACTGCCGGAAAACTTGGGAAAAAAGATCCCAAACGACGCGTTGGAAACACTTTGCGTCAGTAGCATCAGCATAATCAGCCCTGGCACAATAAACGCCCCGTAGCTTACCCCGTTGATCTCACTGATGCGCGAGCCAATCGCGGCGCCAAACACCACAAAATATAGCGAGGTGGAGATGACGGGCGAAACGATACTTTGCAGCAAGGTGCGGCGCGTGCGGGCCATTTCCGCCATATAAATGGCGCGAACGGGATGAAGGTTCATGCGCGCTCCTTAACTAAATCGACGAAAATATCTTCAAGCGAGCTTTGCCGGGTGTTGAGGTCTTTAAAGGCCACCCCTTCACGTTCTAAAGCGCTCAGCAGTTCTGACATGCCGCGCCCGTCTTCTTCTTGGCGACCGTCGTAGGTATAAATAAGCTCATGGCCTTCTGCTGCCAGGCTTAGCTCGAAGCGCTGTAGAGCTGCGGGCACTTCGGTCAGCGGCGTTTGTAGATTAAGCGTTAGCTGCTTGCTGCCTAGCTTACTCATCAATACCGCTTTCTCTTCAACCAGCACAATCTCGCCATGATTGATGACCCCGATACGATCGGCCATCTCTTCGGCTTCTTCGATATAGTGCGTGGTTAAAATAATGGTGACGCCGTTGTCACGCAGTTGGCGCACGACTTCCCACATCTCGCGGCGCAGCTCAACATCAACGCCGGCGGTGGGCTCATCTAGAAACAGAATGCGCGGCTCATGCGAAAGCGCTTTAGCAATCAGCACCCGGCGCTTCATGCCACCTGACAGCGTCATTAGCCGGTTGTGGCGTTTACCCCACAGCGCTAGCGATTTCAGCACTTTTTCGATATGCGCAGGGTTGGGTGGCTTGCCAAACAGGCCACGGCTGAAACTGACCGTGTTCCACACCGTTTCAAACGCTTCGTTGGTGAGCTCTTGCGGCACCAGCCCGATGCGTTCGCGGGCTTGGCGGTACTGGCTGACGTTATCAAAACCGTCGATGACGACGTGGCCAGCGGTCGGATTGACCAAACCACAGACCACGCTAATCAGGGTTGTTTTGCCCGCCCCGTTGGGGCCAAGCAGGGCAAATATTTCACCGCGCTGAATCGTTAAATCGACACGGGTTAACGCCTGAAAGCCACCTTCATAGGTTTTGTTCAGGCCGTTAATGGTAATAATTGGGTCGTTCAAGGCGTACTCCTCACGCCGCGCCCCTCAAAGGGTCGCGGCGCTTGACGGCCTTCAGGCAAACGTTGCGGACATTAGCTGCGGCTGGTGATTTCTAACAGGTGGTAACCGAACTGTGTTTTGACCGGGCCGTGTACCTGGCCTACTTCGTCGTTGAAGACGACTTTGTCGAACTCAGGCACCATTTGACCGGGGCCGAAAGTGCCCAGATCACCGCCTTGGCGGCTAGAAGGGCAGCTAGAATGCTGCTTAGCGACGTCAGCAAAATCGCTGCCGCTCTCAATTTCTTTTTTAAGTGCTAGGCACTGTTCTTCACTGCTGACCAAAATGTGGCGGGCGCTGGCGCGTGACATAAATTGCTCCTAAAGTGGTTTTTTTCGTCGCCGTTTTGATACCAACGGAAACGAGGACGGACTAGTTTATCATGGCCTGCCAAGAGCACCACTGCGGCGTAACGCTTCACCCACACTGGCCATCGCCCGCTCATGAGCGCTTAAGGCCGCAGGGCCGCGCATACAGCTAACAATCACCCAGGGGCCATCGGCGTTAATATCGGCCTGTTCGCGCTGGGCCTGTTCGCGCAGGGCAATGCCCGCATCGCAGCTGCGCCGCTGCTGAGTGCCGGTTTTATGCGCGAAGGTAATGCCTTCACCCAAGCCCGCTTTGAGGCGCTGCTTGCCGGAGCTCGTTCGCCGCATCACCTCTAATAGCGCTTGGCGCTGCTCGGCATCTAGATTGTCCGGGCCGTCCTGCTCTTGTGAAAGCCCTTGCTGCGCGCCGTATAGGCTCGCCAGTAAATCACCGTAAGCACTCAGCGTGCCTACATTCTCGCCCGTGGCTTCGTAGGCATCAAAGGCGTGGTCGTAATCCGGCTGCGCGAAGGTGTCGGCGCTCACCTCCAGCACGCGGGCGAGTGCCTGAGCACGCTGGCTCACCGCGTGTTGGCGCAGCGCCATGAAGTCCATGCCGCCCAGCGCACGAGCATCGGGGTGCAGCTGGCCATAAATACCTTGGCGCACGCCGACTAGCTTGGTAATAGGGCCGATTTCAGAGGGATCACCACCGCTTGCCGCGATCATTCTGCGCGCACGCGCATTAACCGCCGCCAGCCCTACTCGATCAATCAACATATCGGTGGCGGTGTTATCGCTGACAGTAATCATTTGCTCCATCAAGTAGCGAATGGAAATAGGCGTGCCGGGGTCGTGCCAATTAGTGGGGCCCGCGCCATCGACAAAGTCGCTGCGCGCAAGCGTTAAGCGCTCATCTAGGGTGAGCGTGCCCGCCTGGCGCTCAGCCAGCACCTGGGCCGCGACCGGCACTTTAATCAACGAGGCCAAATACCAAGGGTCATCAGCACGCCAAGAGTAGGCTTCGCCAGTGGCCAGGTTCTGTACATAAACGCCTAGCTGGCCGCCAAACACACCTTCGATGGCCTGCAGTCGAGCAGTTAAATCGCCCTGCCAAGCGCTGCGCTTATCTACCTCGTAGTACCAGCTAGTCTCGTACCCATTAGTATCGTACTCATTGGTCTCGTCAGCCTGTGCAGAGGCAGGCAGTACGTTGAAAAGAGCTACGATGGGAAAAGCTACGATGAGAAGCGCCAGCGCCATCAGCCCACGCCGTATCCAATGTCGCAAATGCGTTACCTCTTTTATGCTGTATATAAAAATCAGCGATGAGCGGCCATCCAGCGGGTCACCCAAATCCATGCGGCGGCACCAATTATCAACAGCCCGCCAATGCCGAGCGCCTGTGGATAGCTGTAAAGGCCGTCGCCTTGCAATAGAAAGCGCAGCACCAAGAAAATCATCACAATGTGGAAAATAAACGCCTTCAGCGCGTCTGTGCCAATCATGGTCAGTGGCATTAATACCTTGGCCGCACGGGCGCCCCCGGCCAGTGCAAGGGCTAACAGCACCAGCGCACCGCCTAAGCTAAACAGCATAAACTCAAGCCCCGGCGGATGCTTGCCAACGTTATTCGCCACCGCCAGCATAGCCGCGTGCACATCGCCGCTGGCAAATGCTAAGGCGTAAAACCCGGCGACCATGAGCGCTCCAAGCCCCAATAGCGTAAGCACTAAGCGACGCCGCGCTACGGGCTCAAAGTAGCAGCGTAGCAGCGCCTCACCAATAAGCAGCCCGACTAAAATCAGCGGTGCACGGCTAATCTGACCCCATGCGTAGTGGTCTTCGTGGTCGACCAGCAGCGCTTTCAGAATATCGTTACCGCCGAAGCTAAGGCTTTGCAGCCACACCGTTAGCGCGACGAAAACACCAATCGTGGCGAGGCGGCTCCACAGCGGCGCCCGCGCCCATAGTGGCAATATCAGCGGCACCCACAGCAGCGCGATAGCGTAGAAGCCTAAGATTTCCGTCCATATCGCAAAGCGCCCGTAGAGCAAGGCATCTACAATATCGCCGGGGGGGTAGAACGGCAGCATTTCAATCACGAGCAGCGCTTTGTACCAGAACCAGACTTCCACGGCGCGCAGCCAAAGCTTGAGCCTACGCTTGGGCCAGTCATCGCTTTGAGTATGCGACAAAAATGCCACGGCCAAGGCAATACCGAAGACTAAAATAAACAGCGAGGAAGAAAACTTTGTCAAAAAATGAATCGGCACCATACCCCAGTCCGGCACATTGCGTATGCCAACTAGCCCACTGACCGCGTGACTCATAATCATCAAGCCAATCGCCAGGCCACGCGCCAAATCAATGGCCTGTATACGGCCCTCGGCCTTGGGTAATTGGGGTATTTGCGACCATGTCAGCTGCATCGAGACATCCTTGTAGAGGAGCAATGCACCATTATATCTTGCGCCTTAGTTGATGGCCTTAACGGTCAGGCATAAAAATGCCCCGCAATGAACGGGGCATTTTGTGGCTCATCCTTGAGCCCGAGAAAAGTTATTCCTTAAAGATCGCAATTACCACCCGGAATCGCCCTGCTGATCGTCAGTGGTGGGTGCTTCTTGCTCCTCTTCCTCTTCTTCGAAAGTGAATTCTTCCTCTTCCTCTTCATACTCCGTTCCTACGTCCTGGCCTTGCTCTTGCTCAGTGTCGTAAGAGTTGTAGGTACCTTGATCGTCTTGCATGGTTTCTTCTTGCGGTGTCGGTTCTTGCTCTGTGCCACTACCTTCCATTTGTGCAAATGCGAGAGGGCTAGCCATCAGGCCAAACGATACACCTAGGATGCCAAGCTTCTTGAGAGAATCCTTCTTCATCATGATACTGCCTCCTAATAACGTTACTTCTTAAACCGCAATACGAGGATCATAAAGTGGTTTAAAGGTTAAGAACGTCAGGCCTCTTGCCTGCTCCGTTCTTACCTAAATCATTGCAGCCCGCGTGCCACCTACTGGCAATCATTAATAAAAATCATTACCAAACAGCATCTTATAGCTTACTAGACCATGCCAAGTATTTGTTTTTATTAACAAAAATTAATATTTTATTGGCTATAACTGACACATGCTCCTTAACGGTACAGCCAAACGGGGCAATGTAAGCCTGCTATATTTAATTGCCCCGCCTGAATTTACCGTTTACTCATAGGTCATTTCTTCAAGCTCTTTACCGCGTGTTTCTTTGACAAAGAGAACAACGAAGAAAACCGAGGCCACGGCACTGATCGCATAAAAACCGTAAGCACCGAACAGCCCGACGGAAGCCAACATGATAGGAAATGTCATGGTAATACCGAAGTTGGCTAACCATTGGAAAAGGCCTGCAATCGCCAGCCCCGACCCTCGCATCTGATTGGGGAACATCTCGCCCAGCATTACCCACATCACTGGCCCCCAGGAAGCATTGAAAAACAGCACGTAAAGGTTGGCTGCAACGAGCGCAAACACACCCATATCGTCTGATAAGCGCAGACTACCATCGACCATTGTTGCGGTAGAGAAAGCATAGGAGAGGCAAGCCAGTGTTATGGCCATTCCCACGGAGCCGCCCCATAGCAGAGGCTTTCTGCCGATTTTGTCGATCAGCGCAATCGCCAAGAGGCAGGCGGCAATACTGACGGCCCCCGAAATCACATTAATCAGCAGCGCATCGCTTTCTGAAAAGCCGACTGACTGCCACAGCACGGCACCGTAATAGAACACCACGTTTATACCGACTAACTGCTGGAAAACGGCTAACCCAATGCCCACCCACACGATGCCATGCACCTTGCCCGTGGTGCGATTAAGCACATCGCTTAAACGCGGTTTATGATCACGATTCAGTGTGGCATTAACCTCTTTTATTTTGGGCTCAATTTCTTCCTCAGGCATCACCAAGCCAAGTACGCGGCGTGCCTCAGTGTCTTTACCCGTACTGATTAAATAACGTGGGCTTTCGGGAATAAACAATAACGCCACTAGGAAGATGGATGCAGGGATTAGTTCAATCCAGAACATCCAGCGCCACGTCGAAAAACCAAACCACAGCTCAGTCATTGCTGAACCAGAAACATACGCCAGCACATAATTACTCAGAAACGCCACAAAAAGGCCGGAAATAATCGCCACTTGCTGGATAGTGGCTAACCGACCGCGATAAGCGGAAGGTGCCACTTCACTAATGTAGGCTGGCGTCATGACACTGGCGGAACCTACCGCAATACCACCAAGAATACGGTACAGCACAAACTCCATAGAGCTGCCGGAAATACCCGACCCCCAGGCGCTGACCAGAAAAAACACTGCGGCCACAATAAGCAATGTGCGCCGCCCAAAGCGGTCCGCCAAACGACCGGCAAAGAAAGCCCCTATGGCACACCCCAACAGCATAGAAGCAACATTAAAGCCCGTGCCCGCGCTATCAGAGTTAAAAGAAGCCTGCAGGCCATCAACCGTACCGTTGATGACGCCACTGTCGAAACCGAACAAAAAACCACCGATGGCGGCAATGCAACATATCACCAGAATATAAGATGAGCGGCTTAGCGTTCGCTGTTGAGTCATACCGTAAGCTCCTTGTATTTATTATTGAACGTTTGTCATTAGCATCGCTTATGTCTATTAATACGCGTTCTTCCTAAGCCCAACCGGCGTCTACCGCCAGCTCTTGCCCGGTGATGGCCTGGCTTTCGGCGCTGGCCAAGAACAGCGCTACGGGCGCGATATGTACAGGTTCAAGCCGTAGTTTGAGACACTGGCGTTCTTGAATGACGGCTTCGTCATTGGGACCAATCCACTTTTCCAGCTGGCGTTCGGTCATCACCGAGCCGGGCACCAATGTATTAACGCGGATATTGTGCACGCCCAACTCCCGCGCCAGGCTGCGCGTTAAGCCATGTACCGCCGCTTTAGCGGTGACGTAGGCGGGCAAACCGCCCAGCGCCATTTGTACACTCACCGAGCCGAAATTAATGATCGAACCACCACCGTTTTTTATCATCTGTTCGGCCACCGCCTGGGCGGTAAAGAACATCGGCCGTAAGTTAAGCGACATCCGCTCATCCCAGTAGGCAACATCGATATCCCGCCAGGAGTGACGATCATCGCTGGCGGCGTTATTCACCAACGTATGGATAGGCCCGACGTTTTCGCCAGTCTCGGCGACGACCTGCTGTAGGCTCGCCACATCACGAATATCACAGTGGTGGTAAATCGGTGCTTGTCCGGTCTCGGTTTTAAGCGCCGCGACCAATGCGTGGCTGGCATCATCATTGATATCGACGAACACTACCCGCGCGCCCTGATGATGAAAGGCACGGGTAAGCTCGGCACCAATACCGCTGCCGCCGCCGGTAATAAAGACCACACGCTGGTCAAGGCTCGTATAGCGCACTGAGTGCTGGTTCATATCGATTCTCATATCCATTTGGTAGTGTCTTACTGATGCTTTTTAGAAATCGACCCACTGCCCACCCGCCTTAGACGACGCCAGTGCGCGAGTGATAAACGTCAAACCATCGACGCCATCGGTCACGTCCGGCGTTTTTGCTTCCAGCGCATTGGTAGTATCGCCACGTTGGCGCGCGTGGATTTGCAAGGCGAAATCGCGATAGAGCTGGGCGAAAGCCTCCAGATAACCTTCGGGATGACCAGCAGGGATACGCGCAGCGGCCATGGCAGCATCGCCAAGACCTGGGCCATTGCGCGTCAGTATTCGCGTGGGCTCTCCCAGCGGTGAATGCATTAGCTGATTAGGATTTTCCTGTCGCCACTCAAGGCCACCGCGGCTACCGTAAACACGCAGCTGCAGGCCATTTTCGTTACCGGGCGCCACTTGGCTCGACCACAGCATGCCTCGCGCGCCGCCCTTAAAGCGCAGCAGCATATGCACGTTGTCATCCAGCGCTCGGCCCTCGACAAAAGTATGCATATCGGCGGCGAGTGATTCGAGCTCCAACCCCGTCACATAGCGTGCCAGGTGATAAGCGTGCGTGCCGATATCGCCCAAACAGCCCGCCGGGCCGCTGCGTTTGGGGTCGGTACGCCATTCGGCTTGCTTGATACCGCTTTCTTCCAGGCGCGTGGAAAGCCAATCCTGTGGGTATTCCACCTGCACCACGCGCAGATCACCCAATTCTCCATTAGCGACCATCTCGCGAGCTTGGCGTACCAGCGAGTACCCGGAGTAGTTATGGGTTAAGCCGAAGAACAGCCCGCTGCGTTCGACCAGTTCCGCCAGCGTTTGGGCTTCTTCCAACGTAATCGTCATCGGCTTGTCGCAGATCACATGAAAGCCCGCTTCTAGAAAGGTGCGCGCTACGTCGAAGTGCACATGGTTTGGCGTTACGATCGCAACCACGTCAATGCCATCCGCGCGCTTTTTCTCTTCCTCGGCCATGGTGCGGTAATCGGGATAGGCTCGATCAGCGGCTACATGTAGCTCTGCCGCCGACGCTTGGCTGCGTTCGGCGTCAGACGCAAAAGCCCCGGCCACCAGCTCATAGTGGTCATCAAGCCGTGCGGCAATGCGATGCACGCCACCGATAAATGCGCCCTGCCCGCCGCCGACCATTCCCAAACGTAGCCGCCGCGGCGTCTCGTGTTGATTGCTCATGTCGTCACCCATGTCGTAATTCTCTCCCTGCTATTTGAGTCCCAGAATGCGACGGTTGGCAGCTTCATCGGCCCCGCCAGCGGCAAAGTCGTCAAAGGCTCGTTCGGTCACTTCAATAATATGATCACGAATAAACACCGCGCCTTCGCGTGCGCCTACTTCCGGATGTTTCAGGCAACACTCCCATTCCAGTACCGCCCAGCCGTGATAGTCGTTGGCCGCCATCCACGAGAAGATCGACTTGAAATCGATTTGGCCATCGCCCAATGAACGAAAACGACCCGCACGGTCCGTCCATGACTGATAGCCCGAATAAACGCCCTGTTTAGGGCTGGGATTAAACTCGGCGTCTTTAACGTGAAACATCTGAATGTGCTCACGGTACACATCGAGAAAGCCGCGGTAGTCGAGCTGCTGAAGAATTAAGTGACTAGGGTCGTAAAGGATGTGACAGCGAGGATGGTTACCGACCCGCTCAAGGAACATCTCAAAAGTGATGCCGTCATGCAGATCTTCACCGGGATGAATCTCATAGCAGAGGTTCACTCCTGCCTCGTCAAAGGCATCTAGAATCGGCCGCCAGCGTTTCGCCAGCTCATCAAAGGCAGTTTCAATCAACCCAGCCGGGCGCTGGGGCCAAGGATAGATATACGGCCACGCCAGTGACCCGGAAAAAGTGCCGTGATCCGTTAGGCCAAGATTTTGCGAGGCTTGGGCAGCCATCTTAAGCTGGTTAACGGCCCACTCTTGGCGCGCTTTAGGATTACCCCGCACTTCGGGCACCGCAAAACCATCGAACATCTCATCATAAGCCGGGTGTACCGCGACCAGCTGACCCTGCAAATGAGTGGAGAGTTCAGTCAGCGATAGGCCGTGCTCGGCTAGCGTGCCTTTCACCTCATCGCAGTAGGTGCGGCTTTCAGCAGCACGCTTTAGATCGAACAGGCGGGCATCCCAGCTTGGGATCTGTACGCCTTTATAGCCAAGCCCTGCCGCCCAGGCGGCGATGCTATCAAGGCTATTAAAAGGAGCGTCGTCACCGGCGAACTGGGCGAGAAAGAGCGCTGGCCCTTTGATTGTTTTCATAGGACTCTCTTAATATCGTATCGATAAAGTGCGTGGGTAAGCGCGGGTGGGAGCGTTGCTTTTCACCCGCGCCTATCTAGTACTAAGCAATCAGTAGGCAATCAGTGCGTAATCAGACCGGGCTCAGAACGGCGAGTCGGGGAAGTAGTACTGCTCGGCGTTTTCCTGGGTGATCAGCGGGGAACCTAAAATGTACTCCCCCGTCACCGGGCCGTTCGAAACAAAGTGCTGCACGGTAAGATCCATGGCAGTGGCGATCATGCCGGGCGGATACAGTACATCCACCGGTACCAGCTCATCGCCGTCCATCACGCGTTTGATGATGTCCTTCATGCCAGCACCGCCAACAATAAACAGCTCGTCTTCACGATCTGCCTGGCGCACTGCTTCAATGACGCCTAGCGCGATGTCATCATCCTGTGCCCAAACGGCATCGATTTTGTCGAAACGGGCGAGGAAGTCCTGCATGACTTCAAAACCATCGTCACGATTCCAGTTGGCGTGCTGCATATCGAGCACATTGACCTCGGAGCCTTCAATGGCCTCCTGAAAACCTTGTACGCGCTCATCGTCAATGACCGTGGGAATACCGCGCAGCACGACAATGTCACCAGCGCC
Organism: Vreelandella profundi; assembly: GCF_019722725.1. Classification (NCBI taxonomy): domain Bacteria; kingdom Pseudomonadati; phylum Pseudomonadota; class Gammaproteobacteria; order Oceanospirillales; family Halomonadaceae; genus Vreelandella; species Vreelandella profundi. Next base: position 3,036,119 of record NZ_CP077941.1, read on the forward strand.
ATCGAGCCGCTCACGAATATACTCACCGGACACGCGCCCCAGTTCATGGTTGTTACCCGCGACGTAAAGATCTTCAATGCCTTCTTCCGTCAGGCCACGGTCGACTACCGTTACGAAAACGCCGGAGTCCTTCACTCGACGCACCGGGTCAGTCAGTGGGCCTGACTCAAACGGCAGCACCACGAGGGCATCAATATTGCGTAATGATACCAAGTCTTCTAAATCGTTGGCCTGCTCGCCGGCCGTGCCCGCGGTCGAAATGGTGATTTCGATATCCGGGTACAGCGCTTCCAGCCGTTTTTTAGCCTCTTCGGCGTGATAGTTAACGCCGCCGGTCCAGCCGTGCGT